>JANMHN010000272.1:0-4814 GCA_031375185.1 Allobosea sp. | reverse complement strand
GTGCCGGCGAGTTACTCCTTGAACACCGAGGGTGTCCCGCGAGACCTGCAACTTTTCGATGCGTCATCAGGCCTCCGGATTGCGGAAGCTGTGAATGCGGATGTGATTGAAACTGCGGCTTTCCGGAACGATGCGAGCCTTCGCCCTGTCAGTCAAAGAGGTCTGCCCGCTCCGCCATGACGACCGGCAATGACCGCAAGATTTCCGTGAGATGCAAACGCATCGCGGTGTCCGCCGCGTCGGCGTCCCGTCTGACCACCGCATCAAGGATCGCCTGATGCTGGCCGATCAGCGGGCGCATCGCCTCAGCGTTGGTCAGTGTCAGGTGGCAGACCCGGTCCAGATGCGCCTTGATGTCGCCGATCATCTGCCAGGCCAGCTCCAGGCCGGCCGCGCGGGCCAGGTGATGATGAAAGCTCTCATCGGCCACCTTGAAGCCTTCGATGTCATCACGCGAAAGAGCGTCGTGCTGACGGCGGACAAGCTCGTCCAGCATCCGCCGGTCCGTGTCAGCCAGCTGCGCTTCGCAGGCGCGGCGCACGACCCCAGCCTCGATCTGTTCGCGGATGAAGCGCGCCTGCATCATCCGGCTGTCAGATATCTTCACGACCGTCGTGCCGCGCTGCGGCAGGATCGACACCAGTTCCGCCCGCGCCAGCGCGATCAGCGCTTCGCGCACGGGCTGGCGGGAAACGCCAAACTTCTCGGCGAACTCGATCTCCGACAGGCGCGTGCCGGGTGGCAGATCCATCGAGATGATCGAGGCGCGCAACTGCCGTTCAATTTGCCGGGCGGCGCTGCCGGTCACAGGTGCGATGTGATAGGTCATGGGTTTCGCGCTCGCTTTCCGAAGGCAGGCTCCAAACATCGGGCTTGCGCGCCGATTTAATGGATACTACCATACCAGCATGGATGGCAAGCCGCTCGTGCAGATGCTGGAGGGGGCCGAGTGCGTGGACGAAAAAACACGCGCCGACATGGTCGCGGCAGCTTTCGTGGCCTCGCGCAAGGCGCGGCTCAGCCTTGAGGCGTTTCCCGGAGAGGTGCCGGTGGACAGGGCGGTCGCCTATGCGGTCCAGTTGGCGCAGATCACGCAACGGCGCGAGCGTGTTGCGGGCTGGAAGGTGGCGATGGTCGCCAACCCGTTCCGGCAGTCCTTCGGTGAAGAGCGCCTAAGTGGTCCGGTCTTCGAAAGCCGGTTCGTTGACGCGCGTGCGTCCGCAGATGCGCCCGACTGGGCGGTGTTCAGGGGCGGTTTTGCTGCGGTCGAAGCTGAGTTTATCGCTGTCATGGCGGTTGATGCTCCCTTGTTCCGGCGACAGCCGACACCTCAGGAAGCTGCGGACCTAATCGGCGCGCTGCATATCGGGATGGAACTGGCGGGAAGCCCGCTGGCGACGATCAACGAGATCGGGTCGTTTGCCGTGGCGTCGGATTGCGGCAACAATGACGGCGTGGTCATGGGCCCGGCCATCCGGAACTGGCGGACGCGGGCGACCGAAGACCTGACAGCCAGCATGTCGATCAACGGCACAATCGCGGGTGTCGGCAGCGCGGCCCGCATCAAGGGCGGGCCACTTGAGGCCGTGGCGTTTCTGCTGGATCATCTCGAAAGGCGTGGTCTCAGGCTCAAGGCGGGGGACATCATTTCGACCGGAGCGGCAACCGGCATCCACAAGGTGGTGCCTGGCGACTCCGTTCTAGCGGATTTCGGATCGGACGGGCAACTGAAGATGCGCGTTGGATAAACGGAAAGGGGTGGGCTGTTTCCGCTCGACAAGAACATCGCCGTAATCAAGCGGCGAGGCAGACAAGGGAGAGACGACATGGCAACACGCAGGACACTGCTGGGATGTGCGGCCGCCATTGTGGCGTTTGCAGGACTTGACGCGACCTTGCTTGGCACCCCGGCCAGCGCACAGACGACACTGCGCTCGACCGACATCCATCCGGATGGCTACCCGACCGTTGAGGCGGTCAAGCACATCGGCAAGCTTCTGGAAGAGCGCACCAAGGGTCGGCTGAAGATCAACGTCTTCCATTCAGGCCAGCTCGGCACCGAGAAGGACACCATCGAGCAGACGCGCTTCGGTGTCATTGACCTGAACCGCATCAACATGGCGCCGTTCAACAACCTGATCCCGGCAACGAACATTCCCTCGCTGCCCTTCATCTTTCGCTCGGTCGACCACATGCGCAAGGTCATGGACGGGCCGATCGGCGACAGCATCCTCAAGGAGTTCGAGAAGCACGATCTCGTCGGTCTTGCGTTCTACGATTCCGGATCGCGCTCGTTCTACAATTCCAAGCGGCCGATCACGAAGCCTGATGACATGAAGGGCCTCAAGATCCGTGTGCAGCAATCGGACATGTTCGTGGCGCTCGTCTCCGCGCTCGGTGCCAATGCGACACCCATGGCCTTCGGCGAGGTCTATTCCGCGTTGCAGACCGGCGTCATTGACGGGGCCGAAAACAACTGGCCATCCTATGATTCCACCAAGCATTTCGAGGTGTCGAAGTTCTATTCGATGACCGAGCATTCGCTCTCGCCGGAGGTTCTGGTCATGTCGAGGCGTTCGTTCGACAAGCTCTCGAAGGAGGACCAGGACATCGTCAAGGCGGCTGCCAGGGAATCGGTCAAGGTCATGCGCGACCTCTGGGATGCCCGCGAGACGTCATCCGAAGCCAAGGTCAAGGCTGGCGGCGCGGTGGTCAACGCCGTCGACAAAAAGGCCTTCATCGACGCCATGAAGCCGGTCTATGACCGCTTCGTTACCGATGCGGCGCTGAAAAAGCTCGTCGCAGACATCCAGGCCGTGCAGTAACCGACAACGTCAGTGGCGGCCGACGCTCATGCCGGCCTGCCTGCCTCATTTTCCAGGAACGACACATGGCTGGCCTCGCCCGGCTCCTGTCGCGGCTTGCAGCCCGGCTGAGTCTCTTCGCGCTGTTGCTTTCGGGCGCTGGCCTCATCGCCATGACGGTGATTGTCGCCTGGACAGTGTTTGGCCGCTACGTGCTGAACGCCACGCCGACCTGGGGCGAACCGGTATCGCTGTTCCTGATGCTCTGGTTCATTCTGCTCGGGGGTGCGGTGGGCGTGAGGGAGATGGACCACATGGGCTTCGATGTGGGCCTCCATTATGCAAAAGGCAGGTGGAAGAGCACACTTGTCATCGTCAACGAATCCCTCGTCGCCATCTTCGGGTGCGCCATGGTGGTCTATGGCTGGCAACTGGCCGCAAAGGTCTGGGCTGACAGGTTGCCGATGATCGGCATCTCCAAGGGTTGGGACTACGTGCCGCTCATCGCAGGGGGCCTGCTGGTGGCGCTGTTCAGCCTTGAAAAGCTGATGCTGTCACTCACGGGCCAGACCCGCGCGCCGATGCCCTTCGTGGCGGGCGACCACCTTGGTGAGGATCACGCGGTGCAGGCATCTTCAGGCGGGGCATCCTGAACATGGACATGTTCGTGCTCTTTTTCAGCTTTTCGCTGCTGCTCGTCATGGGCGTGCCTGTGGCGTTCTGCCTTGGGCTCTCCTCTTTGGCGACCGTGCTCTACATGGGCATCCCGCCGGTGGTGGTCTTCCAGCAGATGTCGACCGGCATGAACGCCTTTGCCATGCTGGCGATCCCGTTCTTCATCTATTCGGGCGACCTGATGATCCGTGGCGGCATCGCCGACAGGCTCATCCAGTTCGCGGCAAGCCTTGTCGGCCACCTGCGCGGTGGGCTTGGCCAGGTCAACGTCGTGACCTGCACGCTTTTTGGCGGCATCTCCGGCTCAGCGGTCGCCGACGCCTCTGCCGTGGGCGGCATCATGATTCCCCAGATGGTGAAGCGCGGCTATGCGGCAGACTATGCCGTGAACGTGACCGCCAACGCCGCGATCATCGCGCTTTTGATCCCGCCCTCGCACAACATGATCATCTATTCGCTGGCGGCAGGGGGCACCATTTCCATTGCGGATCTCTTCACTGCGGGCGTCATCCCCGGCTTGATGCTCTGCGTGTCCCTGATGATCGCCGCGTGGCTCGTGGCGGTAAAGCGCGGCTACCCGGCGGGCGTGTTTCCCGGCTTCCTCGCCGTACTCAGGTTCTTCGTGGCGGCGATGCCGGGCATCCTGCTGATCGGCATCATTTTTGGCGGTGTGCGTTCCGGCGTGTTCACGGCCACGGAATCCTCCTGCATCGCCGTTATCTACGCGCTGCTCATCACGGTCTTCGTCTACCGCCAGTTGAACCTCAAGGGCTTCATCGACGCAACGCTGGGCGCCGTGCGGACCACGGCGATGGTGCTGCTGGTGATCGGCGCGGCCTCCAGCTTCGGCTGGCTCATGGCCTTCCTGCAGGTGCCCAAGGCGACCGTCGACATGATGAACGCGCTCAGCGACAACCCGTTCATCATCCTGCTCCTGATCAACGTCATCCTCCTGGTGCTGGGCACCTTCATGGACATGGCGCCGATGATCATCATCTGTACGCCGATCTTCCTGCCGCTGATCAAGGCCATCGGTATGGATCCGGTGCATTTCGGCGTGGTCCTGATCCTCAATGCCGGCATCGGCCTGAACACGCCCCCCGTCGGCTCCGTCCAGTTCGTGGCCTGTGCTATCGGCAAGGTCTCGATCTCGGAGAGCATGCGGACGATCTGGCCGTTCTATGGCGCCAGCGTCGCGGTGCTGATGCTCGTCACCTATGTGCCTGCCTTCTCGCTCTGGCTGCCAGCCGCGTTCAAGTGAACAGGCCGCCTCGCAGGGTTGCACCATGTCACCTACGCCACAGACACACGGGAAGACATTCTAAGGGCTGCTGA
>JANMHN010000260.1:0-6125 GCA_031375185.1 Allobosea sp. | reverse complement strand
GCGTCGACCGCATCATCATTTTCCTCGGGCAGAAGCGAACAGGTGATGTAGGCGATGCGGCCGCCTTTCTTGACGAGACGCGCGGCGCGGTCGAGCACAATCGTCTGATCCTTGATGCGCTCGGCCAGGGCTCCGGGGCGCAGCCGCCATTTTGCATCCGGGTTGCGCCGCCAGGTGCCGGAACCCGTGCAAGGCGCATCAATAAGGACAAGATCTGCGAGACCGTCGAGATCCGCCACTGCATCGTCATTGCGCAGTTTGGGTGATCGCACCTGCACGTTGCGGGCACCTGAACGGGTGACGCGCTCATAGAGCGGGGTCAGGCGGCGGCTGTCATTCTCGGTGGCGATGATCTGGCCGCGGTTTTCCATGAGCGCCGCCAGCGACAGAGTCTTGCCGCCTGCCCCCGCGCACAGATCGACCGCGAAATCGCTCGGGCTGGCGAGTGACAGGCGCGCGGCCAGTTGGGAGCCTTCATCCTGCACCTCGAACAGGCCATCCAGAAAAGCCTTTTCGGTCTGCAGCGAAGGCCCGCGACCGTCATCACCGGGCTGGAAGCGCAGTCCATCAAGCGAATAGGGCGTTTCCTCGGGTCTGAGATGCGCCAGCTCCGCCATGAGCTTCTTGCGCGTGGTCTTGAGTTCGTTGACGCGGATGTCGATGGGCGCGCGGGCCGCGAAGGACACGACCTCCTCGACAGCAGTGTCGCCGAAGGCCGCCTGCATCGAGGGCCAGATCCATTCCGGCGCATCGGCGCGGACATGTTCGGGCGCATCATCAAGCGAGCGGGCCAATCGGCCCTGCTCCTCGTCCGACAAGGCTTCCGGCGCGTGGCGCTCGCCGGAGAACATGCGGACAACGCTGGCTGGCTCCATGCCGCGCTGCAGCCTGAGTGCGCCAGCCATCACGGCGCGCGGTGTGTCCGTGCCCATCAGCCAGGCGGCTGACGAGCGGCGGCGCAGCGCGTCATAGACGAGGCTGGCGATGGAAGCGCGGTCCTTCGAGCCTGCAAAACGGTGACTCAGGCCCCAGTCCTTGAGCGCATCAGGTGCAGGGCGCTTGCGCTCGATCAGATCGGTCAGGACTTCGATGGCGGCCTGGATGCGTGCGGCAGGTGTCATAGGGATCTGTTCAGTTTTCATGGTTGATATGACATCATCACACTGCAGTCACAGTTTGGCGTGACGGACTGCTGATAGACGACAAGATGTTGAGAGGGCTTTGGACGCAAATAACTCTCAAGTCGATCCTTATCGTGCATCTGGCATCAGATGCGCTGCACTTTGATGAAGGACTTTCCCCATGATCAGACTGATCAAGCTCGCGGCTGCTGCCGTTTTGACCGCTTCGCTCGCTGCCTGCGCGCAACCTGTCGCGCAGAGTTTCGATCCGCCGCCAGCCAAGCGGGTCGATGCCAAGACCAATCTTGAGTCCGGCCGCCGCTGAGATCGAACCAAATCCCGAACCAGCAAAAGGCCTGGTCTCCCAGGCTTTTTGCCCGTCAGAACATCAGCGCGCGTTGCCCGCCATCACCATAGTCCAGTATGGGCCAGTGCTGCCGTTGACCACAGCGACGCCGACACGCGTCATGTCCGGTGTCTGCATGTTCTCTGCATGCTTGGACGAGGACGTCCACATCTGCATGGTCGCGGCAAAAGACGCGGTGCCCCAGGCGATGTTCTCGACCGCTGCCGCACGGCCCACGCCGTTGGCCAGAAGCCTTGAACGGAAATCGCCACCAGCGTCGTGGCTCATCACGCCTTGCTGCGCCATTGCTGCGCTCTGTGCGCGGGCGGCGCGGATCAAAGCTGCATCAGACCGCACGGGCTGCAATCCATAGGAACGGCGGTAGGAATTGACGCTTGCCAGCACCTCGGAGGCACTGACGCCCTGGCCCTGCGCACCGCTTGCCGTCTGCGCGACGCTCTCGCCCACTCCCAGGCCCAAAGCCGCAGCAAACATGACGGCACCAACACGATGCAACATGACATGACCCCCCTGCCAACACACGCCATCAGAACATGAGTCTGTTGAAAGACCCTGAATGAGCGGCGACATACTTGATCCATCGGCTGTGGCAACAGTAGGGCGAATTTACCTTGCCGATCACGCATTATCCGGGCGGCTGCTCAGCTGTTCCGCCCCGGATAGTTCGGGCTTTCGCGTGTGATCATCACATCATGGACATGGCTTTCGCGCAGGCCTGCCGAAGTGATGCGGATGAAGCGCGCCTTGTCCTGATAATCGCGCAAATCCTTGCCGCCGACATAGCCCATGGCTGCGCGCAGTCCGCCGGCCAATTGATGCAGCACGCCGGAAACCGGCCCCTTGTAGGCCACCTGACCTTCGATGCCTTCCGGCACGAGTTTCAGCGCGTCCTTGATGTCCTGCTGGAAATAGCGGTCTGCCGAGCCGCGCGCCATGGCGCCGACCGAACCCATGCCGCGATAGGATTTGTAGGAGCGGCCCTGATACAGGAACACCTCGCCGGGCGTCTCGTCCGTCCCGGCCAGAAGCGAGCCGACCATGGCGCATGAGGCACCGGCCGCCAGAGCTTTGGCGAAATCGCCGGAATACTTGATGCCGCCATCGGCAATGACCGGCACGCCTGCCTTCCGCGCTGCAGACACAGCATCCATGATCGCGGTGAGTTGAGGGACACCGACACCAGCGACGATGCGCGTGGTGCAGATCGAGCCTGGCCCGATGCCGACCTTGACCGCATCGGCCCCCGCATCGATCAGCGCCTGCGCACCGCCCGCGGTCGCGACGTTGCCGGCAATGATCTGCACGGTGTTGGAGAGCCGCTTGACGCGCGCCACGCTGGCCAACACCCCGGCCGAATGGCCATGGGCAGTGTCAACGACGATGACATCCGCACCGGCATCGACAAGCAGCTCGGATCGCTCGAAGCCCGCATCGCCGGTCGTGGTGGCTGCGGCGACCAGCAGACGGCCCTGCCCGTCCTTGGCCGCATTGGGATGGGCCACCTGCTTTTCGATGTCCTTGACGGTGATGAGCCCGATGCAGCGGAAATGCTCGTCCACGACAAGGAGCTTCTCGATCCGGAACTGGTGCAGCGTGCGCTTGGCCTCGACCTGGGTGACGCCCTCGCGCACCGTGATCAGCCGGTCCTTGGTCATGAGTTCGGCGACGGGCTGGTCTGCGTCGGATGCGAAGCGCACGTCGCGGTTGGTGAGGATGCCGACCAGCTTGCCCTTGTGGCCTTGCGGACCGCGCTCGACGACCGGCACGCCTGAAATCCGGTAGCGCTTCATCAGTTCCAGCGCGTCGGACAAGGTTTCGTCCGGAAAGATCGTGATCGGGTTCATCACCATGCCGGATTCGTATTTCTTGACCTGCCGCACCTGCTCGGCCTGCAAGTCCGCATCGAGATTGCGGTGGATCACGCCAAGTCCGCCTGCCTGCGCCATGGCGATGGCCATCCGCGACTCTGTGACGGTGTCCATCGCGGAGGCCACCAGCGGAAGGTTCAGCGAAATCGTCCTGGTCAATTGCGTCCTGATATCGACATGCGCCGGAAGCACCTCGGAAGGGCCTGGCTCAAGCAGGACATCATCGAATGTCAGACCCTCGCGGATCAATGTGTCAACGATTTCGGCCATCGGTCAACCTCATGTCTTGAGTCTCGCGGCGGCAGGCGCACGCTTCAAGTTGACGAGGTCGGCTATCACGCATGCGCGCAGAGGGAAAGGCACAAAGAGCAGGTGCCGCAGGCTGCGCAGCTCTACGTCATCGCGTGCGCGGCCATTCGTGGTCATCGCGTGCGCGGCCATTCGTCTGCTGGCGTGCTGCGGACGGCCTTCTTATGTTGGGGATTGCAGGAAAGGCTTGTCCCATGTCCGACACGGTGCTCACGCGCGCAGTTGCCCGCCACTTTCGACCACCTGCGCCCCGGCCGCATGCCGATCAGCTGAACCGGCTTGAACTGCTGCTTGCGCTCAGGCGCAATCCCCTGACGATCTGGCGAAGGGCGCATTTCGAAGATTTGCATCTCTCGGGGCCTGGAATGTTCGGCTATGGCGTGTTTCTCGCCAATCCGAAGGCGATCAAGCATGTGCTGGTCGACAATGTCGCCAATTACCGCAAGGATGACCTGCAACTTCGCGTGCTGTCGCCGGGGCTGGGTGACGGGCTTCTGACCGCAGAGGGCGAGGCCTGGAAGCGCGCCCGGCGCACGGTCGCTCCGTTGTTCACGCCACGGCGCGTCGCAGCATTGGCAAAAGCCATGCTGGCGCCGGTCGAGGTCCATGCCGCGAAGCTCGCCCGCCGAAGGCCCGGACATGTTCTCGACGTGTCGAACCTGATGACAACGCTGACCTTCGATGTGCTGGCGGCGACGCTGTTCTCGAACGTGATCGACGGCGGCGCGGATGCCTTCGGGGCGGCCCTGTCACGTTATTTCGAGACGCAAGGCCGGATCGATCCTCTCGACATCTTCAATGCTCCCGCGTGGGTGCCGCGCATCGGGCGCATCATGGCGCAGCCCTCCATCAACTTCTTCGAGCGCACGGTCCGCGAGATCGTGGCCGCCCGCAATGCCATGATCGCACATGGCGAGCCTGCACCAGCCGACCTGCTGACTGCCCTGATCGCGGCGCGCGACCCTGAAAACGGCCAGGGACTCAGCGACGTGGAGGTTGGCGCCAACATCGTCACCTTCATCGGTGCCGGGCACGAAACAACTGCCAATGTGCTGACATGGGCGTTGTACCTGCTGTCACGCTCGCCGGAGATTCTGGAAGAGGTCGAACGCGAGGCGGATGCCGCGGGCGATGACATCGTCGCCGCCGCACTGGACGGCGACAGGCTGGCCATGACCCGCGCCGTGATCGAGGAAGCCATGCGGCTTTATCCGCCGGTCGCCACCCTCACCCGCAGCGCGAACGAGGCGGACGCTGTGGATGGCATCGACATTCCGAAGGGGGCGCTTGTTGTGATCCCGCCCTACGTCATCCACCGGCACAAGCTGCTGTGGGACCATCCGGACAGTTTCATCCCTCAGCGTTTCCTGCCCGGCGCACGGGACAAGATCGACCGGTTTGCCTTCCTGCCCTTCGGCGCAGGTCCGCGCATCTGCGTGGGGATGCAGTTCGCAATGGTCGAGGCCATGATCGCCCTGGCAACGCTGACGCAACGCGTGCGGTTCAGCTATGCTGCGGCAAGCGAACCCGAGCCGATGCAGCGCATCACGCTCAGGCCCGCCGGCGGCATGCCGATGACGGTGGCGGCTCGTTGAGCTGCAAAAATTTGGAGCTGCAAAAATTTGCCAGTGGGGTGTCATCCCCGGCGACGCGAAACGCGTCGGGAAGGGGATCCAAATCGCCTTTCTCTTGCGAACATGGATCCCCTTCTCGGCCCTTTGGGCCGCCGGGGATGACACTCGATTACCATTCAGCCCGGCGCTGCTCCTTGCGTGTTGACATAGACAGCATAGAGCGACTGGCTTGATGCCATGAACAGGCGGTTGCGCTTGGGTCCGCCAAAGCAGACATTGCCGCAGACTTCAGGCAGGCGGATGCGCCCGATCAGCTTGCCTTCCGGTGTCCACACCGTCACGCCGCTGTAGCCGACACTGCGCCCCGCATTGCTGGAGCACCAGAGGTTTCCATCCACATCAGCACGGACGCCATCAGGCCCGCATTTGACGCCATCCACCATGAAATCGCTGAACAGCTTCTGGTTGGTGAGCTTGTTGTCGGTGCCGACATCGAAAACGTGCATGTCACCCTTGCCGCCCGGCCCGGTGTCGCCCGGCCCCTTGCCTGTGCTGGCGATGTAGAGCTTCCTGTAGTCCGGAGAGAAGCACAGCCCGTTGGGATCGGGCACCTGCTGCTCGGTCACGACCAGATCGACCCTGCCGCCCGGATCGATCCTGTAGCAGTTGGTCGGCAGTTCGCGTCGCGATGCTCCGATCTCGGCCGATTGCCCGACGCGGTTCCTCAGCCTGCCGTTCGCATTGCTCGGCCCGCCAGCTGCATCGGGCGCGCCTTCGTAAAGCTGGCCGCCATAGGGCGGATCGGTGAACCAGTAGCTGCCATCGGGATGCGGAACCACATCATTTGGCGAATTCAGCCGCTTGCCGTCGAAGCGGTCGGCCAGGA
>JANMHN010000224.1:0-3638 GCA_031375185.1 Allobosea sp. | reverse complement strand
AGCCGGAGCGTTTGCACCAGCCGTGAGCCGACGACGCCCGCAGCGCCCAATACCGTGACATGATCAGCCATGATCTGTGCTGCCTTCACGCGGCTTCAGCACCCGCGCCGGATTGCCGCACGCGACTGAAAACGCGGTGATCTCGCCGCAGACGACCGACCCGGCATTGATCACCGAGCCGCGCCGCACGATCGCTCCGTCCAGAAACACGCAATTGGCCCCGATCCAGACATCGTCCTCGATCACCACGCCGCCCTTGCCGGGCAGATGCCCCTGGACCCTGATGCTGCGCCCCACATCGGCAATGGCATGATTGGCCGGAACGAACACGCAGCCTGCCGCCACCAGCACCTCGTTGCCGAAGCGGATGCCATGCCCGCAATACAGCACGCAGCCTGAATTGATCCGGCAATCAGCGCCGATGACGATGTCGCCATTGCCACCCGCGAACTTGATCTTGACGAAAGCATCGATGCTCGAGCGCGGCCCCACGACAAGCTGCGTTCCCCGCGCCGAAGGCTCAAGGTCTGCGAGCCGCGAAATCTGCGCGGTGGGATCAATGGTGAAGCTTGAAGGCCATCCCGCAGCAGCGTTCATGGTACGCCCTCGCCTTTGCTGGCAGACACCCTCACCTTGATGACCTGCCATGGGTTGCCGCCCACAACATGCCAGGCCGGAATCTCGCCCCGGACCACCGTGCCAGCCGCGATCACGGCGCCCGTGCGGATCAGCGTGCCATCCAGCAACACGCAATTTGCGCCGATCCAGACATCGTCCTCGATCACGATCCCACCGCGGCTGGGCAGGAACCCCTGAAGCCTGATCGGCCTGTCGCGGTCCATGAACGCATGGTTCGGCGTGGCAAATGTGCAGTTGGCTGCGATCCTGACGCCCTTGCCGATCCTGACACCCTCCCCGCTGTAGATGACACATCCTGAGTTGATGTGGCTGTCATCACCAAGCATGACATCGCCAAGCCCGCCGACAAACTTGATCTTGACGAAAGCGTCGATCATCGCGCCTGGCCCGACGATGAGCTTTGAGCCCCGGCTTGAATGCTCCAGATCACTCAGAGGTGAGATGCTGGCGGTCGGGTCGATCAGATGCGCTTCAGCCATCGGCGTCCTTGGGTGGCGCGAAAATGTCTTGCAGGATTGCAAGCGACATCATGAACAAAGATTTAAGGCAGGTTGCACCACGCATATGGCGGAGGGTTAAGTCTCTGATCACCGAATCAGAGTGTGTTTGATCTTCGACAAAATTGCATCATGCGAAGCTGCCAAGGACCACAATGACCACCGCCGGAATACCCCAGTCACCGATGTCCAGCGCCAATCTGTTGGATGCCCTTGAGTATCTGCGCACCAACCCCGCCAGACGGGATGCTGTCATTCGCGCCCTCGTCGGCAGCGAGGCGGAACTTCAGCATAATTCGACGCTCAATGTTCGCGAGAAACTCACAGGGCCATTCGTGGACGCCATGTTCACACATGGCGAGACTGTTACAAAGGCAATCCGGGGCGGTCTGGTCTACGAATGCGGTTACACCTCGAAGATCATTCGTGATTTTGTCATGGCCGGCGATGAGCCGTCCCATGTCTATGAGCCGCAGAACACGCGATTGATGATCGAACTTGGCCGTGATGCCCGCCATGTCATCATTGGCGGAGCCTTCATCGGGGATCATGCCTTGCCGGTTGCGAAAGCCATGAGGGCTGGCGCCATGGTGCATGCCTTTGAGGTGTCGCCGGTCAACATCGGTTACCTGCGCAAGAACGCAGAGCGCAATGGCATCGGCAATATCATCATCAACGAGATTGCACTCTGGTCAGATGATGCAACGCGCATCGGCATCCGCGGCGAGGATTCGCATGCGAGCCCATTCCGGCTCGAGTTCGATGACGGGACCGGCGTGCCTGCCACGACGATAGACCGCTATGTTGCAGCCAGCAGCATTGCAGCGGTGGATCTCATCCTGCTTGATATCGAAGGTGGTGAAATCGAGGCGCTGAGGGGCGCTTCGTCCTTGCTGTCACAGCCTTCAACCAAGGCACCAAACCTCATCTTCGAGGTTCACAGATCATATGTGGACTGGTCAGACGGGTTGAAGAACGCAACCATCGTTCGGCATCTGTCTGACCACGGCTACAGTGTCTATGCCTTGCGTGACTACAACAGCAACATCGATATGGCTGATTTTCCCATCGAACTGGTCGATCTTTCGGACATCTATCTGGAAGGCCCGCCCCACGGCTTCAACATGGTCGCCATCAAGAATACGGACTTGATCAGACAACATGGCTGGCAGGTCCGCTCAGGTGTCAGTCCCAAGCTGCTGAAGCACGGCAATCCTGCGTTTCATGCGCCGATCAAGGCCTGACAGGACGCAAATTCGACGACATCATCGGCGCAGATTGAATTGTCGCCAGCTTTCCACCGCCTGTTCAAGCCCCCGCCGAAGTGACAGGCGTGGCACAAATCCGAGCTCATCCATAAGCCTTGATGTGCTGGCAACACAGCGCGGGCCTTCACCCGCGCGGTCGGGAAATGCGCCGGTGACAACCAGATCCGGTCGTCCGACGATGTCGGCGACCAATCTGGTAAGACCGCCGATGCTGACGCCCTCGCCCGAGGCGATGTTGATGGGTCCGGTCACGGTGGACAGCGCAAGTCTGGCAAGAGCGGCACCGGCATCACCCACCTCCATGAAGTCGCGCACCGCATTGCCGCTGTCGATCCGCGCCGGTTGCCCCGCCAGCATGGGCAGCGTGAGGGCCGGCACGAGCCGTGTCCTCGTTTCGCCTGGCCCATACAGGAAAAACAGCCTCCCCCATGCGAACGACAGTTCATTCGTGATGCAGAACTTTTCAAGGACACGCCGCGTCGCGTCCTTGCTCGTCGCATAGAGCGTGGCGGGAGCCAGAGGCGTCGTGCTTTCGTCACAAGGGCCATCATCCGGCCAGGCGTACTCAAAACAGGTGCCGACACTGACAAAGCGGGACGCGCCCGCTTCGGCGGCAAGCCGCGCAAGGCGGAGTGATGCCCCCACCCAGTCGAGATTGTCGGGCGAGGTCCAGAATTTTCCGTGTTCGACGGTCCAGGCCGCATGGAGCAGCACATCAGCCTTCACATCGCGCATCGCATCAGCCACAGAATGGGCATCCTGCAGGTCGCAAGCCCGCCAGGCAAATCTGCCGGGCACATCAGGGCGGCGGCGCGACAGCGTCAGCACATCAACGCCGCTGTCCAGCAGCGCGGCCAGGATTGCCCTGCCAACAAATCCGCTAGCCCCGGTCAGGATGAGGCGCGGCGTCATCCGGCAGCCATCTGCATCTCGGCGCGGCTCAACACCTGTGTGATCTGCTGCTCCGTGACAGCGCGCATGTCCGCTCCTACTCCCCAGGCCTTGAACCAGTCAGCGGTCAGCCTCAGCGCATCATCCAGATCTACCAAAGGCTGCCAACGCAATTCCCGCCGGGCCTTGCCTGCATTCAGGATCAGGGCCGGCGCTTCGGGCGGATGCTCCCCAGGCGCCTGCACCCATGGTGTCGTGACGCCGAAATGCGCGGCCAGTTTCTCCACCAGCACATGCACCGGCTGCGCATCCATGGCGTCAGGGCCGAAATTGTAGGCTGTGG
>JANMHN010000221.1:0-2537 GCA_031375185.1 Allobosea sp. | reverse complement strand
CGACCTACATCAGCTTCGATGTGGATTCGCTCGATCCCGCCTATGCGCCCGGCACCGGCACGCCGGAAGTCGGCGGGCTGACACCCCGCGAGGCGCTGGCCATCCTGCGCGGCATGCGCGGTGCCAACATCATCGGCGGCGACGTGGTCGAGGTCGCCCCGCAATATGACAGCACCAGCAACACCGCCCATTGCGGGGCGCAGATGCTGTTCACGATTCTTTGCCTCAGCGCGGAGACGAGAATGAGGGGGCGGTAGGATTGATACGACCACCACAACCCTCATCCTGAGCCCGTCGAAGGAGGAGTTCAAGGGTTGCACAAACTGGAGTTCATCCTTCGACGGGCTCAGGATGAGGATTTGTAGATTTTGGACCCTTTGCCAGCCCAATATTGCCCAAAATTCGTGCAGCCACGTGTTTCCCCTCCCTTGCAGGCAAAAACCCGAGGCGCGAAGATCTGAATGGGGAACACGCACCAATCACATGCTTGACCGGCCTGATCGCCACCACGTGACAACGCCAGAGGCAGTGCCTTTGATGCCCGCTTTCGTGCGCGCCGAAGGTGGCGTCCGCGTGCGCTTCGGGCTTGCGGGCACACGCACCGTGCGGCTCGATGTGGCTGAGAGCGGTGGCTACCGCGCACGCTTTCCAAGTACCTTCAACGATACCTGCGAGGCCGTGCTGATCAACACCGGCGGCGGCATGACGGGCGGCGACCGTTTTGCCGCGCGGATCGAGATCGATGACGGCGCAAAGGCCATCGTCACGACACAGGCCGCAGAAAAAATATACCGCAGTCAGGGGCCGGAAACGCTGGTTTCAACCAGCCTGAAAATCGGCGCGGGGGCATGCCTGCACTGGTTGCCACAGGAGGCGATCCTGTTTGCCCGCGCAAATCTCAGGCGCACGCTGGAAGTGGACATCGCCACGGATGCCACGTTGATCGCCTGCGAGAGTGTCTATTTCGGGCGGTTTGCCATGGGCGAAATCCTGGAAACCGCCAGCTTGCGCGACCGCTGGCGCATCCGGCGCAACGGGCGGCTGATCTTCGCCGAGGATGTGAAGCTCTGCGGGCTGGTGAACCTTGCCTTGCAGCGCCCTGCCATCGCGGCGGGCGCACGGGCCATGGCAACCGTGCTGGTGGTGGCGACAGATGCGGCTTCGCGGCTTGACATGGCGCGCGAGGCCCTTACCGGCGCTGTGTCCGAATGTGGCGCGACGAGCCTTGACGGCATGCTGATTGCACGGTTCCTGTCGCCGGATGCGGCCGCCTTGCGGGCGGACCTTGCCCGCTTCATGATCCACCTGACAGGTGCGCCCTTGCCGCGTAGCTGGCAGACCTGAAGGACCACCACAATGATGCTCTCACCCCGCGAGAAGGACAAGCTCCTGGTCTCCATGGCCGCCATGGTGGCGCGCCGCAGGCTGGAGCGGGGCGTCAAGCTCAACTACCCCGAAGCGGTGGCGCTGATCACCGATTTCGTCATTGAGGGCGCGCGCGATGGGCGGACGGTTGCCGACCTGATGCAGGCCGGGGCGCATGTGCTGAGTGCGGATCAGGTGATGGACGGCATTGCCGAGATGATCCACGACGTGCAGGTCGAGGCGACCTTCCCGGACGGAACCAAGCTGGTCACCGTACACGAGCCGATCCGCGGCGCGACACTTGCGCTGGAGCCGGGCAAGGTGACGACGCTGCCGGGCGATCTGGTGCTGAACGAGGGCCGCAAGACCGTGGTGCTGACCGTCTCCAACACCGGCGACAGGCCGATCCAGGTCGGCAGCCACTACCACTTTTTCGAGACCAATGACGCGCTGAGTTTCGACCGTGCCAAGGCGCGTGGGCACCGCCTCGACATCGCGGCAGGAACCGCCGTTCGCTTCGAGCCGGGCCAGACGCGTGACGTGACGCTGGTCGAGATGGCCGGCAAGCGCGAGGTTTACGGCTTCCAACAGAAAGTGATGGGGACATTGTGATGAAACAATCCAAGCCAACGATAACCTCCAATGTCATCCCCGGCGCGCGCTGCGCGGGAAGGGGATCCATGCCTCCAGAAAGTAATGGATCCCCTTCCCGCGCCTTTGGCGCGCCGGGGATGACACCCATCACGATGACGCGCCGGGGTACATTTTCATTCGGCCTCGCCGCGACCGCCCTCTTGGCTACCCCTGCCCTCGCCCACCCGCCGTCGCTGCTCTCGCCGGAGGGGCACACGCACACGGTCGAAGAGATCATGGCGTTCCGCAAGGAGCTGGCAGACGCCGTGGCCATGAAGGATGTTGCCAAGCTGCGCATGCTGTATGCCGACAGCTTCACCCACACGCACACATCCTCCAAGGTGGATGGCAAGGACGCCCGCATCGTTTCGCTGCTGGCGGGCGAACCCACCGTTGAGCTGATCCCGGCCCAGAACCTGAAAGTCAGCATTCTGGCGGGTGGTTGGGTGGCCATCGCCACCGGCATTACGCCGATCACCGCCATGTCGGACGGCAAGGTCTACGCCGTCCACTGGACCGCCACCTACACCCGCGCCGAG
>JANMHN010000211.1:0-3867 GCA_031375185.1 Allobosea sp. | reverse complement strand
TCCGTAAGGTTGCGCGCCTTCCCGTCCCGCACGGGGCGCTTCCCCGCCGCGCGTCATGCTGCATTGTGAGGCTCGCGGCAGCCGCTATGGTCATGCCATGAATGGTCCAACGAATGCTTCGTCTGCCACCGTGCTTGTGCCTGACAGTGCCTATAGCTGGAAACGGCTGGCATTCTCGCTGGTGTTTGCCACGCTCGCCTGCATCGGTTCATGGTCAGTGGTGGTGGCCTTGCCAGCGGTCCAGGCCGAGTTCGGCGTGGTGCGGGGGGCAGCGTCCACTCCCTACACGATGATGATGATCGGGTTTGCCGGGGCCGCCATCGGCATGGGCCGGTTGTCGGACCGATTCGGCATCGTGCCCGCCATGATCATCGCGTCGCTCAGCCAGGCGGCGGGCTATGTGCTGGCCGGCATTTCGGGGTCGATCTGGCAGTTCGGCGCGGCGCATCTGCTCATCGGCATCGGGGCCTCCATCGGGTTTGCACCGTTGATTGCGGATGTCTCGCACTGGTTCAAGCGTTCGCGCGGGCTGGCAGTCGGCATTGCCGCCACGGGCAACTATCTGGCCGGCGCGCTGTGGTCGCCCCTCCTTCAGCAGGCCATCGCGGCGCAGGGCTGGCGCTGGGCGCATGTGGCCATCGGCCTGCTGCTGCTCATCACCATGCTGCCAATGACGCTGCTGTTTCGCCGCCGCGTGACCCAGACCAGCTATGCCAAGGCAGAGGCTGAGAGCGATGCCGCACGCGCCAGTCTCGGGCTGTCTCCCAATGCGCTGATGGCAATCCTGTGCATCGCCGGGTTCGGCTGCTGCGTGGCCATGGCGATGCCGCAGGTCCACATCGTCGCCTATTGTGCCGATCTGGGATATGGGGCCGCGCGCGGGGCCGAGATGCTGGCCTTGATGCTGGGCCTCGGCATCATCAGCCGGATCGGGTCTGGCTTCCTGGCCGACAGGATCGGCGCGGTCGCGGTGCTGCTGCTGGGCTCTGGCATGCAGGGCGCGTCATTGTTCCTGTTCCTGTGGTTCGACGGGCTGACGTCGCTTTACATCATTTCCGGCATCTTCGGCCTGTTCCAGGGCGGCATCGTGCCGATGTATGCGGTCATCGCACGGCAGTTCATGCCGCCACGGGAAGCCGGTGCCCGCGTCGGATTTGTGATCATGTCCACCATTCTGGGCATGGCTGCCGGCGGGCTGGCCTCCGGCTACATCTTCGATGCCTATGGCTCCTACCGCATGGCCTTCCTTAACGGGCTGGCGTGGAATCTGCTCAACATCACCCTGATCGGCTGGCTGTATGCCTGGCCGCGCATGCGGCGCGGCGCGGTTGCTTGAGCCATCGCGCATCCGGCGCGGCGCGGTTGCTTGACGACATGACCGCAGCGGGCCATTTGGCTTGTGTTCGATTGGATAAACTCTTTGCCATATCAATCGGTGTCATCCCCGGCGACGCGGCACGCGGCGGGAAGGGGATCCACACGGGCTTGAAGCATGTGGATCCCCTTCCCGGTTCTGGCGAACCGCCGGGGATGACACCTGAGGGTTGGCACCAGTTTCATCCGCAGTTTGTTTTGCTTTGCGATTTTTCCTGAAAGACACACCCATGCTGCGCACCACCATTGCCGGTTCCCTGCCAAAGCCTGTCTGGCTGGCCGAGCCTGAGAAGCTCTGGGCGCCGTGGCACCTTGAAGGCGCTGCGCTGGAGCGCGGCAAGCTCGACGCCACCATCCTCGCCATCAAGATGCAGGAAGATGCGGGCATCGACATTGTGGGTGACGGCGAGCAGGCACGGGTGCATTTCGTGCATGGTTTCCTGGCCAACCTGTCTGGCATCGACTTCGCCAAGAAGACGATCATGGGCATCCGCAACAACCGCTACAATGCCGAAGTGCCGACCGTCACTGGCCCCATCCGGCGCAAGGGCTCGGTGCATGGGGCGGAAGCCGCCGCCGCGCGGGCGCACACCACGCGCAAGCTCAAGTTCACGCTGCCCGGCCCGATGACCATCGTGGACACCATTGCCGACGAAC
The DNA here is from genome assembly GCA_031375185.1 of Allobosea sp. Lineage (GTDB taxonomy): Bacteria > Pseudomonadota > Alphaproteobacteria > Rhizobiales > Beijerinckiaceae > Allobosea. Next base: position 1,836 of record JANMHN010000211.1, on the reverse strand, counting down.
ACTATGGCCGCCGCGCCGACCTCGCCATGGCCTTTGCCGAGGCGCTGAACGAGGAGGCACTCGAGTTGCAGTCCCTTGGTGTCGATGTCGTGCAGTTCGATGAACCTGCCTACAATGTCTACATGGCCGAGGTCGCCGACTGGGGCATCGCCACGCTGGAGCGCGCGGCGAAGGGCCTGACCTGCACCACGGCGGTGCATGTCTGCTACGGCTATGGCATCAAGGCCAACATCGACTGGAAGCACACGTTGGGGACCAGTTGGCGTCACTATGAGGACACGTTTCCGGTGCTGGCGAAGAGCAGCATCGACCAAGTCTCGCTTGAATGCCGCAACAGCCGCGTGCCGATGGATCTGATCAGCCTGCTGAAGGGCAAGGATGTGCTGGTCGGCGCCATCGATGTCGCGTCCGATACCATCGAAACGCCCGAGGAGGTCGCCGCCACCATCCGCGCGGCCCTGGCTTTCGTCGATGCGGAAAAGCTCTTTCCCTGCACCAATTGCGGCATGGCTCCCATGTCCGGCGAGGTCGCTTACGGCAAGCTGGCCGCGCTGGCGGCAGGTGCGGCCCTCGTTCGCCGGGAGCTGGGGCACGGCTGATGCTGGAGCATCTGGAGCACCGCGGAAAACCGGTCCTGCCGCACAGGCAGTTTGCGCTCAGGCTGCTTCGGGCCTGCATGGTCTGGGTTGTGCTCACGGTCGTCGGTCTTGGCATCGGCATGAGCGGCTACATGCTCACGGAGGGCATGGGGGCGGTCGATGCCTTTGTGAACGCCGCGATGATCCTGTCCGGCATGGGGCCGGTCAGCGAACTCAGGACCATGGCGGGCAAGATTTTTGCCGGTCTCTATGCCATCCTGTCAGGATTGCTGATCGTGATCGCGACCGGGTTCATCCTCGCCCCCGTGCTGCACCGCGTGATGCACCTGCTGCATGTCGAAAGCGGCAGGGATAACGACAACTGAGCCCGCGCGACTCACCAGCCTGCGAAAGACCATCATGCCCAACCAGCAACAGCCTGTCGGCCAGCTCACCATCAAGATCAGTGCCATGCCGGCTGACACCAATGCCAATGGCGACATCTTCGGCGGCTGGGTCATGGCGCGCATGGACCAGGCGGGCGGCATCGCCGGGGTCGAGCGGGCGCAGGGCCGTGTCGTCACCGTCAAGGTCGACACCATGACCTTCATCAGGCCGATGAAGGTCGGAGACGTGCTCTGCGTCTACACGTCGGTCGGCGATATCGGCCGGACATCCATGAAGATCAACATCGAGGCCTGGGCGCAGCGCTTCCGCAACAATGTCATGGAGAAGGTCACGGACGCGACCTTCACCTTTGTGGCTGTCGATGATGACGGCAAGCCGCGAGCCATCCCGGCGCTTGTTTGACAGGTAGCTGAAAAACGGACCGCGCGTCTCCGGGGCCGAGTTTTCCGGGGTCGAGTTTTCAGGGGCCGAGTAGCGCAGCGGATCGGAACCTGGAATCCAGATATTGTTCAGTGAGCGCAGCGAACGCATCATGTGCGCGTCGCGCAACACGATATCTGGATTCCGGATTCCATTCCCCCTCGAGTCAAGCCCGAGGGTCCATGGCTCCGGAAGTGCGCGGCGAAATGCCATTCACCCCATTTTTTCCGGCAATTGCTGACAATTTGAATGATTGAATCAACGCGCCTGTAAAGTCTTCGGTTGCAACTGGAGGCAGTCACAGAAGGTGCAATCATGATTCCAGGTGTGTCACTGTCAGGCCTCGAGAATGTCGCCGCAGGAGAAGACTCTCCTCGCCGGGACGCCATCCTGCGTGCGCTGACCAAGCAATACATCGAGCTTGAGCCGA
>JANMHN010000198.1:0-2932 GCA_031375185.1 Allobosea sp. | reverse complement strand
CCCGGCTTTGGCCCGCTCGGTCCCGGCAGGTCTTTCAGCAGCTTGCGCGAGGCATGTTCCGCCTGCAAGGGGGCAAGGTGTGGGTGGTGATGATTTTGTGGGCAGCGGTGGCCGTCATTGCGAGCGCAGCGAAGCAATCCAGCCTTGGCGCGCATCGTGGCTGGATTGCTTCGCTACGCTCGCAATGACGTGGTGAAACGGGTGGCGAGTTGAGCTGCGCCTTCCCCCACCAGACCCAGCATCTGTGCCACCACGCTCGCCGCGATCACGGCGGGCTCCTTGCCGGTGATGCCCGGCAGGCCGATGGGGCAGACGAGACTGGCAATGCGGGACACATCGATGCCAAGTTCGGCAAGCCTGCGCGCGAAGCGGGCGCGCTTGGTGGCAGAGCCGATCAGCCCGACAAACGGCAGGTCATCGCGGCTGAGAGCGGCAGCGGTGATGGCGAGATCCAGCGCGTGATCATGGGTGAGGATCAGCACGAAGGCACCCGACGGAACATGCGCGATCTCGGACGGTGGATCGCGGCTTTTGACAGGGCGGACATTGGCGGGAATGTGCGCGGGAAAGGCATCATCACGGCTATCGATCCATGTCACGATGAACGGCAATGGCGCCAGCGCGAGGCTGAGCGCCCGCCCGACATGGCCAGCGCCGAAAATGACCAGTGGTTGGCGATGATCGCGCGCATCAGCGTCTGCGATGCGTGTCGTCAGCACATCGGCATTGTCCCGCGTGAACACGTCGAGATCGAGAACAACCCGCCCGCCGCAGCACTGGCCAAGATCAGGCCCCAGCGCGCGGTCGATGCGACGGCTCACCGCGTTGCCCTGGCCCGCCAACTGCCGGGCCAGCACCTGCGCCTCGTGCTCCAGCGCGCCGCCGCCAATGGTGCCGAAAAACGAGCCATCCGCCAGCACGGCCATCATCGCGCCTGTTTCGCGGGGGGCGGACCCTTTTGTGTCAACCACAGTGACGAGCGCAGCCGCGCCGTCGCGCGCCACGATACCGGCGAGGCGGCGGAAGAAGATGGCGGCGGGGGTCATGGCAAGCACCCTCTCCCGTCACGGCTTCGCCGCGCCACCCTCTCCCTGAACGGGAGAGGGCAGGACAGCATGCCGGCACCGCTGCAATGGATAACCAGAGCGCGCCCTCCCTCTCCCGCTCAGGGAGAGGGACCGAGGAAGAGGGCTTCGCAGATCCCTCACCTCTCTCCTCCCATCGCCCTGCCTTGCAGCGCTTCGCAGGCGCGCAGGATGGCTTCTGGCGTGGCTGGCGCGTTGAGCGGCACGCTGGTGCCGGGTTTCAGCGCATGCACGGCATCGGCCAGGGCGCAGAAAACCGCATTGGCCAGCATCACCGGCGGCTCGCCCACGGCCTTGCTCGCATAAACCACATCGGCGCGGTTGCTGTTGGGATACAGCGCCACGCGAAAATCCGCGGGCAGGTCGCTGGCGACCGGGATCTTGTAGGTGGCGGGCGCATGGGTCAGCAATTTACCTTTCGCGTCGAACACCAGTTCCTCAGTGGTCAGCCAGCCCATGCCCTGCACGAAGCCGCCCTCGATCTGGCCGATGTCGATGGCCGGGTTCAGCGACTTGCCGACATCATGCAGGATGTCGACGCGGCGGGTGCGGTTCTCGCCCGTAGCCACGTCGATCTCGACCTCGGCGCAGGCAGCCCCGAACGAGAAATACAGGAAGGGCGAGCCTTTCTTCGCCGCCCGGTCCCAGGTGATGCCCGGCGTCGCGTAAAAGCCCGTGGCAGAGAGCTGGACGCGGTCGAGATGGGCTTTTTTCGCCAGTTCACCGAATCCGAGACTATCATTGCCGTGAAAGACACGGTCATCGCGGAAATTGACGGCGGTGGCGGCGCAGTTCCAGAGCGAGGCGGCGTAGTCCGCCATCCGCCGCTTGATGGTCATTGCCGCATTGAGCGCCGCGCGGGCGTTGAGATCAGTGCCGGACGAGGCCGCTGTCGGGCCGGTGTTCGGCACTTTTTCGGTGGTTGTGGCCGTGATGCGCACGCGGGCCATGTCCACTCCGAACTCTTCGGCCACGACCTGCGCCACCTTCTGATAGAGGCCCTGCCCCATCTCGGTGCCGCCATGGTTGAGCTGGATCGAGCCATCCTGATAGACATGCACCAGCGCACCAGCCTGGTTGAGCTGCTTTAATGTGAACGAGATGCCGAACTTCACCGGCGTCAGGGCAAGCCCCCGCTTGATGCTGCGCGAGGTGGCATTGAAGGCGGCAATCTCCTTGCGCCGGGCACGGTAATCAGCCGTTGCCTCAAGCTGCCGGATCAGCGCGTGCATGGTGCCGAGTTCGCTGACCGTCTGGCCATAGGGCGTGATGTCCTCGCCCTCGCGGTAGAGGTTGGCATAGCGCACATCGAGCGGATCACGGCCCAAAGACCAGGCGATCTCGTCGATCATGCGTTCGGCCATCAGCATGCCCTGCGGGCCACCGAAGCCGCGAAAGGCGGTGTTGCTCACCGTGTTGGTGAACAGACGCCGCGTGTTGATGCGCGTCACCGGCAGCCAGTATGAGCTGTCCGAATGGAACATGGCGCGGTCGATCACGCCTTGGCTCAGGTCCGCCGAACAGCCGCAGCGGGCCAGATAATCGACATCGTAGGCGTGGATGCGGCCTGCCTCATCGAAGCCGATGCGGTAGTCGGCCCGCATGTCGTGGCGCTTGCCCGTGGTGGCGAAATCGTCGTCGCGGTCCAGCCTGATCTTGCAGGGGCGCTTCAGCTTGTGCGCGGCCAGCGCTGCGATCGCGGCCCATTGCGTGGCCTGGCTCTCCTTGCCGCCGAAGCCCCCGCCCATGCGGCGCACCTCGCAGATCACGAACGCATCCGGCAGGCCCAGCACCTTGGCCACGACGTGCTGCACCTCGGTGGGGTGCTGGGTGGAGGAATGCACCAG
>JANMHN010000161.1:0-3814 GCA_031375185.1 Allobosea sp. | reverse complement strand
GGCGTCACGAGAACGAAAAAATCAATAGCGCTCTCAATCCATCTTCAGCGCTGCAATGAACGCTTCCTGCGGGATATCGACCTTGCCGAACTGGCGCATCTTCTTCTTGCCCTCTTTCTGCTTCTCCAGCAGCTTGCGCTTACGGGTGATGTCGCCGCCGTAGCATTTGGCGGTGACGTCTTTCCTCAGGGCACGGATGGTTTCGCGGGCAATGATCTTGCCGCCAAGCGCAGCCTGGATCGGGATCTGGAACATGTGCTGCGGGATCAGTTCACGCAGTTTCTCGCACATGACGCGGCCACGGGCATCTGCACGGGTGCGATGGACCAGCATGGAGAGCGCATCCACCGGCTCGGCATTGACGAGGATCGACATCTTGACGAGATCGCCCTCCTTGTACTCAGTGATGGCATAATCGAATGAGGCATAGCCTTTCGACACCGACTTGAGCCGGTCGTAGAAATCGAACACGACCTCGTTGAGCGGCAGGTCATAAACCACCTTGGCGCGGCTGCCGACATAGCCCAGGTCGATCTGGATGCCGCGGCGATCCTGACAGAGCTTGAGCACCGAACCCAGATATTCGTCCGGTGTCAGGATCGTGGCGCGGATCCAGGGTTCTTCGATGGCGGCAATCTTCATCACGTCCGGCATGTCGGCGGGATTGTGCAGTTCCACGATCTCGCCGTCGGTCTGAAGAATGCGGTAGACCACCGACGGCGCGGTTGCGATCAGGTCGAGATTGAACTCGCGGCTGAGGCGCTCCTGCACGATCTCCAGATGAAGAAGGCCGAGGAAACCGCAGCGGAAACCGAAGCCCAGTGCGGCACTCGTTTCCATTTCATATGAGAAACTCGCATCGTTGAGCCTGAGCTTGCCGAGCGCCGAGCGCAACTCGTCGAACTCCGCCGCATCGACCGGGAAAAGCCCGCAGAACACCACCGGCTGCACGGGCTTGAAACCAGGCAGCGGATGGGCCGTCGGCTTGCGGTCATCGGTGATGGTGTCGCCGACGCGGGTGTCGGCCACTTCCTTGATCGATGCCGTGATGACGCCGACCTCGCCAGGGCCGAGGCTCTCGACCTGCACGAGCTTGGGTGTGAGATACCCCACACGTTCGACATCGTAGACCGCACCGGCCCGCATCATCTTGACGCGCATGCCTTTCTTGAGCGTGCCATCGATGATGCGCACCAGAACGACGACGCCCAGATAGTTGTCATACCAGCTGTCGACCAGCATGGCCTTCAGCGTTGCCTCCGGATCCCCTTTCGGTGCCGGCAGGCGCGTCACGATGGCTTCCAGCACGGCTTCGATGTTGAGGCCGGTCTTGGCGGAGATCGGCACGGCCTGGGACGCATCGAGCCCGATCACCTCCTCGATCTGCTCCTTGACGCGGTCAACCTCGGCGGCAGGCAGATCGACCTTGTTGAGCACCGGCACGATCTCATGGTTGGCATCAAGCGCCTGGTAGACATTGGCGAGGGTCTGGGCTTCGACGCCCTGGCTGGCATCGACCACCAGAAGAGAGCCTTCGCAGGCGGCCAGGCTGCGCGACACCTCATAGGCGAAGTCGACATGACCGGGTGTGTCCATCAGGTTCAGGATGTAGGTCTTGCCGTCATGCGCCTTGTAATTCAGGCGGACGGTCTGGGCCTTGATGGTAATGCCGCGCTCGCGCTCGATATCCATCGAGTCGAGCACCTGCTCGGTCATTTCGCGCGCAGTCAACCCGCCGGTGAGCTGGATCAGCCGATCAGCCAGCGTGGATTTGCCATGGTCGATATGGGCGACGATCGAGAAGTTGCGGATGTTGTCGATGCTTTGCGTTGTCATGACTGCGCACATAGCAGCGACACCCGCTTTCGTCGAGGGTAACGGGTGTCGCGGGCCGAGGCGCGTTGCTTAACCTGTCGTGTCCGCCACAGGCATGTCTGCCGGAGGCATGCGGTCCGCCCAGGCAACTGTGCGGTAGTCCAAGCCAGCCTCCAGAGTAGGCTTGACCACCTGAAAATATGGCGAAACGTCAAAATCACGCGGTGTGAACAAGGAGTGGTGCCTGATATGCAGCACCTCCTTGAAGACACCCGGATCGGCTTCGCGCCGCTCCACCGTGGGCAGGATCGGATAGCGCACGCGTTCGAAGGCCCGCGCAATCAGGGACGAACAGATGCTGCGGCTTGGATCGCCGGAACCGAAGGCAATCATCTTTCGGCGAAAACGCGTCGGCACCGGCGGGTTCGGCAGGAAATATCTCATCAGGTCGATGATGTTGCGCAGGTCATACGCATGTCCAAGGCTTGCAGTCACATGTTCTATGATGTCAGCCTGATCGGCGGCGGTCAGACCGACCGGGCGGCAAATCCTGGTATTGTAGCTGGAATACTTCGAGAGCGGTGACGCGATCACCCCCTCGCCCAGTTCGGCCTCGATCAGCACCAGCGCTTCGCCTTCATCATTGGTCAGTCCAAGGCCCTCGCCCACGTACAGGGCGGCGTGCGACCATGTCGATTGCGTGAGGTACTTGATGGCTGAGGAAATCTTGCTTGGAGCACCTTCGACCAGCAAGACATCGCAGCACCGGAGCGTCATGGCGAGAAATTCGGGCCTGGCCGCAGCATAGGGCTCGTAGCCGCTTTTCCTCATCATCAGGCGCCGGGCTATGTGATGACCGATCTTGTCGAGGATGGTGTCGATGTTCGCGATGGCTGCCTCCTCAGGCTCACAAGCATACATTCCCCATCGCATTCGGACCAGCCATGATGACGTTACGTCCAAACCCGAATTGCAAACCCGAATTGCAGCCTCGCACCGATTGACTTCTTATATGAAAGAAATAATCTCATATCATGGAATCTGATATCAACCGTACGCTTGCAGAACGGCTCAAGGCGGCGCGCAGCAGCCGCAATTGGACACTGGAGCAGTTCGCCGAGGCCTCCGGGGTCAGCCGCGCCATGATTTCCAAGATCGAGCGTGGCGAGGTCAGCCCGACTGCCTCTGTGCTGGCACGGCTGGCGGGTGGGCTTGGTGCCAGCATGGCCTCGCTGTTTCCGCCGCCCTTGGCAGCCACAGTCCCGCTCAGCCGCTGGGAGGACCAGACCGACTGGCGTGACCCGGCATCGGGCTATGTCAGGCGCAATGTCTCGCCGTCCGGTGCGGCGGCCGAGATCGTCTATGTGACGTTTCCGCCTGGAGGACGGGTCGTGTTCGACAATTACACGGCATCAACTGACATCGAACAGCAGGTCTGGCTGCTGGAAGGCCAGATCGAAATGACCATCGGCCATTCCGTCACCCTGCTCGGAACAGGTGACTGTCTTCTCATGCGCCTCGACCAGCCGATCACCTTTTGCAACCCGACCACAAGCCCCAGTCGCTACGCTGTCATCCTGACCAGACGCCAACCTTGAAGAACCGGAAACATGACCGCACCCACCTTCATCATCCGCACGCTTGACGCAGCCGAAGCGATGGCTCGCGCTGACGAACTTGCCGACATCCTGCTGGATTGCGTGGCAGGCGGAGCCTCGGTCTCGTTCATGGCGGGCATGAGCCGGGCCGAGGCGCTTGCCTTCTGGGAGAAGGTTGCAGGCGGCGTCAGCAGCGGCGAACGCATCCTGATTGTCGCGGAGGAGGCAGGCCGCCTGATCGGCACCGTTCAGGTGATCGCGGCAGGTGCGCCCAACCAGCCGCATCGTTCGGATCTCGCCAAGATGCTGGTGCATCGCGATGGCCGCAACCGGGGCATAGGGGCGTCGCTGCTCGGGGCTGCGGAAGCCGCTTCGCTCAGGGCTGGCTGGTGGCTGATGGT
>JANMHN010000158.1:0-8135 GCA_031375185.1 Allobosea sp. | reverse complement strand
GCCGAGGCAAAGGTCACGATCATCGAATATGCCTCGACCACATGCTCGCACTGCGCGCGTTTCCACAACGATGTCCTGCCGGAACTCAAGGCCAAGTATGTCGACACCGGCAAGGTGCGCTTCATCTTCCGCAACTTCGTGTTGAACCCGCTCGATATGGCAGCGTCGATGCTCTCCTATTGCGGTCCTTCCGAACGGCGCGGCGTGTTTCTGGATTTCCTCTTCAAGCAGCAGGAGAAGTGGGCCTTCACCAGCACGCCGCTGGACAGCCTCATGCAGGCCGCGCGACAGGCCGGTTTCACACAGGAAAGTTTCAATGCCTGCTTGCAACGCCAGGATTTGTATGGAGCGTTGAATGCCACCAAAGACAAGGCGGCTGACGGCTTCAAGGTCAATTCGACGCCGACCCTGATCATCAACGGGCAGGTTCATCGTGGTGCTCTCACAATGCCTGAGCTTGACAAGATCCTGCAGCCTCTGGTCGGGGCGTGATCCTGCACGCCTTGTCGCGATACCTCTGATGCGGGCCGGGCTTCAGCCATGAAGCTGACACGCCTCAAGCTGACCGGCTTCAAATCATTTGTCGAAGCGACCGATTTTCACATCGAGCCGGGCCTGTCGGGAATCGTCGGGCCCAACGGGTGCGGCAAATCCAACCTTGTCGAGGCCCTGCGCTGGGTCATGGGCGAAAACTCGTTCAAGAACATGCGCGCATCGGGCATGGACGATGTGATCTTTGCCGGGTCCGGAGAGCGCCCGGCCCGCAATGTGGCCGAGGTCGGCCTCACGCTCGACAACAGCGACCGCAAGGCGCCGTCCCAATTCAACGATGTCGATGTGCTGGAAGTCACGCGCCGGATAGAGCGCGAAGAGGGCTCGACCTACCGCGTCAATGGCAAGGAGGTGCGGGCGCGGGACGTGCAGCTCCTGTTTGCCGATGCCGCCACAGGCTCGCGCTCTCCGGCGCTGGTGCGGCAGGGCCAGATCAACGAGATCATCTCCGCCAAGCCCCAGTCGCGCCGCCGCATCCTTGAAGATGCCGCAGGCATTGCAGGGCTGCACGCGCGCCGTCATGAAGCGGAATTGCGCCTCAGGGCAGCGGAGGACAACCTTGTGCGCCTCGAGGATGTGCTGCGTGAGATCGAAGCGCAGATCGAGGCCCTGAAACGTCAAGCCAGGCAGGCAGGGCGCTACAAGGCGCTTGCAGCCGATATCCGTGCTGCCGAAGCCCTGCTGGCGGCGATCAGCTACCGTGATGCCCGCGACCAGGCCGCTGCCGCCGAAAGGGCCGCTGAAGCGGCCTTGCGCGATGTGGCGGAAGCGACCCGCATCCAGGCCGAGACAACGCGCCATCAGGCCGTGGCAGTGCATGCGCTGCCACATCTGCGTGAGGTGGAAGCGGCGGCTGCGGCGGCGTTAGTGCGTGTCAGGCGGGCTCTGGAGGATCTCGAAGCCGAGGACCGCCGCAACAGGCAGCGCACGGACGAACTGGTGCGCCGCATGGCCGAACTGGATGCCGATCTGGCGCGCGAAGCCGGTCTGGCTTCCGATGCGGAAGCCAGCGTCAACCGTTTCAGCGAGGAAGAGGCGCGGCTCACAGCCGAAGGCGCTGGCAGTGTCGAAGCGCGTGCCGAGGCCCTGAAACAGCAAGGCTTGGCTGAAACGGCATTGGCCGCCGCTGAAGCCGCGCAATCCAGAGCCCAGTCCGCGCTTGCTGACATCACCGCCCGGCGCAGCGCCTTCGAGCGCGCCCATCGTGATGCGGCAGACCGTGCGGCCCGCCACCGTCTCGAACGCGAAGGGCTTGAGCGGTCTTTGCTCGCGCTGGATGCAAACACGGGTGTCGGCACGGCCATCGATGCCTTGCGCGACACGGTGACGGCGGCGGAAGCGGACCTGCGTGACGCGGATGCTTCCTCTGGCGCCGCGCGCATGGCCGCCGCCGCCGCGCGCGAAGCTGAGCAGAAGGCCCGCGTCCCGCAGTCCGAGGCTGACCGGATGGCGCAACGGCTCGAAACCGAAGTCCGCACCCTGCAGAAACTTCTGTCCGGTTCGTCCAGCGATCTGTGGCCGCCCGTGCTTGACCAGTTGGCTGTCCAGAAGGGTTACGAAACGGCCCTCGGTGCCGCCCTTGGCGATGACCTTGACGCGTCGTCCAACCCGTCTGCGCCCGCGCACTGGCGCGATATGGGCGAACATGCCTCCGATCCACCGCTGCCGGGGGATGCCGAGCCGCTTCAGGGCAAGGTGCGCGCTCCTGCCGCCATGCTGCGCCGCCTGAGGCAAATCGGCGTGGTGGCACGTGCCGATGGCCCGCGGCTCATGGCGCAACTGAAGGTTGGCCAGCGGCTTGTGTCGAAGGAAGGCGATCTTTGGCGCTGGGATGGTTTTGCAGCCGCAGCCGAAGCCCCAACACCCGCTGCACGGCGTCTGGCCGAGAAGAACCGGCTGGGTGACCTTGAACGCGAGGCACAGATCGCGCGGGAGAATGCGGAAGCGGCGCGTGAGGCGTTTGAAGCCGCGCAGGGCAAGGTGCGGCAGGCGGTGCAGGCTGAGACCCTGGCGATCGACGTGGCGCGTGACCTGCGCCGCAAGCTCGATCAGTCGCGTGAGCTGCTTGCAGCGGCGGAACGCAAGATTGCGGACATGGCCTCGCGGCGCGCCAGCCTGGTCGAAGGCGCAGGACGGCTTGCCGCATCCGAAGCGGAGGCGGGGGTTGCACGCCGGCAGGCCGAGGAAGGCCTTGCATCGCTGGCACCCTCCCCCGAGCTGGAGGCAGCCCTGGCCCATGCCGGTGCCCATGTTGCACAGTGCCGCGCCGTTGCCGTTCAGGCCCGTGCTGCGGTTCAGACCCTTGAACGTGAAGATGCCTTGCGCCGTGAGCGGCTTGGCCTCGTGGCCAGCGAGATCGCCCGCTGGCGTGAGCGCGTCGCCCGCTCGCACGAGGCGCGCGCTGAGGCTGCCAATCGCAGGCAGGCGGCAGAGGCGGAAGCCGCTGTTCTTGCTGATGCACCGGACACGTTTCTTGTGCGTCGCCGCGAGTTGGTCGCGCTGACCGGGGAGGCGGAGGCCGGGCGCAAGGCCGCTGCCGATGATCTGGCGAGGGCCGAGACGCATCATGCCGAGGCTGACAAGGCCGCGCGCCTTGCGCTTGATGCCCTCTCGGGTCTGCGGGAAGCACGTGCTGCCAGCGAAGCACGGGTCGAGGCGGCACGTGCGCGGCTCGATGATGTGACGCGCGCCATCACGGACAATCTGGACACCACGCCCTCGGGCCTTTTTGCTCTGGCTGGAATTGACGCTGGGGATATGCTGCCCCCTGCCACGGAGACGGAGCGCAGGCTTCTTGCCCTGAAGAGCGACCGCGAACGGCTTGGTGCGGTCAACCTGCGAGCCGAGGACGAACTGACAGACATCGAGGCCAAGCGCGATGCGCTGGTCAAGGAACGCGACGACCTGACCGAAGCGATCCGCAGGCTCAGGCAGGCGATCGGCTCCCTCAACCGCGAGGGCCGTGAGCGCCTGCTCGCAGCTTTCGAGATCGTCAATGGTCATTTCAAGCGGCTGTTCGGTGTGCTCTTCGGGGGCGGCGAGGCCGAATTGACGCTGGTTGATTCGGATGATCCGCTGGAAGCCGGCCTCGAAATCCTGGCGCGCCCCCCGGGCAAAAAGCCGCAGACCATGACATTGCTGTCCGGCGGCGAGCAGGCGCTGACGGCGACCGCGCTGATCTTTGCGGTGTTCCTCACGAACCCAGCGCCGATTTGCGTCCTGGACGAGGTGGACGCTCCGCTTGATGACGCCAATGTCGAGCGCTATTGCGACCTCTTGCGTGACATGACCCAGCAGACCGAAACCCGCTTCGTCGTGATCACGCACAATCCCATCACCATGGCGCGCATGGATCGTCTTTTCGGCGTCACGATGGCGGAGCGCGGCGTATCTCAGCTTGTTTCGGTTGATCTGGACACCGCTGAACAGATCAGGGAAGCCGTCTGACCGCAAAATCGATGCACGGTCAGGTCAAGACGACTGGGTAAGAGAATTTATGGTTGCATATCAATGTCTTGTGCTATGCAGATCAGTCCTTGACACGGTCAGGTGGCAAAAATATGTTGCGCGCGGTTTCAGGTGGGATTTCCTGCCAGTCCCTTGGGCGTCCGCGCGGCGCTGTTGTGAAAGTCTGGCCGATGTCGGAACAGAACAAGCAAGGTGGCCGGGATTCACAGGGTTCAGGTCCGTCATCCGAAGCTGACCTGTCGGCAAAACTTCGCCACATCGATGCGCGTCTTTCGGACATCCGCTCGGACCGTGCGCCCCCTGCAAAACCGGAAGGCCGCCTTGCGGCAGACGGTTCGGCGATGGCACGCGGCATGAAAATGGTGTCCGAATTCGTCGCCGGGATCGTGGCGGGAGGGTTGCTGGGCTGGCTGGTTGATCGCTATGCGGGCATCCAGCCGTTTGGATTGTTGATTGGTTTGATGTTTGGGTTTGCAGCGGGCCTCAGAAACCTGTATCGCGCCACGCAGAGCCAGTCTGGTGTTCCGCCCGGTCCGACCTCTGACTGATCCATCTGTGACGTCCAACGCGAGATACTGAACGCCATGGCCACCAGCCCGCTTGACCAGTTCGTGATCAAGCCGATCATCCCGTTTGGCAAGATCGGTGGCGCGGAAATCGCGTTCACGAATTCATCCCTGTTCATGATGCTGGTCGTTGCCGTTGTCGGCGTGTTTTTCATGGTGGCGACATCCCAGCGTGCTCTTGTTCCGGGGCGCCTGCAATCCTTCGCCGAGATGCTCTATGAATTCGTGGCGGGAACGTTGAAAAGTGCCGCCGGCAAGGAGGGCATGCAGTTCTTCCCGCTGGTGTTCTCGTTGTTCCTGTTCGTGCTGTGCGCCAATTTCATGGGCATGATCCCGGGTGCCTTCACCGTCACCAGCCACATCATCGTCACCTTTGCCCTGGCCATGGTGGTGTTCCTGTCGGTGATCGGCGTGGGCATCGCCAAACATGGCACGCATTTTTTCGGCCTGTTCGTGCCGCAGGGCGCACCCGCCCTGCTTGTGCCGTTTCTGGTCGTGATCGAGGTCATTTCGTTCCTGTCCCGCCCCATTTCGCTCGGCATGCGCCTGTTCGCCAACATGCTGGCCGGCCATATCGCGCTGAAGGTGTTTGCAGGGTTCGTGGTCTCGCTCGGTGCCCTCGGCATTGGCGGCATCCTTGGAGCCACCCTTCCACTTGGCATGATCGTCGCCCTCACCGCTCTCGAATTTCTCGTTGCATTCCTGCAGGCCTACGTGTTCACGATCCTGACCTGCGTGTATCTCAACGATGCCCTCCACCCCGGCCACTGATCACGGTAGCCGGATCATTCCCCTCTCGAAACTGACTGAACATCTCAAGGAGTAGTATCATGGACGCCCAAGCCGCAAAGTTTCTTGGTGCCGGCATTGCCTGTCTGGGCATGGGACTCGCCGCCATCGGCGTTGGCAACATCTTCGGCAACTTCCTGTCGGGTGCCTTGCGCAACCCGTCTGCCGCCGACAGCCAGTTCGGCCGCGCCTTCGTGGGTGCCGCACTTGCCGAAGGCCTGGGCATTTTCGCCCTGGTTGTGGCACTCCTCCTGCTGTTCACCTGATCCGATCCAGGATCGGTTCATGTGAGAGGCCGCCATTGTGCCGCCTCTCGCGTGAGGTTTTGGACAGTCCGCGTTTTCGAGGTTCATGACGATGGCGTCACCGCAGAAGACAGGCACAGAGGTTCCGGGCGGCAGCAATGCCGGTCCGGGCTTTCCGCCTTTCAAGACCGAGACATTCGCCTCGCAGCTTCTCTGGCTCGCGATCTTTTTCGGCTTGCTTTACTGGCTGGTGTCAAAGATCTTCGCGCCGCGCCTGACCGAGGTGATCGAGGGCCGGGCATCACGCATCGCCAAGGATCTGGATGAGGCCGCCGCTGCCAGGGTCAAGGCCGAGGAAGCTGGCGTGGCCTATGAAAAGGCTCTTGCCGAGGCGAAAGCCAAGGCCCAGGGCATCGCCCAGGCCAAGCGCGACGATGTCAATGCCGGCATCGAGGCACGCCGCAAGGCCCTTGAGAGTGATCTTGCCGCAAGGCTGGCCGCTGCCGAGGCTCAGATTGCCGCCACCAAGACCAAGGCCATGGGCAATGTCGAGGCGATCGCCGCTGACGCTGCCTCCGCCATTGTCGAGAGGGTCGGCGGCCGGGCGCCTGCCAGGGGTGATCTTGATGCTGCTCTCAAAGCCGCACTGAAGGTCTGAGGAGGTTCCGATGCTTGCCAACACCTATCTGTGGAGCACGGTTGGTCTCCTTGTCTTCTTCGCCATCCTGTTCAGGTTCGGCGTTCATACAATGGTGCTCGGCGCGCTTGATTCGCGTGGCGAAAAGATCGCCGCCGAACTCGCCGAAGCCAAGTCGCTGCGGGAGGATGCCCAGAAGCTCCTCGCCGAATATGAGGCCAAGCGCAAGTCGGCGGAAGCTGAGGCCGATGCCATCATTGCCGCAGCCAGGGATGAGGCTGAGCGCCTTGCCAGGGATGCCGAAACCAAGATGGCTGATTTCATCACCCGCCGCACCAAGACAGCTGAACTCAAGATCGCGCAGGCAGAAGCACAGGCTTCTGCCGATGTCCGGTCTGCAGCGGCCGACGCTGCGGCGAAGGCTGCTGAACATATCCTGCGTGGCCAGATGAGTGGTGCAGCCGGAGCTGACATGCTGGCGAAAAGCCTTGGTGATGTGAAGTCCAAGCTGAACTAGGTCCTGACCCTAAGTACGAAGAGCAAGTCTCAGTGCAATAACGTCGCCCTGATCCACCAGTGCGGGTAGGCCTTCACGAGTGATCTTGCAGCGGCCAAACTCTGGTTCCGGTCATCGAAAAGGCCAAAGCAGGTTGCTCCGGAACCTGACATGCGTGCCAGACGGCAGTTTCCTGTTGCACGCAGTGCTTCCAATGTCTCTTCGATGACAGGCTGGATCTGGCAGGCCGCTGCCTCCAGATCGTTGCCATGACCTCTCAAGATGCGGCTGATCAGGCTGCCTGCATCTTCTTCCAATCCGTCTTGGCGCCACAAGCCCACGGCCATCTGCGGCTGCAGGACGGGCACGCGCGACCTGCCAGGTTGCAGACCGAGCTTTGCAAAAACCGCTGCAGTGGAAACGGCGACGCCTGGATTGACGAGGACTGCGAACAGTCTTGGCAGCTTCAGGGGCAGGCCAAGCACCTCGCCGGTTCCCGTGATCTGCCGTGCCTTCGAGGTGAGGCACACCGGCACGTCAGCGCCCGTCTGTCGCGCTGCCTCCATCACATCAGGCAGATGAACAGGCCACCCCCTTGCGCGGGCGACAAGCCGTAACGCTGCCGCCGCATCAGCCGACCCACCGCCGATGCCAGAGGCAACGGGAAGGCGCTTGGCCAACGTGAAATGCCCTACTTTCCCAAGGGCCCGTCTGTCATTCAGATGCTCGATAGCCCTGAGCACGAGATTGCTGCCATCTGTGGCCAGGCCGGAGGCAAACGGACCGGTGATGGTCAGGCCGTCTGGCCCGGCCGGATCAAGCGACACGCTGTCACCGATGCCGGCGAAGGCGACGAGGCTGGTCAGGTCGTGATAACCGTCATCCCTGCGTCCATGGACCGCCAGCGTCAGGTTGACCTTCGCGGGTGCATGGGTGGTCAGCAAGGGCGCTCCATGGCGCGGATCTCATGTCGGAGGATGTCTGATCCGGCCTTCTCACTGATGGCCGTCACGCGGTTCAGCCGTCATTCTTCTTGGGGGGCTCTGCGGTGGCGGAGGCCGGCTTGGCATCGTCCTCAAGGCCGTTTTCGATCTTCAGCAGGATTTTCGGCAGATCTTCCGGATCCGGATTGAGGTCACGCGCGTGGTTCCACTGGAAGCGGGCCTCCAGCTTGCGCCCGGTGCGCCAGTAGGCATCGCCCAGATGGTCATTGATCACCGGGTCGGCGGGCTTCAGGTCGATGGCGCGCTCAAGCTCGCGGACGGCATCCTCATAGCGGCCAAGCCGGTAAAACGCCCAGCCAAGGCTGTCGATGATGTAGCCATCGCGCGGTTTGAGTTCGACCGCGCGGCGCAACATGGCGAAGGCTTCGTCAAGGTTCA
>JANMHN010000076.1:0-2864 GCA_031375185.1 Allobosea sp. | reverse complement strand
AGCCGGGCCGCATCGTCCTGCGGCGTCGATCACACACGGCATCGAAGACATGCCGGGGATCCATGCGGACATGCCCGATGATCCCGAAGGCGTGTTGCTCGACCTGCTGGGTTCAGCGCCGCTCAATGCCGACGATGTGGTTCGCCACAGCACTATGTCGGCCCGTCTGGTGCAGAGCACGCTGGTGGATCTCGAAATGCGCGGCCTTGTCCGGCGCGATCCATCGGGTGGTTATGTCAGGGTCTGATCAGGTCTGGGGATGCGAGGCTGGTCAGGCTCATCATCAAAGTCGGCAGGGCAGAGTTTTTCTGCTCTTTCGCGTGCCTCCGCTGCCGCCATGTCCAGAAAGTAGGACAGAAGCGTAAACTCGGATGAGCGCGCCATAGCACTCAGTTCGGCGCTCATCTGCGTGATATAGATGGCGACCTCGTGCCGGAGGAGGCTGGTTTCCGTCACGCTGTAAGATGTGGCGGCGCTGTGGGGCGTCACTCCTGCTTGGACAGTGGCGGGATTGGCCTTCATTCCGGTTGCGGACAGGTCATCATGCGAGTCATGGTTATTGTCCGATGCGATGGTGCTTTGCATAGATCCGGTCGGGTGCATTCGGGCAGGCTCCGCACATCATGTGATTCCTGAACGCAATTTAAGGTTGTGCTATACAACTGCAAGAAAAATCTTGCGCGTCGCACTCACATCACAAGAAACAGCAGGATCAGCGGCATGGTGATCATTGCACCGAGTGTCTGCAAGGTGGCGATTTCGGCCATGAGCGGGGCGTCACCGCCCATCTGCCGAGCCAAGATATAAGAGGCCGCAGCGGTCGGCACCGTCGCTGCGATCAAGGCAACGCTAAGAGGCGTTCCGGTCAGGCCAAAGATCATGGCGGCCGGATAGACAATGAGTGGCATCACGACCAGCTTGCATCCCACAGCAACCAGGTGCGGCAGTTCCGGCTTCGCCAGCCTTGACAGTTCAAGACCAGCTCCCGCCACCAGAAGGCCCGCCGCCAGTGCTCCTCGCCCCGTGATGTCGATGAAACTGCTGACAGCCCTTGGGACCATTGCCGCAAAGGGATTGAGAAGGATGCCGACAGCGCATGACCAGATGAAGGGGTTTTTGATCAGTGTCAGGAGTGTTTTCTGGATGTTGAAGGATTCACCCCGTGCATATCTGGAGAGGATCAGCACGCTCATCACATTGACCAGCGGTATCAGCGACGCGATCAGCACGGCCATCAGCGCGATGCCCTCCTGCCCGAACTGCTGCGAAGCGACAGCGAGTGCGATGAAGGTCTGCCAACGCACGGAGCCCTGATAGACCGAGGTGAAGGCCGGTCCGTCAACGCCAGCCCGACCGAGCAGAGGGCGCAAGACCATCAGCAGAGCCGTCATCAAAAGCGCGCCCGTCACCAGTGATCCGCCGACGGCCAGCACCGGAAGCCCGTCCAGCTTTGCAAACGCCAAGGTGTGAATGACCAGTGCCGGTATCAGGATGTGATAGGTGACCGCCTCGAAACCGCGCCAGCTTGCCTCGTCAATCAGTTTGAGCTGTCGGGCCGCAAAGCCAGCCATGATCACCATGAAGACGGCCAGGAGACTGCTGAGGAGTGTTGTCATGGGCTCTTTCGCGTTGCGTCAGCGCCATTGGCATGGACGCTCGCAAGGCACAACGCGCGATGGTGCATGTCGCCACTGCGGAGGGCGCAATTTCGCCATGTTCGGTTCAGCATCTGTTCAAGCGGCAAGGTTTAGTTAACCAACCATCGGGTGCAGAGTGTCTGCTCCCCTTTCCGGAGGTCCGAACATGACCCTGTCGAAAAGAACATGGATTGCGGCAACGATCAGTGCCGCAACCGCTTTTGCATCACTCGGGCCTGTCCAGGCTGCCCCCTTCGCCCGCACATCCGGATTTTCGCTGCCAGACATGACCCAGCAGGTTGACTGGCGCGGTCGCCGCAATGGCGCGCTGGTTGCGGGCGCGATCGGTCTTGGTGTTCTGGGCATTGCAGCCG
This sequence comes from Allobosea sp., assembly GCA_031375185.1. Taxonomy (GTDB): domain Bacteria; phylum Pseudomonadota; class Alphaproteobacteria; order Rhizobiales; family Beijerinckiaceae; genus Allobosea. Next base: position 853 of record JANMHN010000076.1, on the reverse strand, counting down.
CTGCCGCAGCATCGGAGCGCAGTTATGAGCGGCGGGTCTATGCGCCTTATGGCGGCTACGATCAGGACTATGGATATGCACCAGCCTATCAACGACCTGACTACGGCTACGGTTATCAGCAGCCTTCCTATGCCTATGAACCCGCGCCCGTTTACCGCCAGCGCTATGTATATGAAGAGTCACCAGTTTATCATGCCGGTCCGCGCTATCGCCAGTCGCAGCGCCAGAATTATCATGATTACGGGCGGGGTCTTGAACGCAGCCGGGATCCGGCGGGGAACAACTGAGCCCTGCGCGCGTTGTCATTGATCTTGGGCTTATCTTCGGGTTTTCCGATGTTGACGCTTTGACAATGACTATGATTGTGAAACGTCACAGTCTGGCCTATCGTTGGAAAATACTTGCCAAAAACAGCACACCTAAATCCGGTGTGGTCACGCGTCATGGGCCAGGGAGGCCTTCCATGTTGTCAGTTTCGCGCCCTATCAAGGCTACCGGCCTCGCACTGGCTGTCCTGATGGCCGTGGGCCATTTTCCTTCTGACGTTCAGGCCGCTCCATTTGCCGCTGCCGGCGCGTCGAAAATCACGGCAGACACGTCCATCGTGCAGGCGCAGGTGCGGCGTTCACGCCCCGTGGCACAGGTCAAGCGTCGGCGTGGCAACAACAATGCCGCCATCGGGGCGACGATCCTTGGCATCGGCGTCCTCGGCATCGCTGCCGCTGCCGCAGCATCACAGCGCGACGAGCGTCGAGGCGCTTATTATTCCGACCAGTGGAGCAACCCGGTCGATGCCTATGGCCGCCCGCTTTATGCCCCGCAGCGTCAGGTGCAATATTATGAGCCGCAGTAT
>JANMHN010000084.1:0-9678 GCA_031375185.1 Allobosea sp. | reverse complement strand
TGCTCCGGCCAAAAAGCCGCTGGATCGCGTTGTCCTTCACGCGGAAGACGGATGTGTTCTCAGGCAAGGGTGCAGCTCCGGACATCATGCGGTTGCGGGGATCGGCAATTGCGCCTCGGCGATGAGGCTGAGGAGTTCTGAGGCTGACGGCCGGCGCTCCTGCGCGCCGAAGCTGGTGACCTGGAGGCTGCCCGCCGCGCAGCCCATAAGGAGCGACTGGCGAACGGGCGCACCGTGCAGCCAGCCCGCCAGAAAGCCCCCGACAAACGAATCGCCCGCGCCCGTGGTGTCGACGACATCGACAGGCAGTGCGGAAACCTCGATGATCTCGCCCGATGCCATCACGGCCACGGCACCAGCCGCACCAAGTGTCACGACCACCAGTTCCGGCCAGATCGCTGCGGCACGCGTCCGCTCCACCAGGCTGCGCAAGCCTGCCGCAAGGTCGCAAGGGGCGCCGGCCAGCACGGACAGCGTCTCGCGATGCAGGAAGACCAGATCGAAGTTGCCGAAGATCTCGTCGGCCTGACGGCGCATGAAATCAACGGGCAGGCCCGTGACCTGCATGCTGGCCTTGAAGCCCTTGGCACGGGCATGCCCGACCGTCACCAGCTTGGCGGGCACGTGGTAGCCCTCGAAATGCAGCCACCAATTCATCGACGCCGGATCAGTGTCGGCAACGAAGCGCTGGATGTCGACCTCGCCGAGGTCGGACGGTTCGTTGATGATGGTCCTGCGGCCATCGGCCTCCACCAGCACCAGCGCCCGGTTGAGCCGCCCCGAGCGCCTTGCCTTGGGCGTGATGATGTCGACATTGCGCCGCGCCAGCTCCGAGGCCGCCCAGTCACTGTCCTGATCCACACCGATGGATGTCAGGAGGGAGGCCGCAACCGGGAACGGCGCGCCGACACCCGCTGCCACCGCAGCCACGTTCGCAGCCGGGCCCCCGATGGATTTCAGGATCGCGCCGGCCAGCCGCCGCTCCTCGCGCTCGGGCAGGCGGTCAAGACAGGCGGTGAAGTCCACGCTCACATAGCCCACTGTCGTCAGGCGCGGCACCGAGGCGCCGAACCGCGCCTCAAGCCCGGTGGCCCTGCGGCGCGCCGTGAGCGAGCGGGCGGTCTCGGCCGGACGATACCGCAATGCCGCGATCGTCTCCTCGACACGGGCACGGGTGAGAGGCGCAACCAGCACGCGGCCGCTGATCACATGCGAGACCGTGCCCTTTGACACACCCGCGACGCGCGCCACATCGTTGATCGTGGGTTGCCTGCGGCCCCCGTGCCCATCATCCAGCGCATCAGGCATGGGGTGTTTCCTGCAAAATCTCAGGCGAAGCCAATGGAAGGTTTCCGTTACGTCGCGCCTTGCGCAGCAGGTCCAGCCGGAGGCGGTAGGCTGGCGTCATGCGCCCTTCGCCATCATCGAACACGGCTGCGGGGGGGAGGGCCTCGGCATGGAGGCAGGCCGAAAGCCGCGATGCGGGCATCACGGCCCGCAGCTGCGGCTCAGCCTCCAGACAGGGCTGGGTCCGGTAGAGGCACCGCGAGGCGAAACGGCACTGCGCCGCATCATCGAACGGACTTGGCGGTTCGCCGCGCACGGGCTCGCGCAGGCGCAAGGCCCCCGGAACCGGACTTGGCGTCGCCGCCAGAAGCATGCGCGTGTAAGGGTGGCGCGGGTCCGCCAGAACCGTTTCCGACGGCCCTGTCTCCACCAGCCGCCCCGCATAAAGCACGCCGACATGGGTTGCGATGTGGCGCACGACCGCCATGTCATGGGAGATGAAGACATAGGACACGCCAAGCCGGGCGCGCAGTTCGCCCAGGAGGTTCACGACCTGCGCCTGGATGGACAGGTCGAGCGCCGACACAGGCTCGTCGCAGACAATCAGCTCCGGCTCGACCGCCAGCGCGCGGGCAATGGCGACGCGCTGGCGCTGGCCGCCGGAAAACTCATGGGGATAGCGGTCCGCATGGCTGGCATCGAGGCCGACAAGCGCCAGCAGCTCGGACACGCGCGCCTTCACCTCGCCGGCGGGCCTGAGGCCGTGCAGCACGATGGGCTCGGCGATGGCATGCCCGACCTTCACCCTCGGATCGAGCGAACCGAACGGATCCTGGAAGATGATCTGCACGCGCCGCCGCAGACGCCGCAAAGCAGCGGAATCCAGCGCACGAACGTCGATCCCGTCGAAATGGATGGTCCCGGCATCTGGCTCGATCAGCCGCAGCAGCATGCGCCCGATGGTGGTCTTGCCAGAGCCGCTTTCGCCCACCAGCGCGAACACATCACCGCGCGCCAGCTCGAAGCTGACATCCGACACAACGCGCGCCGATCTTGAGGCGCTGAACAGCCCGCCGCCCGACGCATATGTCTTGGACAATCCCTTCACTGCGAGAAGCGCGGTCATGACACATGCTCCTCAACGGGTGCCCGCCAGCATGACACCCAATGCTGCGGGCGGATTTCGCGCAGGGGCGGGTAAGCCTCCGTGCAGCGCACCTGCGCAAACGGGCAGCGCGGCGCGAAACGGCAGCCCGCCGGCATGGTGCCGGGCGCGGGAACCTGGCCATCTATGGCGGCAAGCGGACGCCCGCGTCCGTCACCGCGCGGCATCGCCGCGAACAGCGCCAGCGTGTAGGGGTGCATGGGGTCGCCGAACAGGTGATCACGCGGGGCACGCTCGACGATCCGGCCCGCATACATCACGGCCACGTCGTCTGCGATCTCCGCCACCACGGCAAGATTGTGCGTGATGAACAGGACGGCCATGCCGAGTTCGGCGCGCAGCCCATCGACGAGACGCAGGATCTGGCTCTGGATGGTGACATCGAGCGCCGTCGTCGGCTCGTCGGCGATCAGCAGGGCAGGGCGGCAGACCAGCGCCATCGCGATCATGACCCGCTGGCGCATGCCGCCCGACAACTGGTGCGGATAGGCCTTGAGCCGTGTCTCCGGCGCGGGGATCTGCACCTGCCGGAACATCGCAAGGGCTGCATCGTCGGCGGCGGCACGGTCCAGCCCCTTGTGGACGCGCAGGGCCTCGGTGATCTGGTCGCCGACCGTCATGACCGGGTTGAGCGCCGTCATCGGCTCCTGGAACACCATGGCCATGCGGTCGCCACGCAGGGCGTTCAGGCGGTGCTCCCCGGCCTGCCGAAGATCCTCGCCGTCCAGCGCCAGCATGTCAGCCTGCATGTGCATGCCGGGCGGCAGCAACTGCATGAGTGACAGCGCGGTGAGGCTCTTGCCCGAGCCCGACTCGCCGACCAGGCAGGAGATGCGGCCAAGGCGCAGGTCCAGATCGACCCCGTCGACAATCGCGGAACGGTGCGCCATGCCGATGGTCAGCCCCCTGACCGACAGCACGGCCCGCTCCTGCGCGCCTTCAGGACGATCGGCCGGTTGGTCATGCACATCCTGCATTCGTTTTTCGTCGATCCCGGCCATTGACAGAACGATGACAACCCCAGAACATCTGCATGGTTGAACCGGTTCAATCAAGCAGAGTTTTGCATGGGGCGTTATCTGGCCACGCGAATTGCCTCCCTCGTCCCGATCCTGTTCGGGACGTCGGTCATCGCGTTCCTGCTGATCAGGCTTGTGCCGGGCGATCCCGCGATCGCACTTCTGGGCATGGAGGCCGATGCGACCGCCATCGCCACCCTGCGCACCCAGCTGGCGCTCGACCAGCCGCTCATCGTGCAGTATGCATCCTGGCTGGGCCTGATCCTGACGGGTGATTTCGGCCGCTCGATCCAGGGCGGGCGGCAGGTGCTGCCACTGCTGCTCAATGCCCTGGGGCCGACGGCGCTGCTCTCGGTTGCCGCATTGGTGATATCACTCAGCATCGCCATCCCGGCGGGCATCGTCGCCGCGACGCGGCGCAACAGCGGCGCGGATTACGGGGCATCGTTCCTGGCACTGTGCGGCCTGTCGATGCCAAGTTTCTGGCTTGGTGTGCTGCTCATCCTCGCCTTCGCCATCCATGTGCCGATCTTTCCGGCCTCGGGCTACGTGTCCCCGCTCATCGATCCTGTCGCGCACCTGCACCATCTGGTGTTGCCGGCGCTGACGCTCGGGGCGGCGCTGGCGGCGGCCACGATGCGGATGACGCGGGCCACGATGCTCGAAGTGCTGCGCGCCGACTATGTCAGGACCGCGCGTGCTAAAGGCTTGCCGCGCCGCACCGTGATCTGGGGACATGCGCTGCGCAACGCGCGGATCCCGATCGTGACATTGATCGGCATCCAGTTCGGGCAGTTGCTCGGCGGCGTCGTCATCACCGAAACGGTATTCTCCTGGCCGGGCATCGGCAAGCTCACCGTCGATGCGATCTTTGCGCGGGACTATCCCGTGGTGCAGGGCGCTGTCCTGCTGACGGCCATCCTTTTCGTGCTCATCAACCTGGCGACCGATCTGCTCTACACCGCGCTCGATCCGCGCGTGAGGCTGTCATGACCGCCGAAGCCTCAACCGCAGCATCAGCCGCAGCATCAGCCGCACTTGCCCCGCGCGGAATGGCAGGCTTCCTGCGCGCCCTGACGGGCGATCCGCGCGCGGCGCTCGGCCTTGGCATGGTCGGCGTGGTGGCCGTGTTCGCCCTCGGCGCGCCGGTGCTTTCCCCCTTCGCGCCGGACCAACCCGATTTCGTCAACATCCTGGCTGCGCCTTCCGCCGGCCACTGGCTGGGGACCGACGAACTCGGGCGCGACGTGCTCTCGCGCATCATCCACGGGGCACGGACCTCGCTGGCCGTGGGTGCCCTCAGCGTTGTGGTCGCTGCCTTTGCGGGAACGGTCGCCGGCCTTGTCGCCGGTTATTTCGGCAAGCTCGCCGACGCGCTGATCATGCGGGTGATGGACATCGTCTTCGCTTTCCCCAGCATTCTGCTGGCACTCGCGATTGCCGCCGTGCTCGGCCCCAGCCTCACCAATGCGGTGCTGGCGATCTCGGTGGTCAACCTGCCGGTGTTCGCGCGCATCGCACGGGCGCAGACGCTGATCGTCCGGCAACTCGAGTTTGTGGAGGCCAAGCGGGCACTGGGCTTCGGAATCGCCAATATCCTTGGCCGCACGATCCTGCCCAACATCCTGGCCCCGATCATCGTGCAGGGCTCGCTGCTGTTTGCCTCGGCCATCATCACGGAATCGTATCTGTCGTTCCTGGGCCTTGGCGCACAGCCGCCGACCGCGACCTGGGGCAACATGCTGCGCAACGCCATCGGCTTCATGGAACTCGCGCCCTGGCTCGCCGTGTTTCCCGGCGCAGCGATCTTTCTCACCGTGCTCGGCTGCAACCTGCTCGGCGATGGCCTGCGCGACCGTTTTGACCCACGCGATTGACTGCCAACCCATCAAGGAGATGACAATGAGCCTTTCCATCACCCGCCGGCACGCTGCCAGGCTGATCGCCGCCACGACCCTCGGCGCCACGACCCTTGGCGTTGCCTCAGGCCCCTCGTTTTCGCAGGAAGCAAGGACACTGACCGTGGGACTGGCCTCCGACCCGGTGACGCTGGATCCTGCGCTCATGGCGTCGTTCTTCGAGATCTTCGTGCAGTACAACCTGCATGAGCCGCTGGTGCATGTGACGCCCGACCTCAGGATCGAGCCAGGCCTCGCCAGCGTCCAGACGCCCGATCCCCTGACCTACCTGTTCACGCTGAAGCCGAACCTGACATTCCATGATGCGACGCGGCTTGACGCCGCCGCGGTGAAGGCGAATTTCGACCGCATGCTGGATCCTGCCACGGCCTCGCCGCGCCGCAGCGAACTCTCGCCCATCGACCAGGTCGAGGTGACCGGGCCGCTGACCTTCACGATCAAGCTCAAGATGGCCTATGCGCCGCTGCTGCAGGTGCTGTCGAACCGCGCCGGCATGATGGTGTCGCCAACGGCCATCAGGACGCTTGGACCGGACTTCGCGACAAAGGCTGTGGGCGCAGGCCCCTACAAGCTCGTCAGCTGGACCAAGAATTCCGAACTCGTGCTGGAACGTTTCGACGGCTACTGGCGCGGCCCGGCCCCCATCCCGAAGATCGTGTTCCGCCCCATCGCGGACGAGACCGTGAGGCTGACCAACCTCAGGTCCGGCACGGTGCAGCTTGTCGACACGGTGCCGGCACAGGCCGTGGGGCCGCTGGGTCGCGAGGCCGGGCTGGTCCTGAAGCAGGCGTCGGGCCTGGGCTTCAACGCCTTCTCGTTCAACACCACGAAGGCCCCGTTCGACGACGTGCGGGTCCGCCAGGCCTTCACCATGGCCATCGACAAGCAGGCGATCCTGCGCGCGGTATTTTTCGGGACGGGCAGCGTCGCGAACGGCGCGATCCCGCCCTCCATGGGCTGGGTGCATGATGCGGCCTTCGCGCCGCTCAAGACCAACGCCGATGCTGCGCGCAAGCTCCTTGCCGATGCAGGCAAGACCGCCCCTGTCGCCGTGTCGATCACCGTCACGAACTCTCCCGCACAGGTGCGCACCGCCGAAGTGCTGCAGGCACAGGCGAACCAGGCCGGATTCAAGGTGGACATCAAGCAGATCGACGCCACCAGCCTGATCACGGTGCTGCGACAGAAGGATTTCGACCTGTGCATGTCGCCGTGGTCGGGCCGCACCGATCCCGATGGGAACATCTACAACTACTTCACCAAGGCAGGCCCCAACAACTTCATGGGCTACCAGAGCGACAAGGTGACGGACCTGCTGGAAAAGGCCCGCAGCGCACCTGCCCAGGCGGAGCGGGCGAGGCTCTACCGCGAGGCCGAGGCGCAGATCGCGGCGGATGCCCCGATGCTGTTCCTGACCTTCCCGGCCACGCTGCAGGCTTCCGCAAGGGCGCTCGACTGGATGCAGTATCCCGACGGGGCCTTCCGCCTGCAGTTCGCCCGGCTGCCGTAAGGCCGCTTTCCACCGCTGCATCCACCTCTGCATCCACCGCTGCCCGGTGCGCGACGGACCTGTCCGCCGCGCCGGGCGGCATCCTGCCCTCTGACACATCCGGACGCCATGCCTCCCAAGAAAATCCTCCTCGCCGGCGAAAGCTGGACCTCGACCGCGACCCATATCAAGGGCTGGGACCAGTTTCCTTCGGTCACGCACCATCGCGGTGCCGATGAGTTCGTCTCCATCCTGTCAGGGCCGGACTTCGACATCACCTACATGCTGTGTCACGAGGCGGCGGAGCGTTTTCCGGCCACGGACGCTGATCTGGATGCCTATGACTGCATCATCCTCAGCGACATCGGCGCCAACACGCTGCTGCTGCCGCCGGAGGTCTGGATCCACTCGCGGCGCTCGCCCAACCGGCTGAAGGCACTGCGCGCCTATGTCGAACGCGGCGGCGCGCTGATCATGGTCGGAGGCTATTACAGCTTCCAGGGCATCAATGGCGCAGCCCGCTACCGCGGAACAGCCGTGGAGGCCGTGCTGCCCACCGCCATCCATCCCTATGATGACCGGCTCGAAATGCCGGAAGGCATCGTGCCTCAGTTCGCGCCGGGTGCCGATGCGCACCCCGTGCTGCGCGGCATTCCCGCCCACATGCCCTATCTGCTGGGCATCAACGAAACCGTTGCAAAGCCGGGCGCGGCGGTTCTGCTTTCGCTCCCGCCAGATGAGGGCGGCCACCCGCTGCTTGTCGTCGGGGAGGCCGGAAAAGGCCGCACGGCAGCCTGGACGACGGATATCGGGCCGCACTGGCTGCCGAACGAATTCCTGCGCTGGGACGGCTTCAAGCCGCTGTGGAGCAACCTCCTGCACTGGGTGACGCGGGCGACCTAGATCATTATGATCCAAGGTCATGCCCTCAAACCGTGACGCCAAGCAGGCTGGCATGGGCGGAGACGATGCGCCACCCTTCCGGCGTGCGCATCAGGGTCTTGGTTTCGCGCCCCGTCGTCGCCTCGCCATCGCGCTGGTACTCGGTGTTGGCGGTCGCGAAATCGCTGCCATAGGTCGTGATGATGGTGTTGATCAGCGTCCGTCTGAACCGGCCGAGCTTGCCGCTGCGGCGGAAATCCGAGATGGCCTGCCAACCCTTGAGATTCTCTCCGACACCATAGCGCGTCGTCGCCGGATGGTTCCAGAAGATCTCCTCCATCACCGGGATGTCATTCCCCTGCAGTGCGGCTTCATAGCGATCAAATACCGCCTGCACCTCGGCGACGATGTCGGGACGGTTGATATCAGTCAGCATGCAGCAGATCTCCGGACAGTGTTCAGCGCCATGGCCTGTTGCATCGCGCGTTGCAGACGACACCCAGGCGCAGGAGCTGAGCCTAATAGGACCTTAGCCTAGCGACCAGCCTCTGCCAAAGCCGATCAAGGCAACCCTGACGCGCGGCTTCCCGTTTGGCGCACCGAACGTCGCAAGGGCACTTTCGCTCCGGCCCACCGCAGCTCCGGATCAGGCCGTCAGGATGGGATGGCATCTGTGCGCGGTTCAACGCGGGCGCAATTCATCACGTCACCCGTGCATTGACATGGACCATTGAGTGGTCCATTTTGTTGTGGTCTGTGAGGGGAGTGGTTGCGCCATGCGCGTGTCCGTCAGCGATGCCAAGGGACAATTGACCGAACTGGTCCGCCGGGCCGAGGCCGGGGACGAAGTCGTGCTGACCCGCCATGGCCAGGCGGCCGTCAGACTTGTGCCGGTGCGCACCTTGCCGGAACTGGCCACACGGCGCGATCTGCTCGACATGCTGCGCAGACGTGCCCGTGCCAAGGCAACGCCGGGGCCGGACGCGGCGCGCAGCCAGGACGCGCTCTATGGCGATGACGGCATGCCCGGATGAGAGCTGAAGTGATCTCGTCTGTGCTGCCCGTGACGGTTCACCCCATCAGAACGTCACGCTTCCCTCAACAATGATCGCCGTCGATACCTCTGCCTTGATGGCGATCCTGCTGGACGAGCCGACAGCCGCGCAGTGCATGGCCGTGATGACGGCCAACCCCGACGTGATGATCTCGGCCGGCACTGTTGCAGAGGCGCTGATCGTGGCTGAGCGGCGCAACATCGGCGAGGAAATGGCCGCCCTGATCGACGGCTTCGGCTTTGAGATCGTTGCGGTCAGCCCCGCTGCAGCCCGGCGCATCGCGCAGGCCTACAGCCGCTATGGCAAAGGCATCCACGCGGCCGGGCTGAATTTCGGAGACTGCTTTGCCTATGAGGTCGCCAAAAGCCAGGGTTGCCCGCTGCTCTATATCGGGGAAGATTTCGCACAGACTGACATCATGAGCGCGCTTCAGGCTGCCTCATCGGGCCCTGAATCTGGCGGCACATGAGCCTCGCAGGTCCTGACGCTAGGAAATGGTGGACAGGGCGTCAGGTGCAGCGCGCCAGAGCAGCCTGACACCTCCATGCTCGGTGCGTTCGAGCGTGGGCACTGCCGCAAGCAGCTTTTGCGTATAGGCATGGCGCGGGTGGTCGAAGATCTGGTCACGCAGGCCGTCTTCGACGATCCGTCCCTCATTCATCACGATGACGCGGTCGGCGATGTGCTCGACCACGCCAAGGTCGTGGCTGATGAACAGGCATGAAAAATTGTGCTTGCGCTGCAGCTCCGCGAACAGCCTGAGCACCTGCGCCCGCACGGTGACGTCGAGCGCGGAAACCGGCTCGTCGGCGATCACGAAGCTGGGCCTGCGCGCCACCGCGCGCGCGATGGCGACGCGCTG
>JANMHN010000037.1:0-33291 GCA_031375185.1 Allobosea sp. | reverse complement strand
CACGACAACACCGGGGCGCGAGGTGCGCGGCCAGAACGAGGTCGGGAAATGCTCGGTGTGCCAGGCGGGCGCATCGATGGCCTGCTGCAGGTTCATGCCTGCATGGACATGGCGCAGGAACATCTGCGGGATCCACTGGTCCTGCTGGTCGCCGCCGGGCGACCCCCAGGCGAGATAAGGCTTGCCATCACGCAGCGCCATGGTCGGCGAGAGCGTGGTACGTGGCCGCCGCCCCGGCCCGAGCGCCGCCGGATGCGCCTCGTCCAGCATGAACATCTGCGCGCGCGACCCAAGGCAGAAGCCGAGCGCCGGAATGATCGGTGAGGATTGGAGCCAGCCGCCGGAGGGCGTTGCCGCAATCATGTTGCCGTGCCGGTCGATGATGTCGAAATGCACCGTGTCGCCGCGCGTCTCGCCCATGTTCCCGACGGTCGGCTCGCCCGCGCCGGATGCCGTCACGGCTGATCGCGGACCCTTCACTGCCCGCGCGTCCATTGCACCGCCAAAACCCTCCACAGTGCCGGGGCGCAGCTCATGCGAAGCTTTTTCCGTGATCAACTTGCGGCGCGCATCGTTGTAGGGGTCCGACAGCAGCACATCGAGCGGCACATCGACGAAATCGGGATCGCCAAGGAAAGTGTCGCGGTCCGCGAAAGCGAGCTTGGCCGCCTCGACCTGAAGATGGATGAAGTCCGGACCGGCAGGATCAAGCCCGTCAAGATCAAAGCCCTTGAGCAAGGCGAGTTGCTGCAGGGTGGCGATGCCCTGGCACCATGCGCCGGGTTTCAGCACCGTGTAGCGGCCATAATCATAAGCGGCAGGCGCTTCCACGCTCGCCTGCCATGTCGCCATGTCCTGCCCGGTCAGCACGCCGCGATGGGCACGGCCCGACACGTCCATCACCTCATGCGTGCGGCAGAAACGGTCGATCTCCTCGGCGATGAAGCCCTGCGACCAGACCTGCCGCGCCCGCTCGATCTGCCGCGTGCGGTCCCCGCCGACGGCTTCCGCCTCGGTGAGCAGGCGCTCATAGGTGTCGGCCAGCGCAGGGTTACGGAACAGCGCGCCAACTTCTGGCAGATGGCCTCCCGGCAGGTAAAGATCGGCGGACGTCGTCCAGTGCTCGCGAAACAGCTTTTCGACAGTGCGGATCGTGGCCACGATGCGCTCGACCAGCGGATAACCGTTGCGGGCATAGGAAATGGCCGGGCCAAGCACCTCGCGCAGGCTCACGGTTCCGTAGTCGCGCAGCAGCAGCATGTAGGCATCGAACGTGCCCGGCACGCAGGGTGCGAGCAGGCCAGTGCCGGGAACCAGGTCAAGGCCGAGGCTTTTGCAATGCGCGATGGTGAGACCGGCGGGAGCAACACCTTGCCCGCAGATCACCTCGGTTTTGCCGCGCCGGACATCATGCACCATGATCGGCACGTCACCGCCGGGCCCGTTCAGATGCGGCTCGACGATCTGCAGGGTGAAGGCTGTCGCCACGCCTGCATCAAAGGCGTTGCCACCGCGTTCGAGCACACCCATGCCCACCGCCGTGGCGATCCAATGGGTGGTGGCGATGACGCCGAACGTGCCGGCGATTTCGGGACGGGTGGTGAAGGGATTCGGATTGACGAAACTCATGGTCCTGAGAGTAGACCGATCCTGCGATTGATCAATCCGCTTTTGATGGGCAGGGGTGCCACAATGTCCATGCGCGTTTTCGGAGCCATGCAGCGCCAGCGGAATGGAATCCGGAAACCAGACGGTGTCTTGCGCGAAGCGTACATCATGCGTTCGCTGCGCTCACAAAACGATGTCTGGTTTCCGGATTCCGGTCCGCTTCGCTTCTCAGCCCCGGAAACGCGCGGGATCAGCCTCCTGAAAGCCCCTGCCCTTTCACCGCCACCCAGATCACATGCTTTGCGCCACCCTTGCCATGCGCACGGACGCGATGCTCGCTGACGGCGAAGCCCGCCTTGGCGAGGCGCGCAGCGAATGCGGCGGCGGGATGGGCAGACCAGACGGCCAGCGTGCCGCCCCGCTTCAAGGCCGCAAACGACCGGCGCAGGCCGGGCAGCCCATAAAGCCGGTCGTTGGCATCCGCCGTCAGGCCATCGGGACCGTTGTCGACATCCAGAAGGATGGCATCGTAGCTGTCCTTCGCGGCGCTGATCAGAGTGCCGACATCGGCGATGCTGATCACGGCACGCGGATCATCAAGGCACCCGCCGAACACGGCGGCCATCTCCGCCCTTGCCCACGCGGCCACCTCGGGCACCAGTTCAGCCACCGTGATGCGGGCATCTGGGGCCAACACAGAGAGCGCGGCGCGCAGGGTGAAACCCATGCCAAGGCCCCCGATCAGGACGCTGGCCCCCATGCGCGTGCGTGCGGCCTCGCAACCCAGCGTCGCAAGGGCCTGTTCGGAACCGCTGAGGCGGCTGTTCATCAGCTCATTGGTGCCGAGCATGATCGAAAACTCGGTGCCGCGCCGCTTGAGACGAAGTTCGCCGCCGCCCGGAATGGCGGCAACGGCAAGCTGGACCCAGGGCAGCATGGCGGCTCAGAAACTTTCGTTCAGCAGGGCGAGATAATCCGCCTTGCCGACCTTGCGGACATTGGTGGCCGTCGTGTGGTCGAGCACCGCGTTGTCGGCAACAGCGTCAAACCATTCGCGTTTCACGCCCATGGCCGATAACGTGCCGGGCAAGCCGAGATCACGAGTGAAATCAGCGATGAACCGATCCAGGGTGACGTGTGCCGGGAGGTTGAAAGCGCGGGCAAGCCGCTCGTATCTGTCACCGACCGATGGCGCATTGAAGCGCAGCACGGCTGGCAGCAGCACCGCATTGAGCGTTCCGTGGTGCAGGTGAGCCTCCTTGATGCCGCCAAGAGCATGCGACATGGCATGGACCGCTCCAAGACCCTTCTGGAAGGCCATGGCCCCCATCATCGAGGCCATGAGCATCTCATGCCTTGCCTGCCTGTCCTGCCCGTTGCGCACGGCGCGCGGCAGGTTCTCCACCGCGCGGATCGCGCCGTCATAGGCGATGGCCCCTGCGGGCGGGTTTTCCAGCGGCGAGATGTAGCATTCGATGCAATGAGTCAGCGCATCCATGCCTGTCGCCGCCGTCAGCATGGGCGGCAGGCCGAGCGTCAGTTCCGGGTCGCAGATGGCCCGGCGCGGGATCATGGCCGGCGCGATGATGACCATCTTGCGGCCATCCGGAAAGCTGATCACCGTGCCACGCCCCACTTCCGATCCCGTGCCAGCCGTGGTCGGGATGGCAAGGATGGGCGCGATGTCCGGCTTGATCTTCGCAAGCCCGCCAAGGATCAGCGCATATTGCCGGAGCGGCGCATCGTGGGTGGCGAGCAGCGCCACGCCTTTCGCAAGGTCCATGGCCGAGCCGCCACCAAGCGCCACGATGCCGTCGCAGCCACAGGCGCGATACACATCCAGCGCCGCAAGCACCGCTTCCTCCGTCGGGTTGCCTGGCGTCTCGTCGTAAACGGGGGCGCCCTCCGGCAGCAGCGCGATGATGCGGTCGGCGAGGCCAGCGGCACGGACGCCCTTGTCCGTCACCAGCAAGGGCCGGCTGAACCCGGCGGCCGCCATGTCCTCCGGCAGATGCCGTATGGCGCCGAAATCGAAACGGATGGTGGTGAGATAGGAGATGATGGCCATGGCACGCCTCGCACGTCGTCGGTTGCTTCGAGAGTTCGCGATGTTCCGGTGCCAAGTCAATGCTCCGGCGGCAGACCACGGCCTTGCGTGTTGCGCCTGGCCGTGAACAGCCGGACGCCGATGATCACGCCAGTCAGGAGCAGCGCGGCACCGAGCCATTCATGGCCATGGGGCGCGCGGCCTTCATAGGCGAAACCATAGACCAGCGCGAAGATGGTTTCGGACACGATTAACTGCGCCGACAACGCCAGCGGAAGGCGCTGGGAGGCCAGCGTCCAGAAGTATTGCGCGATCCAGGAGCCGATGACGCCGGTGAGGAAGGCCCACCACAAAAGCCGCATGCCGTCGGCACCTGCAAAGCCCCGCGCCGGGATTTCGCTCCAGCCCATCAGCGGCGCAATGACCAGAAGCGGCAGCACACCCGCCGCCGCACCAAGCCCCTGCAGGCTGGTCCAGCCGAGGGCGTCCGGCGGGTCGGGCATGCGAAGCGCCTTGGCATTCAGGATTGCGTAGACAAACCAGTTTGCCAATGCGCACAGGGCGAGGACAAATCCGAGGATCACATTGCCCTGCTGCAAGGGCGTGGAGGCCGCCGCGATGGTGGCGCTGTTGATCACGGCAAGGCCTGCGATGATCATCACGAGAGGCAGGACCAGGAGCCGCCACGGCACCGTTCCATCCTGCCAGTTGCCATAGATCGCCAGCAGGACAGGCAACGCGCCGATGACCAGCGGGGCGATGGCCGGACCCGCCAGGTTGATGGAAAAAGCCACGAAGACATAGTAGATCACATAGCCTGAAAGGCCGAGCCACAGCGCCAGCAGCATCTGACGGGTCCTGATCCTGCCAGGACGGAAGCGAGGGCTCAGCGCCATCAGCACCAGCGAGACAAGGCCGAACGCCAGATAGCGCAGGATAGCGAGATCGATCTCGCTGTAAGGCTTCACGGCAGTGGGCGCGACAAAGGTCAGCCCCCAGAAAGCACCCGCCGCCAAGCCTGCCAGCAATCCGATCAACATGCGCAAAACCTGCCGGAGACGGAGGTGGATGACGTCAATGATCCCACATCGCGTCAGCCACGATCAAGACAAAGACCGAAAATAGATGGAAGATCAGCGTATTACCAATCGTCTTTGATGATTTGATTCATTCAGTTCCCAGATTGAGTCATGTACATGCCGGTTTGATTCAACGGCTGCATCCCAAGAAAAGCATTGAATTGCGTCTGTCCGGCCCCTGTGAACAACACCGCCCTGCCCTTGTCCTGTCGCCGCGCCCAGCCACGCTGAAAGATCAACTGGAGTAGCGCCGCTCCGAGTCCGCCAGCTAGATGGTGCCGGCGCTCGCTCCAGTCGAGGCAGGCAAGGCAGGTGACGCGCGGTCTGGCCTCCAGTGCCTCAATGTCGATGCCCTCCACCTTAAAGCGATGACGCCCGATTTCTGACACGCCGAGTCCGTCAGCCGTGGCGACAATCAGACCTTGCCCGACGAAGGCTGCGTGCAGCTTCACGCCCATTTCGCCCGCGAGGTGATCGTAGCAGACGCGGGCCTTGCGCAGCGCCGCATCACGCGGACCCGGCCTCGTCCGCAGGTGCCCCAAGCGGGAAGCCAACTCCATCAGGCCTTCCAGGGCTTGCGCGACATCGGGGCATGCGAGACGCAGGTAGCGATGGCGACCCTGCACCTCGACAATGACGAGTTTCGCTTCGACCAGTTTGGCAATGTGGGCGCTGGCTGTCTGCGGCATGATGTCTGCCTCGCGCGCCAATTCGCCCGCCGTCAGTGCCATGCCCGACATCAAGGCGCACAGCATGTTGGCGCGGCCGGGGTCGCCGATCAGCGCCGCGAGGCTTGCAATGTCAGGACCATCCTTCACCAGTGAACCATAACATATTCATGCGGCGCATGTTTCGCTTTCGGGCGAAGCATCACTGGATTGCCCGTGCCAGAACCGGATCATGGAAAACCAGAAAACACCATTCTTCGGCTGGCGCGTGGTCGCGGCTGCGTTTGTCATCGCCATCTTCGGCTGGGGCCTCGGCTTCTACGGCCCGCCGATTTACCTGCATGCCGTGCGGGAGGCGCGGGACTGGTCCGTGCCGCTCGTCTCGGCTGCGGTCACGGTTCATTACCTGCTGGGAGCATTTGTCGTGGCCAACCTGCCTGCCTTCTACAAGCGCTTTGGCTTGCCGTGCGTGACCCGCACAGGGTCGATTGCGCTCGCGCTTGGTCTGGTCGGATGGGCCAGCGCTGTCGAACCGTGGCAATTGTTCGTGGCCACGGTCCTGACAGGTTGCGGCTGGGTGACGATGGGAGCCGCCGCCATCAACGCCATCGTGTCACCGTGGTTCATTAAGCAACGACCCAAAGCCCTTTCGACAGCCTATAATGGTGCCAGCATTGGCGGCGTATTGTTCTCCCCGCTCTGGGTCTTTCTGATTGGCTGGCTTGGTTTCCAGATTGCGGCGTTGCTGATCGGCACCATCACCGTCTGCGTCATGTGGTGGCTGACGGCAAATGTCGTCAACCGGTCTCCGTGTGACCTTGGACAGTTTGCGGATGGAGCAGCAGAACCCGAACCTGCCGCCGCACCTACAGGGAATGCAATCTCGACCTTGCCGGGCAAGCTACTTTGGCAAGACTGGAAGTTCCGAACGCTGGCACTGGGGATGGCGCTGGGCTTGTTCGCGCAGATCGGCCTTCTGGCTCATCTGTTCTCGTTGATTGTGCCCACACTTGGCGCCCAGTGGGCCGGCGTGGTGATGGGACTGGCGACCGCTTCGGCGATATTGGGCAGGACGGCCTTTGGCTGGCTGATGCCAGCCGGAGCGGACAGGCGCATGGCAGCAGCGCTGAGCTACGGCATCCAGATCATTGGCGCGCTGGTGCTGATCGGGTCCGGCAGCCAGTCACCACTGCTCATCACCTTGGGCATCATGCTGTTCGGCTTCGGCATAGGGAATGCCACCTCCCTGCCACCCTTGATCGCGCAGGTGGAGTTTGCGAGGCAAGACACCCCTCGCGTCGTGGCGCTGATCGTGGCGACGGGCCAGGCAACCTACGCATTCGCCCCGGCCGCTTTCGGCATGGCCCGACACCTCGGCGACCGTGGCATGTCCGGCTTCACGGACGAAGCGACGCCCGTGCTCATGGGCAGCATTGTGATCTTTTCGCTCGCGATCCTCGCCTTCCTAGGCGGCAGACGCCTTCAGTGAGAACGCGGCGTCAGCCCTTGCGTGGCGCACGCATCGTGACGAACTCTTCGGCTGCACTGGGATGCAGCGCCATCGTCCGGTCGAAATCCGCCTTCGTCGCCCCCATCGTCACGGCGATGCCGAGTGACTGGATGATCTCGCCGGCATCGGGGCCGAGCATGTGCGCGCCAAGCACCTTGTCGGTTTCGCTGTCCACAATGAGCTTCATGTAGGTCCGGTCCTCGCGCCCTGTCATGGTGGCGCGCATGGCCCTGAACTGGGTGTCGAAGATCGTGACCTTGTGCCCGGCCTTCACGGCACCCGTTTCGGAGAGGCCAATCGTGCCGATCTCGGGCGTGGTGAACACAGCGGTCGCAATCGGAAAATGCGACACGGTCCAGGGTTTGCCGCCAAAGGTGCTGTCGGCAAAGGCATGCCCCTCGCGGATCGCCACGGGCGTGAGATTGACCCGGTTGGTGACATCGCCAACAGCATGGATGCTCGGGCAGGTGGAGCGGGACGCGGCATCGACCGTGATCGCGCCATCGGCATCCACCGTGACCCCGGCGCTCTCCAGCCCGAGGCCTGCCGTGTTGGCGCGCCGCCCGGTCGCGACCAGAACGACATCAGCCTCGAGCCTTGTTCCATCTGACAAGGTGAGATGCCTTACACCGTCAACGCCCTCGTCGATGCGCGCGACGGTGCGGTTCAGCGCAAGGCCGATGCCGGAGCGAACCAGCGCGTCATGCAGGCGTGTCCGGATGTCCTCGTCAAAGCCCCGCAGCACATTGTCCCCACGATGCAGCAGCGTGACGGCGACGCCAAGGCGCGCGAACACGCAGGCAAACTCCAGCGCGATATACCCGCCGCCGACCACAACCATGCGCTTTGGCAGCACAGGCATGTGGAAAACGTCGTTCGAGGTGATTCCCAGATGCCCGCCGGGAATGACCGGCTCCAGGACCGGATGGCCACCGGTGGCCACAAGGATGTGACGCGCAGTGATCACCTCGCCTGAACGCGCCAGCCTGACGCTGTTCGGGCCGGTGATCGTGGCGCGCTCGTGGGCGATCTGGACACCTGCGCTGTCAAGGCCTTTGACATAAAGACCGGACAGCCGCGTCACTTCGGCAGCGACGGCATCACGCAGCTTCGGCCAGTCAAAGCCCGACTGCTCCACATCCCAGCCGAATGCACGCGCGTCCGCGATATCGTCGGCAAAACGGCTGGCATAGACATACAGCTTCTTTGGCACGCAGCCACGGATCACACAGGTTCCGCCAACGCGGTCCTCCTCGGCGATCATCACACTGGCGCCATGACCAGCCGACATCCGGGCCGCACGGACGCCGCCAGAGCCTGCACCGATGACGAACAGATCAACTTCGCGCATGGAGCAGGCCCTTCCAGACAGTCATGATAGCCGGAAGGCGCGGCCCTGGTGCCTTGTCATGTGGCATGCTCAGAGCGTGTGGCCCTTCTTGAGCATTTCCTCGCGCAGGCGCGCCAGGAAGAAGTCGGATGTCTGCTGCATCCACGTTTCCATGGACTGGAAGACCTGATTGACGAATTGAGGCTGGTTGTTGACGTATTTCTTGCCGACAGCTGACGTGAAGAAGGCGTTGATCTCCTTCAGTTCCGCTTCGGAGAAGACCACGGCCACACCCCGCGCCGAACGCTCGATGATCTCGGCACGGCGCGTGCGGATCTCCGGCAGCAAGGCGACCAGGGTATCGTCAAGATCTTTCAGCAGGGGAGCGGCGGCTGCCGCGTAGTTCTGCCGGATGCGCAGGGCGATGTCAGTGAAAGCGCCATCGAACGAGCGCGAGATGCCCGTGCTCTCGATGACCTCGCGGGCAATGCGCAACTGGCTTTCCGGCAAGGCGACCAGCGGAGTGGCCGGGGCCGGCACAGGTGCGGGTGCCGTGGCCGGTGCCTGCGCCAGAGCGGGTGATGCCAGCAAGGCGGACAGGGCCAGCAAGCCAGCCAGAAGGGTGTGTCTTGTCATCATGTGTCCTCTTTTCGTGCCGTCTTGTCAGACAGGCAGGGCTTTCGTCAATCAATTTGACCGATGATCTGGACGCCTGATGCCGTTGCCAGGATCGCCGCCGTCGCCATTGCGAGGAACAGACCATGTTCCATGACGCCGGGAATCGCTGACAGCCGCTGCGCAAGGCCTTCCGGATCACCGATCCGGCCCAGCGTTGCATCGATGATATGATGTCCACCATCGGTTGTCACGGGCACGCCATGACGGTCGCGCCTCAGCACAAGTGCGCCGTCGCAACCACTGGCGACCACGGCCCGGCTGATGGCGGCGGTTGTGCTGGCCATGCCGAAGGGCGCAACCTCGACGGGCAACGGAAACTGTCCAAGCTCCGTCACCAGCTTGGTCTCGTCGGCGATGACGATGAAGCGCGTGGACGCGGCAGCCACGATCTTTTCGCGCAGGAGTGCCGCGCCACCGCCTTTGATCAACCTGAGATGGCGGTCCAGTTCATCAGCGCCATCGACGGTGAGATCGAGTTCCGGCGTCTCGTTAAGCGTGGTGAGAGGCACTCCGCAGGCCAGCGCCTGCGCATGGGTCTGTTCGGAGGTCGGAACGCACAGCACCTCAAGCCCGTCGCGAACCCTCTCGCCAAGCAACTCGACGAAGTGCCTCGCGGTGGAGCCGGTGCCGAGACCCAGCCGCATGCCGGGTTTCACGACATCGAGGGCGCGGGCCGCGGCGAGACGTTTCAGCTGGTCGAGATCGTGCATGGTCATTTCCCGTTCATCACCGGCGCAATAATCTTTCATGGCGTTGGCGTAAACCGGGTTTCGCCTTGCAACATGTGATGACACAGATGTGGGCTTGACTCCGTTGGCCCAAACTGGCCGACTACAGGACAGATGATGGGTTTTGGGCGCTGGGGACTGAGGATCGGGGTTGTCGCCGCACTTTGCGGCGCTTTTCCTGCTGCGCGCGCGGAAACGCCAGCAAGCGACATCCGGCCGGAATGGTGTCCGGCGGTCCGGCCCGAGGACGTTTCCACATCCGACCAATTCAGGAAGCTGGCGGCGAAGATCAACCGTGGCGAGACCATCAAACTCGTCGCCATCGGCTCGTCATCGACAGAAGGGTCTGACCTTGCGGACAAACGCCTTGCTTATCCGACCCATCTCGAACACCGCCTGAACACGCTTTTGGGTGCGAAAGCCGTCAAGGTCGTCAACAAGGGCCGCGGCGGGGAGAACATTCTCGAAGCAGTGGCGCGGTTTCAGCGCGATGTCATGGCAGAGGAGCCTGATCTGGTGATCTGGCAACTCGGCACCAATGACATTGTCCGGAACATCGATGCCGATCTGCTCAAAACCAGCGTCGACATGGGTCTGTCATTGCTGGCCCAGGGCCAGGTTCCCGTTGTGATGATGGATTCGCAGATTGCGCCACGGGTGATGCTGTCGGCACAGCGCGGGCCGATCGACCGCATGATTCGGGAGGCAGCCTCCAGGCACGGGGCCATGGTGTGGAGCCGGTTCGAGCTGATGCGGTCGATCATTGCCAGGGGAACTGTCGACCAGCCCGACCTGATCAAGGCTGACGACCTTCACATGACCGTGCCGATGCATGTCTGCACGGGCTCTGTCCTGGGGGAGACGATCGCTGCCAGTCTTCGCGGCCGTCAGGTTACCGCCGGACGATGATCGTCTGACCTGAACGTCCGGACATCCGTCGCTTCAGTTCGATGGCGGGCTGGCGAAATCGACCATCAGAACACGGTCTGCCGCTGCTTCGCTGATCCAGACCTGTTCACCCAGACGCGTCATGGCGCGAGCCTGCCCCCGCTCCGACAACGATGCCACCGTTTCGCTGGACCCTGTCGCGGCATCAAAGCGAAGCAGCTTGTCATGGCCGACATCGGTGACAAGGATGCTGCCTTTCAGGTCGATGGTGACGGCATGGGGACGGGCACCCTCGCCCAGCGCCCAGGCGTCCCATGTCCGGCGGCGCGGGTCAAAGCGCGCCACGCGGGCCGACCGGAAGGCGCTGACCCAGACGCGGCCCGTGCCATCGACCGCGATGCCCTTCGGGCCTTCCACGCCCGCTGGCATGGCAAAGGCGTCCTGCTTCAACGTGACAGGGTCGATCCGCACCACGTTGTTGGAGGCATAGGAGGCAAACCAGACCGAACCGGACGGCGCCAATGTGATCTGCGCGGGGCCGCGACCGCCGAGCGCTTCGACCAGGGACACCTTGCCGATGGCTGTTTCCAGCTTGCCGACCCAGCCATTGTAACCGGTGAACATCACCACATCGCCAGCGGTGCAGACTGCGCTGACCAGATCGGCGTTGTGGCCTGAAGGCATCGGGTGTCGCTTGACCTCCTCTGTCGATGGCGTGACCTCGTGGATCACGTTCAGCGCAGGGTCCATCACGTAAAGATTGCCATTCGGGCAACGCGTGAGGCTGCGAGGCTTGGCACCATGCCCGAGAGCGATGTAGCCGACGGATTTCGATGCGACATCGATTTCGCCCACGGCGCTGCGCTGGGCTGCGGCAAACCAGACCGTCGCCTCGGCACCTTCAAGGCCCACAATGCCGCCCGGCAGGGCAGAGCCATCGAGGCCGATGGTGGATATGCGTGGCTTGACCGGGTCAGCAGCAAAGACCGGGGCAGACACGAAGCTGGAAACACCGACCATGACGGCGGCGATTGTCAATGCGCGGACTGATGTTGTTTCAGCAAGCATGGAGCACATCATGACATGTTCCCTCACTTTGTCGAGGGTTCGGCGAGAACCTTCGCCAACGGGGCCGCAGGGCCTGGGTTCGATGCCGGCTGTGGAACGGCCACCACAACCGGCATGTCGCGCTTGCTCATGCGAACCTGCCAGTCCAGCAGGATGGCAAATCCGATCATCAGCGCCATGCCGACAAGAACGACAGCAGACTGGATCATCAGGTCAAAGCCGGTTTCGCGGATGATCACGCCAGCCACGGTGGACAGAACCAGCCCCATGACGAATACCGGCAGGGACTGGCGGCCCGCCACGGCCATCAGCCGCGCAGGCCATGCTGACAGCCAACCCGCCTCGCGCGGCACCAAGACAGCGATGAGCCAGAGCTTTGCGAACCCGTCGATGAGACGCAGCGGCGAAATGTTGGTCTTGTCGGCCACCGGCAGGTCAGCCGGATCGATCAGGCGCAGGTTGGCCAGATCGGGAATCTGCCGCCAGGGAGAGACTGAGAGCAGCGAAAACAGCGCATAGGCCGCAGCCAGCAGCGTGATCGACATGACAAGTTTTCTGCGCCGGAACAGGGCATCGAGTTTGCCGGTCGCCGACAGGTGCGCCAGCACCACGCCGGTCACGAAGATGAACTGCCACGCCAGGGGATTGAAAAACCAGACGCGGCTGGCCTGGATGTTCGGAAGATTGAGGCCCGTGACCTGCGCCAGCACGTAAAGCCCGAACGAGAGGGTGAGCGGCAACAGCCAGTGGACCCTCAGCACAAGCAGAACCAGCGGCAATGCGGCCAGCACAACCATGTAAAGCGGCAGGATATCGAGGAAGTTCGGCAGGAATGTCAGCGTCATCACGCCGACAATGGCCAGCGTCGGATCGGCAATGAAAACATCGAGCCCAAGCGCTTCCATGTAGTTGGGGTCCGAGAAACGCCGCGCCGCATAGGCTGCAATGCCGGCCACCAGCATGACAAGCGCCAGATGCGTCACATACAACTGCCAGACACGGTTGAAGATCGGCAGCGAGCCGCGCACGATGCCGGCATCCGTCATCTTGCCGTTGTAGGCCTGGTAGGCAGAGAGGCCCGCGATGATCACGAAGGCTTCCGCCGCATCGGCATAACCGAACGCCTGCGGGGTCAGCCCTGAAAACAGGATGCCCGGAATATGGTCGACAAAGATGATGAGAAGCGCAAGGCCCCTCAACACATCCAGGCGCACATCCCTGCTCCGGACCGGAACACCCATCAATCAATGCTCCCTTTGCGATCCTGAACAGATATTCAGAATTGGTGGCAAAATCACGACACGAATGCGTGACATACGTATTTTCCGAGATGCGGTTTCACACACGATCCAGGTGCCATGGGTGTGGTTAAGAGAGTGCGAACAACAATGGAAGCGACCGCCTGGATGACAAACGCCGCCAAGCCATTCGTCTACAGATCCTTGAACATCAGGATCCATTCACCTTCCGGGTCTGATCCGGGAAACGGGATGTAGGGACGCCGGCTCCATTCGGAAAAGCCGCTCCGGCGATACAGGCGCTGCGCGCCCTCGTTGAAACTACCCACCATCAGTGTGACACGGCCAATGTTCCTGGCCCTAGCCAGAGCGCAGGCTTTTTCGAGCAAGGCTTCCCCGACACCTCGGTTGCGGAATTCAGGGAAGACCGAAGCTGCCGAAACATACCATGTTTCCGCAGCCAGACCCTTCAACTCGTTCAGAGGAATGAGGATCGGCGGAACGTCAGCCGCAACTGCAGCGGCGCACCCGGACGGCAGGACATAGCCGTTCACAGCACCGGCCGTCAGGCCATCGAGTTCGGCAACATGCCAATTTGAATAATGGCTGAAATGGGCAGTCCTCGTCCGGATGGTTTCGCGCCCAACCTCGAACCAGGACTGCCCGACACGTGCGCCCAGGCTCCACATATGGGACACCAGAAGCCGTGTCGCAGCATCGCTCAGGATCGCCAGATCAGAGCAGTCAGCCTCACTGGCCGGGCGGAAGAGCATGTCTGCGGTCATGTGAGAGATTTCATCTTATCACGGCAAGTCACAGTTAACGGGCAGATTGGCACATGCAAATCGTATCGTGTCTCCGTAACTGCGTCACTCTCTGGCACACATGATGCAGGTGCCAAGGGCATCGTTAAGGGAGTGCGGAGGGGAAATAAGTCACGCCTCCCGCCATGACGAACGCAAGCGCCATATCCCCGATCGGAAACGTGATTTGTTTGCATCGACATGGGTCAGCATGGTGTAAGCGTTGCGTGTTGACGGCAAGGGGGTGCCGGAGACCCACATTGAAGGCATACATGCCGACACGCATTTGGAGATGACATGAAGGCCGATTTGGATGACACCAAGCCCCTGCTTTGGGAACCCAAGAACCTCGTGCGCG
This sequence comes from Allobosea sp., assembly GCA_031375185.1. GTDB lineage: Bacteria > Pseudomonadota > Alphaproteobacteria > Rhizobiales > Beijerinckiaceae > Allobosea. The sequence continues at coordinate 19,288 of JANMHN010000037.1, read as the reverse complement.
CGATTGAGGCAGCCGGCGTCACGCTGTGGTCCTGGAACGTCGATACCGATGCACTCACGATGGACGATGCGTCCTATGACCTGTGGGGCATCGCACGTGGGAACGATGTCAACTTCGAGGATCTGTCGGCTCATATCCACCCGGCGGACCGTGACAGAGTGCGTGCGGCCTTCACAGCGACGCGTGCGATCATCGGTCCTTACGAGATCGATTTTCGCATCATGGTCGAAGACGAGGTGCGGTGGGTATCTGCGCGAGGCCAGGGCAACGATGAAGGCATGGTCAAGAGGATCATGTTCGGCATCTTCATCGATGTGACCGGACGTAAACAAGCGGAAGAAGGGCGTGAGCTTCTTGCCGGCGAAATGAGCCATCGTGTCAAGAACCTGCTGGCCATCGCATCTGGTCTGACAGCCATCACGTCGCGCTCGACAGCCACGACCAACGACATGGCGCGCGAATTGACACAAAGGCTCACGGCACTCGGGCGCGCCCATGATCTTGTCAGGCCCGTGCCGGGTCAAACCATACGCGCATCAGCGCTTCTTGGGGATCTGCTGTCAGTGCTGCTTGCTCCTTATGACGACCTCGGTGCCTTCAGCGGACGGATCAGGGTCTCGGTTCCGCGGATCAGCGTTGGCGAAGCCACAACGACCGTCCTCGCCCTCATCGTTCATGAACTGGCGACCAACTCCTTGAAATACGGTGCGTTGTCGGTCGATACTGGAGCGCTCGACGTGTCGTGTTCCACGCGTGACGAGGCAGTGACAATCGTCTGGACGGAAAGCGGCGGGCCAAAGGTCATACAGCCGACCGGCGCAGGAGGATATGGCAGCAAATTGGTCCAGCGCAGTGTCACGGGCCACTTGCGCGGTGAAATCGCCTATGACTGGTCTGAAGAGGGACTCGTGGTAACGCTTCATGCTGACCCTGTCGCCCTCACATCCTGACAGCCCCGACCAGATGCGGTCGTCAGGACTCCATCGCCACATGAAAGGATGCTGACAGGATCATCGTGAATGTCTGGCAACACTGTTCCCGGACCGGAACACCCATCAATCCATGTTCCCTTTGCGACCCTGAACAGATATTCAGAATGGGCGGCAAAAACCACGGCACGAGTGCGTGCCACACATGTCTTTGTTCGTTGCATGTGTGTGTTCTTGCGAATCCACACGGGCATAATTTGCCACGGGCGTGGTTAAGGGTGTGCAAACGGCGGGTGCGGGGTGGGGCGCGGACATCGGCGGTCTTCTGGTTCGACGTCAAAGGTGACTGCATGTGAACCCACATCAGCGCACGGGGATCTCCAGATCGGTCGCTGAGAAATCCCTGCCTTTGAACAAGATCGGCGCCAAGAGCGCTTTCGAAACGGCATATGACAGGCAATCTGCCAGATTGAGCTGCGCAGGGTGCTCCTTTCCTTTTCCATAACGGCCAAATGCCACCACAGCTTCGCGCGCCATCATATCCGTCAGCGGCACGATCTCGACACTTGCAGCGGCCATCAAGGCATCAAAATCTTCCTGCACATCCTCCGGCGGCCTATTCAGACGGGTTGAGAGCACCATGCAGGCCTCGAGGCGCACATGCGGCGATGTCATGCGACGTTTCGCGGCCTGAATGGCGATGGCAAATGCTTCTGCGTCGCTTTCATCGGACAGGATGGCAACGATGGCGGAGGTGTCGACAAAGATCACCGTGTCCACATGCCATCCATCTCGTCACGGGCGGGTTCGTGCCCTCCGGGCCTTGCTTTCGCAGCACTTGCCTTGCCAATGGCCAGCAGGTGTCCTGCAACAGGCATCGCAGCGCGCTCTTCGCGCAGTTGCCTTTGCAGGGCATCCACAATCACATCCGTCATCGTGACGCCACGCCTGTCAGCAAGTTCGCGGGCCATGATGCGAACCCTTTTGTCGCGATGTTGAGCAACACGAGCTCCGGCTAACTGTGTGTATGTACGTTAATGGTTCATTGTATAGGCATAGACGCTGCAAAACAACTGCCGATGACAACGGCCATACTGCGGCGTTCCAAACGTAGCGCTAACGGCGTCATTCCGGATGTCGCAGGCAGGCCCGGAATGACGGCGAATGGTGTGTCTCCTTCACACCCCTAGCCCACCCAAGAGCACGTATTTGATCTCGGTAAACTCATCCATGCCGTGCCGTGAGCCTTCGCGGCCCAGACCTGATTCCTTCACGCCGCCGAAGGGCACTTCCGCTGCGCCCAGAAGCGCGGTGTTGACCGCGACCATGCCGTATTCCAGCGCCTCGGAGACACGGAACACACGGCCGAGATCGCGCGCGTAGAAGTACGAGGCGAGGCCATATTGCGTGGCGTTGGCTTGGGCGATCACGTCAGCCTCGTCGGTGAAGCGGAAGATCGGCGCCATCGGGCCGAAGGTCTCGTCGCGCGCCACGACCATCTTCGTGGTCACGCCGCTGAGCACGGTCGGCTCGAAAAAGGTGCGGCCGAGCGCGTGGCGCTTGCCGCCGACAACGATCTTCGCACCCTTGCCGACGGCATCGGCGATGTGGCTCTCGACCTTCTCCACAGCTTCCATGGTGATCAGCGGGCCCTGCATCACGCCCACCTCCGTACCGTTGCCGACCTTGAGGTCGATGACCTTCTTCGCGAACTTCTCGACGAACGTGTCGTAGACGGCGTCCTGCACATAGATGCGGTTGGCGCAGACGCACGTCTGGCCCATGTTGCGGTATTTTGAGATGATCGCGCCCTCGACGGCGGCATCGAGATCGGCATCGTCAAAGACGATGAAGGGCGCATTGCCGCCCAACTCGAGCCCGACCTTTTTCACGGTCGCGGCAGCCTGGCGCATCAGGAGCTTGCCGACCTCCGTGGAGCCGGTGAAGCCGATGGCGCGCACGGCGGAATGCTCGCACCAGACCTTGCCGATGGCGGGCGCGTCCCCGGTCAGGATGTTGAGCACGCCGGGCGGAATGCCGGCGCGATGCGCCAGTTCTGCAAGCGCGAGCGCCGTCAGCGGGGTTTCAGGCGCAGGCTTGATCACGGCGGTGCAGCCTGCGGCCAGGGCCGGAGAGACCTTGCGGGTGATCATCGCGGCGGGGAAATTCCACGGCGTGATCGCTGCGATGACGCCGATGGGCTGGCGTGTCACCATCACCCGCGCATTGGGGAACGGCGAGGGAATCGTCTCGCCATAGATGCGCTTGGCCTCTTCCGCATAGTATTCGACGAAAGACGCGGCATAGATAACCTCGCCCTTGGCTTCGGCCAGCGGCTTGCCCTGCTCGCTGGTCATGATCAGGGCGAGATCATCGGCATTGGCCATGATCAGGCTGAACCATGCCTTGAGGATCGCGCAGCGTTCCTTGGCGAGCTTCTTCGACCAGGTCTTGAAGGCCGCTTCAGCCGCTTCGACGGCCTCGGTCGCCTCCTTCGCGCCGTGGTTCGGCACATGCGAGAGCACGGCACCCGTGGCGGGGTTGTCGACCGGATCGACGCCCGTGCCGGTCCAGACACCGTTGATGTAGGACTGCGACTTCAGGAGGGTGGGGTCTTTGAGTGGCATGGACTGGGTTTGCATCGACTGGAGCCTCGACAAATCACAATGGCGGATGGAGCGCTGCGGCAAAGCCGCTGTCCAGATCGGGATAGCAGATCATGACGCCAAGTTTAAGCGATCTTGTGAGCCTGCCGCGCAGGACGCTTGTGCGGCGATTGCGTGCCGACATGGCAGGCGACAGGTTATCCAGACCCGATTTGTGGACAAACCGGCATTGACAGGCTGATCTTCCGTTTGGATAGTCGACGTCCAGAATCCGGGGGGAACCAAGATGCTTACATCCGCCATGCGCGTCGCTGCGGCGACACTGCTGTTTTCACTTGTCTCAGGGTCGGCTTTCGCCTGCAATCGCGGCGTCGAGGTGTGTTCCTTCAAGCTGTTCAACAACACGAGCATCAAGCTGGAGAGCTTCCAGGCGTCACCTGCGCGCGTGAACAAGTGGGAAGAGGATATCCTCGGCTCAAAAGTGCTGAATGCAGGTGGCGAGATCAACGTCAACATGAGCGACAAGCGCCCCGATTGCATCTATGATTTCCGCTTCAGGTTCGCGGATGGGGATGTCGTCACCCGCAAGGCCGTCAATGTCTGCAAGCTCGGGCGCTACACGCTGAATGAGTGATCGGGCGTGTGAGCCGCTTCACCCGACCTTCACCCCTTTCCAGAAGGCGATGCGGCCCTTGATCGCACTCGCGGCGTTGGTGGGCTCCGGGTAGTACCATGCGGCATCCTTGTTTTCGGAGCCGTTGACGCTGATCGTCTGATAGTGCGCGGTGCCCTTCCATGAGCACACGGTTGTCGTGTCGCTCGGCTTGAAGAAGGCGCGGTTGACCGACTCCGCCGGGAAGTAGTGGTTGTTTTCGATCACCACCGTGTCGCCCGAGTCCGCAATGACCGTGTCGTTCCAGATCGCCTGAACCATAAGCATCGTCTCCCTTGAGCGTTGTGCGCACATTGCCACCTTTGGCCATTGCGGCTGCGAGGTCAAATCCGGGGGTACGATTCAGACGATTGCCCTAATCCTTATCCTGAGCCCATCGAAGGATGAGGATGGTTGCTGGTGACAGTTTTCTGCGTCAGCGTTATGTTAGGGTCTGCTCGGTTTGTGGAGAACGCATCGGTGATCGTGTGGCTTTTCGAGCATCTGGTGCTGGTCCACATCGTCGTCGGTGCCTTCGGACTTGCGGCGTTCTGGGTGCCGGTGATCGGCAGGAAGGGCGGCGTGAACCACAAACGCTGGGGACGCTGGTTTGCCTGGGCCATGCTCGTCAACGGCGTGCTCGCCGCAGGCATGGCCGCCTGCACACTGCTTGAGCCTCTGGCCACCCATCCCAAGCTCACCGATGTCGCGCTCATCCGCGGGATTTTCGGCTGGATGATGCTGTATCTCGGCATCCTGACCGCTAGCCTCGCCTGGCATTCGCTGACGGTGGTGAGAAACAAGCTGAACCATGCGGCTGACCGCGCCTCGCTCCATGTCGGCATGCAGGTGCTGACGGTGGCTGCTGCGCTGAACTGCCTGGCGCAGGGCGTTCTGCTGGGCCAGCCGCTGATGATGGGCATGACCATCATCGGGTTCGCCTCGGCTGCCACCAACCTGTGGTTCATCTACAAGCCAGCGCCGCCGCGCATGGATTACCTGATCGAGCATCTGAAGGCCGGGGTTGGCGCGGGCATCTCGTGCTACACGGCATTCCTCGCCTTCGGGGCCGTGCGCTACGCGCCGCAGCACGCTCTAAACCCGGTGGCCTGGTCGATCCCCTGCATCATCGGCCTGGGGATCATCTTCTGGCATGCCCACAAGCGCAACTATTTCGAGCGCTTCGGCTGGAAGCGGGCGCGCAGGGCGGCAGAGTGAGAAACGGCCCAAGTCCGGCCACGAAACCGTGAGCATTGGCCAAGGGCGGTTGGCATCGGACTTGCCTTGTGTGTGGCAACGATCAAGCTCTCGGAAAGCCCCACCATGAACATCCTTCTCAAATCCCTCGCAGCGCTGTCGCTGGCGGCATCCCTTGCCCATCCGGCATCCGCCCAATCGGTCCTGCGCTACGGCATCTCGACAGCCGACATTCCGCTGACGACCGGTCAGCCAGACAGGGGTGCAGGTGCCTACCAGTTTACCGGCCACACCATCTATGACCCGCTGGTGGCCTGGGAGATGAATGTTGCGGAACGACCCGGCAAGCTGGTGCCCGGCCTTGCGACAAGCTGGACCGTGGACCCCGCCGACCAGACGAAATGGCGTTTTGCGCTCAGACCCGGTGTGACCTTCCACGATGGCAGCGCCTTCAATGCCGACGCCGTGATCTGGAATTTCGACAAGGTGCTGGATGACAAGGCCCCGCATTTCGACAGGCGGCAGGCGGCACAGGTCAGGCCGCGCCTGCCCTCGGTGGCCAGCTACCGCAAGATCGACGCGATGACCGTCGAAGTCACCACCAAGGAGGTTGATTCGTTCTTTCCCTACCAGATGCTCTGGTTCCTGATCGGCAGCCCGGCGCAATACGAGGCGATGGGCCGCGACTGGGACAAGGTTGCGGGCAAGCCGTCCGGCACCGGGCCGTTCAAACTCGAGTCGCTTGTCCCGCGCGAGCGGGCGGAACTCGTCCGCAATACCGACTACTGGGACAAGACCCGGATGGCCAAGGTGGACAGGATGATCCTCATCCCCATTCCCGAGGTCTCCTCGCGCACGAATGCCTTGCTTTCCGGCCAGGTCGACCTGATCGAAACACCGGCGCCCGACAGCATTCCGCAACTCAAGCGGGCTGGCTTCAGGGTCGTCGACAATGTGACGCCGCATGTCTGGAACTACCATCTGAGCGTTCAGCCAGGATCGCCATGGACAGACGTGCGCCTGCGCAAGGCGCTCAATCTCGCCATTGACCGTGACGGCCTTGTCCACCTCCTCGGCGGATTGGCCAAGCCGGCCAAGGGCCAGGTGGACCCGTCAAGCCCATGGTTCGGCAAGCCATCCTTTGACATCACATACGACATGGAGGCCGCGAAAAAGCTCGTGCTGGAGGCCGGTTATTCGCCGGCAAAGCCGCTCAAGACCACATTCCTCATCGCGCAGGGCGGCACAGGACAAATGCAGTCCCTGTCCATGAACGAGGCCATCCAGCAAAGCCTCAAGGACATCGGCATCGAGATCGATTTCAAGGTCGTGGAACTCGAAGTCCTCTACACCTCCTGGCGTCGCGGCGCGAAAGACGAATCGAATGCGGGCGTCACATCGAACAACGTCGCCTATCTGACGTCAGACCCGCTGCTCGCCATCATCAGATTCTTTCATTCCAACCAGGTCGCGCCTGTGGGCGTGAACTGGAGCGGCTACGCGAACCCGAAGGTCGACGCGCTTCTCGACGCCGCCAAACGCAGCTTCGATGTGGTCGAGCAGGACAGGCTGATCGCCGAAGCGCATGCGATGCTGGTCGACGATGCCGCCCTGGTCTGGGTGGTGCATGACACCAACCCCCATGTTCTCTCGCCAAAGGTCAAGGATTTCGTCCAGGCGCAGCACTGGTTCCAGGATCTGACCACGATATCGGCGCGCTGAGGACTGCGTCATCCCGCAACTGACGCACGGCTATCCTTTATTCCTCAGTCCAGCTGAAATGCCGTTGATCGAAATCAGGATGCCCCACTGCGCCGCGAGACGTGGATGGTCGGGTCAAGGCCCGACCATGACGTTGTTGGGATGACGTATGACAGCGACATCATATAGATTGCATCAACGCTGCCCTGTTTCCACACGCAGGAATTGGCGTTCATATGCCAAAGTTCGCCCTCCATCCCTACCCTCAGCCCCTCCTCCGCAACCGCATCATGATCTCTTTCGCCGGCCGTGTCGTCAGCCTCGCCACGGGCTTGACCTCGTGCGGGGCGATAGCCGTGAAGTCATAGCGGCGGATCAGGCGGGCCAGCATCAGGCCGCTTTCGATGGTGGCAAAGGCCGCGCCAACGCAGATGCGGGGGCCGAGGCCGAAGGGCATGTAGCTGCCGGGAATGATCTCGTCACGGGTGAAACGGTCAGGGTCGAACCTGTCGGGATTGGGCCAGAGCGCGTGGTGGCGATGGATGGTCCACGGCGCGATCATGATCATCGCGCCCTTCTTCGCGCGGTGCTTGCCGATGAGCGTATCCTCGGCGGCAACGCGGGGGATGAAGGTGATCGGCGGATAGAGCCTGAGCGTTTCGCGGAAGACGTCGCGCACGAACTCCAGCTTCTTGACATGGGCCAGCGTGATCTCGCCTGACCCAGCCACAGCGTCGATCTCGGCGAGGCAGCGCTCTGCCACGTCCGGGCGCTGCGACAGGATGAAGAAGGCCCAGGTCATCACGCTGGCGGTGGTCTCGTGGCCGGCCAGGAAGAACACGCCGATCTGGTCGATCAGTTCCTTGGCGGTGAAGCCTTCGCCGGTGGCAGCATCACGCGCGGCGATCAGGTCGCTTACGATGTCGCCTCCGGCGTTGGAAACAATGGTACCCTTTCCAGCCGCCTCTGACAGCGCAGGGGCCAGCAGCGTGCCGATGTGGGCGCGGATGCGCTCGCAGGCGGCCAGCACATGGCCGGGCTGTTTCACCTTGGCCCAGGGCTTGCCAAGGATGAGCTGGCCAAGATCGACACTGGCCACGGAGCGCTCGAACTCGGCAAATGACGTGAACACGTCGCGCGCCGTGCCGACCTCCAGAGACTTGGAGAAGATCGTGCGGCAGATGATGTCGGCGGTCAGATGGCTCATCGCCGCGTCGAGCGAAAAGGCCGCGCCAGAGGCCGCCAGCGCGTCGAGATGGCGCTCATAGTCATCAACGGCCTGGTTCATCCAGCCAAAGGCACGGTTGATGCCCATGTGGCTGAAGGCCGGCTCCACCATCTGCCGCTGACGACGCCAGGCCGCACCAGCCGACACGAAGATGCTGCTCCCCACCAGTGGCTCCAGCGCACCGACCATCAGGTCGTTCTTGGGGAATATCTCCAGCGGGTTGGTCAGGATCGAGCGGGTCAGCTCCGGATCGTTGACCAGCAGGATCGAGCGGCGCGAATAGCCCAGGTGCGTGACCATCTCGGTGTAGGCTTCTTTGGGCACCAGGCTCAGCAGGCTGCGCGGCTGCATCGCCAGAACGCGCAGCAGCGACAGGCCAGGCGACAAGGGCTGGGGCGCAGGCGGGCGGTAGAGCTGGCTTGTGTCAACTGACATCGGTCAATGTCCTGCCGTGTTGCAAGTCCATGGTACGGCAAGGCCTTGCATCACGCGGCATCAACACGGCAAACCGATGCTGCGCAAGGCTGACTGTGCCAAGCGCGCGGGCTTTGCGATCATTTCAGGCCTCGAATTCGAAAGGACTCAATCCCCTGACGCTTTCATCGATCTGGAGGGTGCGCATCATCGGCGGCGAGGCACGCTGCGAGCAGTTGGGGCGCTCGCACAGGCGGCAGTTGATGCCGATGGGCGTCGGCTCATAGGTCTTGAGATCAAGTCCGCGCGAATAGACCAGGCGCGAGGCAAATTTCAATTCGCAGCCCAGGCCGACGACGAAGTGCGCTTCAGGCTCGCCGAACGGGGCCGCCGTGCGGCGAACGGTGCGCGCCATGGAGAACCAGCGCGCACCATCGGGCAATTCGACGATCTGGGTCATCACCCGGCCTTGCGAACGGAAGGTCTGGTGGATGTTCCAGCGCGGGCAGGTGCCGCCGAAACGCGAAAACGGGAACGAACCCGACGAGAAACGTTTGGATACATTGCCCGCCGTATCCACCCGCACGAGGAAGAACGGCACGCCCCGCGCTGTGGGCCGGGCAAGCGTGGTCAGCCGGTGCGCCACCTGCTCGAAGCTGGCATTGAAACGGGCGCACAGGACCTCGACATCATAGTCCAGCCGCTCCGCCGCTTCCAGGAAGCGGGCATAGGGCATGATCAGTGCCGCTGCGAAATAGTTGCCAAGCGTGATGCGCAGGAGGCGGCGCATGGGGCCCTGGCTGGTGTCGAGTTTCAACGCAATGGCGTCGATCACGTCATTGGCCTCGGCAAATGCCAGTTGATAGGCAAGCTGGAAGGTTCGCCCTGCCGGCTCCACCAGCTCCGACAGGATGACGCGGCGGCGGTGGCGGTCGAAACGGCTCAGTGCCGCGCCCATGACATCGACAGGCAGCACCTGCACACGCAGGCCGTGCTTCTCACGCAGCCGCTCGCTCAGGGCAAAGAACAGGTCATGGCCTGACACCGAGAGTTCTCCGGCCAGCCGCTCGGCCAGGTCTTCCAGATCAGGAAAATGGTTGTTGGCGGCATGGAGAAAATCCCGCACGCGCTCCACCGGGTTTTCCCGGCCGGCCTGCACGCCTTCGCTGCGGTCAGCATCGCCAAAACCGCCCTCTCCCGTCTCGCGCGCCTCGACATAGGCGCGGTAGAGCCGCTGGATGGCGCTGACCAGCGATGGCGCACTTTCCGCAATCTCGCGCAGTTCGGTCCGTGGCACCGGCAGCGAGCGGAACAGGGGATCGGCGAAGACCTCTTCAAGCTCGCCGGCAGCCCGCATCTCTTCCTCGCGGGCGAAGGAACGCGGATCAACATCGTAGACCTCCGCCAGCCTGATCAGCACCTGCGCCGTCACCGGGCGCTGGTTGCGCTCCATCAGGTTGAGGTACGACACCGAGATGCCAAGTTCCATCGCCATGGTGGTCTGCGACAGCGCCAGTTCGCGGCGCAGACGGCGCAGGCGGCCACCGGCCAGAATCTTGCGACTTGTTTCATCCGACATGGACTTCCCCCAAAATCCTCATCCTGAGCCCGTCGAAGGATGAGCTCCAGACGTGCAACCACACTTACAACCACACTTGCCACCACCCTTGCCACCACCCTTGCCAACACGAGACCCTCGCCCTTCGACAGGCTCAGGATGAGGGGATTGTGCCATTACGTCGAACGCACACCTGGACACATACAAATTTTGACATATCAACAAATTGACAAAAGTAAAATACACTCACGAAGACCTTTGGGCAGAAAAGTCCGCCTTGTCTAGATTATTGCAACGCAGCATACAGACAGCATGGCAACGGCGAGGACATGCAGCCCTTTGGCGACATGCGCAAACGCTTTGTAAATATCTGTATTGAACTTCAAGGAGATTTCCCATGAGCAAACTGACATTCACCGATCTTGTGCCCAACGCGCCTGAGGGGCGCTATGCAGGCATCAACCGCCCGTATTCCGCCGAGGACGCGCTGAAGCTGCGGGGCTCCTTCCCCATCCAGCACACGCTGGCCGAGCGCGGGGCCAACAAGCTGTGGCATCTGCTCCACACCGAGCCTTTCATCAATTCGCTGGGAGCCATGACCGGCAACCAGGCCATGCAGCAGGTTCGCGCGGGCCTCAAGGCGATCTATCTCTCCGGCTGGCAGGTCGCAGCTGATTCCAACACCGCGTCCGCGATGTATCCAGACCAGTCGCTCTATCCCGCCAACGCCGCGCCCGAGCTGTGCCGCCGCATCAACCGCACGCTCAAGCGCGCCGACGAAATCGAGCATGCCGAAGGTGGGGCCAAGCGCGACTGGTTTGCCCCCATCGTGGCCGATGCCGAGGCAGGCTTCGGTGGCCCGCTCAACGCCTTCGAGATCATGAAGGCGTTCATTGAGGCCGGTGCTGCTGGTGTGCATTTTGAGGACCAGCTCGCCTCCGAGAAGAAGTGCGGCCATCTGGGCGGAAAAGTCCTCATCCCGACCGCCGCCCATGAGCGCAACCTCACCGCAGCCCGGCTTGCTGCAGACGTGATGGGCGTTCCGACGCTGGTGATTGCCCGCACGGATGCGGAAAGCGCCAGGCTGATCACCTCCGATGTCGACGAACGTGACCGTCCCTTCATCGAACCGGACAGCCGCACGCCGGAGGGTTTCTACCGGCTCAAGGAGGGTACCGGCCTTGAGCATTGCATCGCACGCGGCATGGCGTTTGCCGAAGTCGCGGACCTGCTCTGGTGGGAAACCTCCAATCCAGATCTTGAAGATGCCCGCAAGTTCGCCGAAGCGATCCACAAGAAGCATCCCGGCAAGCTGCTCGCCTACAATTGCTCGCCCTCGTTCAACTGGCGCAAGAAGCTCGATCCGGCCACGATCGAGACCTTCCAGCGCGAACTGGGTGCCATGGGCTACAAGTTCCAGTTCGTGACCCTGGCGGGGTTCCATTCGCTCAACCACGCCATGTTCGAGCTGGCCAGCGGCTACCGCGACCGCGGCATGGGGGCCTACTCGGAGCTTCAGCAGCGCGAATTCGCGTCAGAGGCGCAAGGCTTCACCGCCACCCGTCACCAGCGCGAAGTGGGCACCGGGTATTTTGACCAGGTCGCGGTCACGATCTCGGCCGGCAAGTCCTCGACCACAGCCATGAAGGAATCGACCGAGACCGACCAGTTCAATGCCGGTAAGCCGAAGCTGCAGGCAGCTGAATAAAGAGTTGGCGGTCCAGGTTTCCTCATCTTGAGCCCGTCGAAGGACGAGGAAACCGCCGCCAGACGACTGGCGAACCCAACTGAAGCTCATCCTTCGACAGGCTCAGGATGAGGATCGTCGTGAATCCACTCACCACTGCTACCCACCCCCGTACCGCCGCCCCCATACCGGCGCTGAAGGAAAAGACCATGAAAGCCAACGTCAAGGAGCGGGCCGAGAGCTTCGCATCCAGCATGAACGAAGAACAGAAGATGGCGATCCGCATGCTTGCCAACGACCTGCACAGGCTCAACGCCTCGGTGGTCAAGGCCGTCGATGCAGGCCTGTCCGTCGAGTTGCAGCGCTCCGCACGCCACCACCACGAGGGCGGCTTCTGGGGCGACCTGCTCACACCGATCGTCGTGAAGCAAAAATAACAACAGCTCACGATTGCGTTCGAGGAAACGCAGCAAAGCAAGCCCGCCATGTGAAAGCATGGCGGGCTTGCGCATTTCCGGAGCCATGCAGCGCCAGCGGAATGGAATCCGGAATCCAGACATTGTGTTGCGCGAAGCGCGCATGATGTGTTCGCTACGCTCACAGAATAAATGCTGGATTCCGGGTTCCGATCCGCTGACGCTTCTCGGCCCCGGAAACGCGCAAGACGGCGTTCCGTCGCTACCACTGAGCCTCATTTTTCGGATGTATCCCCCAATCACTTTTGCATTGATCCTGTACCGCAAAAGCGGCAAAGGCTGCGGATGCCTGTTTCACCACGCCCAACCATCGTTTTCGATCTCGACGGCACGCTGGCCGAAACCGCACCCGACATCATCGGCACGCTGAATGTCGTACTGGCCCATGAGGGCCTGGCTCCCCTGCCCGTCACGAAGGCGCGCGAACTGGTCGGCGCGGGTGCGCGGGCGCTGATCGAGCGTGGTTTCCAGGTCTAAGGGAGACCATTGTCGCCCACGAGACTGGAAGAGCTGTTCGAGGTGTTTCTCGACGTCTATGCCGGGCGCGTTGCGGATGAATCACATCTGTATGACGGTGTTCTGGCCGCATTGGACACACTTTCTGCCAACGGGCACATCCTTGCTGTCTGCACCAACAAGCCTGAACGGCACTCTCTGCTTCTGCTCGATGCGCTCGGGGTCACGGCGCGTTTTGCTGCCATTGCCGGGCGCGACAGCTATCCGTTCTTCAAGCCGGATGCGCGCCATCTGACCATGACCATCGAGGCCGCCGGGGGCGACGTGCGCCACGCCATCATGATCGGGGATTCGCGGACCGACATCGCAACGGCGCGCAATGCCGGTTTGCCTGTGATCTGTGTGCCGTTTGGGTATACGGATGTGCCCATCGAAACCCTGGAGCCAGATCTTGTGATCCAGCATTTCGATGAACTGGCCGGGGCGATCGACAAGGTGTCGCTCACGTTTGCCTGAACAACCGGCATGGGGCAAAGGACAACGCCATGAAACTTTATGATGTCACCCGCGCGCCCAATCCGCGCCGTGCCCGCATCTTCATCGCGGAGAAGGGCATCGCCATGCCCGAGCTGGTGCAGCTCGACCTCGCGGCGCTGGAGCACCAGCAACCGGCCTATGCGCGCCTCAACCCGTGGATGGGCACACCAGCGCTCGAACTGGACGACGGCACGGTGATTTCGGAATCCGTCGCCATCTGCCGCTACTTTGAAGAGACGCATCCGGAGCCTGCCCTGTTCGGCACAGGGGCCAGGCAACGTGCGGAGGTCGAGATGTGGAACAGACGGCTGGAACTGGGGCTCTACACCCATGTTGCCCAGGCTTTCCGCCACACAAACCCGCACATGGCCCACCGCGAGGTGCCGCAGGTCGCGGAATGGGCGGAGGCGAACCGCCCGCGCGCATTGGCACAGATGCAGATGCTCGACGCGCACCTTGCGGATGGCCGCGCCTTCATCTGCGGCGATGTGTTCACCATCGCCGACATCACGGGCGGCGTGGCGCTGGATTTCGCCCGCGTGCCGAGGCTGGCAGTCCCGCCCGAGCTTTCGCATCTGGCCCGCTGGCACGGGCGGATGGTGGCCCGCCCCGCCTGGAGCGCCTGAGCCGATGCCCCGCAAGATCCGCGCTGACGAGACCCTCACCGGCACTCTTGACGAGCTGCTGGCGGAGCTGCGCGCCTGCCGCATCTGCAAGGACACGCCCAAGCGCGGCAAGCCGCTGGTGCATGAGCCCCGGCCCATCATCCAGGCTGCTGCCACGGCGCGCATCTGCATTGCGAGCCAGGCTCCTGGCACGCTGGCCCACGCATCCGGCAAGCCGTTCATGGACCCTTCGGGCGTCAGGCTGCGCGAATGGCTCGGCCTCAGCGAAGCACAGTTCTATGATGTGTCGCGCATCGCCATCGTGCCCATGGGCAATTGCTTTCCGGGGCAGGATGCCAAGGGCGGTGATCTGCCGCCGCGCACGGAGTGCGCGCCGCGCTGGCGCGACCTGGTGTTTCAGGGCCTGCCGGATCTGCAGCTCATTCTTGCGGTCGGGCAATATGCGCAGGAATACCATCTTGGACGCAGGCTTGGCGGCGGCGGCCTGAGTGACACCGTCAAGGAATGGCAGAACATCTACCATCTGAAGCGCTCGCCCCGCATCATCCCCCTGCCCCACCCTTCATGGCGCAACAATGCGTGGCTGAAGGCCAACCCGTGGTTTGACCGGGAATTGCTGCCCTTCCTGCGCACTGAAGTGGCGAGGCTGCTTAGGTAACCACATATCTGGCCGGTCAAATGCGCAATTCGTTAAAATGCAACCTATTCGGATAGCTCTGCGGCAAGACCTGACCTGTACTGCCCTGTTCCATCGCGGCTTAGAACGAGCCGCACTGATGGGGCATGGAAATGGCACTGGTACAGACAAGGAGCGAGGCCGCCGCAGAGAAAGTGGCGCAGCTCAAGGCAGCGGCTGCACATGCGAAAGCGGTTGTCGCTGACACGACCAAGACAATCGCGGCTGAAAAGATGCAGCTCAAGGCAGCACAGGCCGAACAGGCCGTAGCCAAGACGGCGCAAGCCACGGCATCCAGCGAACTGAAAAAAGCCAACAAGGATGTCAGCGCCGCGAAGAACACCGAGAAAGCCGCCAACGCCGCCGAACTGAAGGCCGAAAAGGCCCTCAAGACAGCACAGGCGCAGGCCGAAGCCGCGAAGGCAAAGCTGACCGCCGATGCGGCCGCAACCGAGAAGGCCGCAGCAACACGCGACGTGGCCGAAAAAATGCTGTCCGACCTCAAGAGCAAGGCCGCAGCAGCCCAGGACAGCGCCACCAAATCAGCCGCAACGCTGACCGAGGCCAAGGCCGCCAAGGCCGCCGCCGATGCCGCACTCAAGGGGGCCAAGACCAATGAGGAGCGCGCGGAGCTGAAGAAGCTGGTGGCTGAGAAGACCGCCGAACTGAGCGCGGCGACCAAGGCCGCAACCGCCGACGCCAACGCCGCCAAGACGGCGCTGAACACTGAAAAACAGGCTGCCACCAAGCTCGCCACAGCCGAGAAGGCGCTGGCCAAGCTCGATGCCGGCCTTGCTGCCTCCCGCGCAGCAGCCGACAAGGCCGCCGAGAAGGCCACACTGGCCGAAAAGCAGCTTGCCGAGCGCAGCCAGGCCGCCGATGCCGCGACGGCTGCAGTCGAAGCCACCAGGCAGGCCGCCGAAAAGGCAGCCGCCATCAAGGCCGGGGCCGACGCTGTGGCAGCTGAGAAGGCCGCCGTCGTTGCCAAGGAAAGGGCAGACCTTGCCAAGGCGGAAGACGCGCTGAAGGCCGCCAAGGCTGCTGAAAAAGCCACCGCGACCGAACTGGCCGCCGCAAACGCCGCTCTGAAAGCCGCAGCCGCCGAAGACGCCAGGATCAAGGCGGCGGCGGAAAAGGAGGCGGCGGAGAAGGCAGCAGCGGAGAAGGCAGCAGCCGAGCAGGCCGCCGCAGACACGCTCGCGGCAGAGAAGCTGGCAGCGGAGAAGCTGGCAGCCGACAAGCTAGCAGCCGACAAGCTGGCGGCAGACCAGGCTCTCGCCGACAAGGTCACCGAACTTGCGAAGTTTGTCGCTGCCGAACAGGCCGCAATGGACAAGGCTGCTGCGGAGAAGGCTGCAGCGGAGAAGGCCGCCGCAGAAACCGCCAAGACGGTCGAGGGCACCAAGGGTTCCGACGAGATCTGGGCCGCGAAGGACGTGACTGCGATCAATGCCGGTGACGGACATGATTTCATCGTCTCGAGCGCTGGCGGCGCGAAGGTCGATGGCGGGAACGGCTATGACACCCTGTCCTATCTGGATCAGGGCGGCGAGCGCGGCGTGTTCGTCGACATGGCCAAGGGCTATGCCGAAAACACCTTCGGCAATGTCGACAGCTTTGTGTTCATCGAGAAGGTGGTTGGCTCCTATGCCGGTGACAGGATGTTTGCGGCAGGAACCGGCTCGGTCATGGACGGCGCGGACGGCGACGATTATCTCGAGGGCCGCGACGGTGCCGACCTGCTCATGGGCGGCGCAGGCAATGACGAGGTCAATGGCGGCGGCGCGCAGGACACACTCGTGGGTGGCCATGGCGACGACAGGCTCGATGGCGGCGCGCACGACTACAACCTCGTGGACTACAGCCTCGAAGGCGGCTCACGCGCGGTGTCGGTCAACATGCAGACCGGCTTTGTCGAGGACACCTATGGCACCCTCGACACGCTGAGCAACATCGGCATCGTGCGCGGCACGGCGCAGGCTGACTGGATGAAGGGCGGCGATGCGAGCGTGATCTTCGATGGCGGGGCAGGCAACGACATGCTGATCGCCGGTGGCGGCCTCAACGAGCTGTATGGTGCAGGCGGTGACGACATCATCATCGGCGGCGAGCGCACCAACTACATCGAGGGCGGCATGGGCAATGACCGGATCGATGTCGGCACTGGCTATCACGTGCTGGCGATGAGCAAGGCCGACGGCTTCGATGTGGTCAACGGCTTCAAGAGCACGGATGCCTTGCGCCTCTTCGACGCCGACATGAGCGCCGACCAGCTTGTCTCACTAAGCCGCTACTTCGAGGCGGCGGACGGACGCGACGGCACGCTGTTCAGCTTCGGCGAAACCCAGGTCTTCCTGGCCGGGGTCTACAGCATCACGGCAGATCAGCTCCAGCTCATCCCGCCGGTGCAGCCCGACATGGTCTGATTGTTTCAGGATTGCACAACAACCAACGCGCCTCCCCGGATATTTCGGGGAGGCGTTTTGGTGTGTGAGTACCAATACCTTAATAATGCGGCACAGAAATAATGCGGCACAGACCGCGCGCCCTTAGAGCCTGCTGCGAAAAAGTGGCAACGGTTTTTCGCTTGAAGCATGCTCTAAGTTATGTTGATCGATCAAGTTATCTGCGTTCAAATGATTCCGTTTGAACGCAGCTTGATCTAGCTCACAGACCCGCCTCACATCCAGCCGCAATCACGCTCCCGCAGGCTGCAGCACATGCCACACTGCGCATTTCCGAGCGTGGACAACCTTTCGTGTCAGCGAAACGGCTCCTGTCCTCATTCATGGGGGGGGGTGGCCGGAGGTGTGGCGGTCTGATTTATGAAATTGATATCATGTCACCGTAAGATCTGAGCTATGTTACCGAATTTCAGCCACTATTGCGACATAACCTAACTGCATTTCTGAATATACAGAATTATTTTCAATAAACTCCATGCCAAAAAAACATTACTCCGTAACGAATAGGAGAGCACATGGCTAATTTCCAAGATGCTAGTGGAAACGGAATAACAAAGCTTACGCTTCGTCCCGGAGCGCTAACTTTAATCACATTATGGGGAGGTGGCCCGAGCGGTGAAAGGTTGATCGTGGTGTGTGACTCGCAGTTCACCGCCGCTATTGCTGAGATCGAGGTCTCTAATCCCCGTGCAAACACCCGCTATTTCCAAGTCATGCCATTAATACCGGGTGGAACGACCATTCGTGCTCTTCTCAACAGCCGTGATTATGCCGCACCATTGAACCTTACTGTCAATTTCTTGCACCCACACCTCTTAAATCGCGAATTCTACCATGGTACGACACTCAAGTTCGCCAATGAGTTGGTACTTCTTGATATCGGTATTCAGTCCGTCCCTAGCATAAGGCTGCTTGACGACTCCGAATTCACTGATTTCGGCAAAGGCTTTTACATTCACCCGCCAGCGAACCGGAAGCTGGCAATCGATTGGGCCAAGAACGCCGCCAGTCGCACGGGTGTGCCTTGGGGCGTTGCGACTTTCGTTCTCACTGACCAAGAGGTTGACAATATCTCTGGGCGGCGTCTGCTGTTTCCAAGCAAGCGCAACCATCGCCCCAGCAACGCGCCTAAGCTTTTCGACAATCAACCGGCCAATTGGATCGAGTTTGTTGAATTTAACCGCCACGTCCGTACCGGAGTGCAACGGCCAAAAGATAACGACTGGACCGACGACTACAGTATCATGGTTGGGCCTATCTGGGTGCAACGCGACAGTGGATTGCCTGGAAAGCTACCGCCCTTCGAAGAAAGCATACATCAAATCAACCTTGGCAGCGTCGGCCTTGCGACGCTCAACCTGCCTGAAGCAAAGGCCCGACGCTTTGTCATTCACCAAGGCAACCAGTGAACCTGGTATTACGGTGACAGTGCAATTTTATTCTCCTTCATCAAAGCTGGTGTTGGGCCATGTTTGGCGGGCTTCAAACTGCGTGCGGTCATGACCTCGAGCCTTGCCATGAAGCCGCCCTCCTCGACCCGGCGGCCCGTTGTTTCCGCCTTGCGCAAGCGTTCGAAGGCGGCGAGATCGATTTGACCACCGCGAAAGGTGCGGAACTCACCGCACCGCCCTGCTACCGGCGCAAGCGTCGTAAGGTCGTCCTCGTCCCACCAACCTCCTCCCCGCGACATTGCATCGCCGACGCAATGCGCCGTGTCTGTGCTATCCGCAATCAAGACAACGGAGCGGGACATGACAGCGAAGGGGACGGGGTTCTGGCTTGGGATGGCGCTCACAAGCGCGCTAGTGCTTGGGCTTCTGGCTTCGCTGTCACCTGCCGATGACAAGGCGCCGCAGGCTGCGGGAGCCTCCGGCACCGTCAGGGTCATCCACGACGCGCCATCCAGCCCGGCGCATCAGGCGGCGTTCGAGGCGGTCAGGGACGATGCGACCTTTGCCCGCGCGAAGGACTTTTTCGCGATCTTCCGGCTGCCGCGCGACCTCACCTTCAGGACGCGCAGCTGCAGCGGGCGCGGCGGCGCGTGGTACTACGAAGGCACGGTGACGATCTGCTACGACTA
>JANMHN010000471.1:0-1744 GCA_031375185.1 Allobosea sp. | reverse complement strand
CAGCCAGGGCCAGCGCCAGGCCGTAAGCTGTGAAGGTCCAGCCCTTGAGCACGGCATATCCCATGATGGCAGGGCCTGCGAGCATGGCGGCGGACTGCACAAGTTGCAGCCGGGCGTTCGCGCGCGGCAAATCGGTGCCGGGCACGATGGACTGCACGCTGGCGCTTTCAGACAGGAAACCCACGACGGCGGCGCTGGCGCTGACAAAGGCGCCGGCGGCAAAGAGCGGCAGGCTGTGCAGCGCCAGCCCAGCCATGGCAATGGCCACACCAGCCACGGCCAGGACCATGCCGCGCTTCATGCCGACCAGCGGTGCGGTCCTGTCCACCATAACACCCGCCGGCAGCGAAACCAGCAGCCAGGCTGAACCCTGGATCGCCACGATGAGGCCGACGATCTCCGGCCCGGCACCAAACAGGGCGGCGACCACCAGCGGTGTCGCGGCGACCATGAGCTGATCGGCGCCGCGAAATCCTGCTGCGACGACGGTGAGACGGTGAAAGAGCGCAGGAAGCATGGGCATGTCCGTGTGATGATGACAGCACGTAGCGCGGGGCAGGTGGGCGGGCCACCCGTTTTCCGGCACCGCAATGTCGTCCTGGCCTGCGAGGCGGGACCGTTGCGCGTGCTGATCCGATGGCAGTTTGCCTGGGCATGTGCCAATGCGCGGCATCGAGGCTCAGGACGTGATCCCGGCTCGGGGGCCGGGATGACAGGCTGCGCGCTTCACAAACGAAAATGACCGGCCTGAAGACCGGTCATTGCCACATCAAGCCATGCAGGTCAGGCTAGTCGTCGCGGAAAACGCGCTCGTTGCGCTCATGGCGCTCCTGGGCTTCGATCGAGAGGGTCGCGATCGGTCTTGCTTCAAGACGGCGCAGCGAGATGGGCTCACCCGTTTCTTCGCAGAAGCCATACGAGCCGTCATCGATGCGAGCGATGGCCGAGTCGATTTTGGAGATCAGCTTGCGCTGCCTGTCGCGGGCGCGCAGTTCGATGGCGCGGTCGGTTTCCGACGAGGCGCGATCAGCGATGTCCGGATGATTCTCGTTCTCAGCCTGAAGTGCGAGGATCGTGTCCTTCGCTTCGGAGAGGATGTCCTGTTTCCAGCGAATGAGTTTCTGCCTGAAGTAGACCCTCTGACGGTCGCTCATGAAGGGTTCTTCGTCGGTCGGCTTGTAATCAGAACTGATGATGATCTGCTTGGCCATGGCCTGTCCCTTTGATGCAAGGTTCATTGTTTGACCCTCTCGCGCCGATGGCTGACACGGGCACCAGGAAAGGATGACTCGCCAGACATCAACATTCGCGGTGCTATAGACCGACTTCAATGTCGAGACAACGACACATTCCTCTCAAGTCAGCCTTATTCACCTTGTTTTGAAAGATTCAAATTCGAAATGACCAGGTTGAACCACCTGCTGGTTCGAAATCCCGGCGAAATCCCGGATGATGGCTGTGCAAGCAGGCTCGGCACTGCACATGGACAGCCCACAAACGGGATCGATCAGCGCCTCGCGCGAGGCCGGGTCTGGGTTGAGCCCCTTAACTGCGCGCTAACCTTGTCCGGGCACTGTCGGATCAGGGCCGCCTCCTGTGTTGCGGGAGCTTGCCTTGTTGTGTGGAGTCTGGGTGGCGGTTACGGCGTTGGTGTCATTTCGCAAGGTTCTGTTCGGCGTGAGCATCGCGGCCCTGCTGGCTGCCATACCGCAGGAACATGCGCTGGCGCAGACCGCGCCTGCCA
>JANMHN010000462.1:0-9542 GCA_031375185.1 Allobosea sp. | reverse complement strand
TTTGCGGCACTCGGAGCCGGAAGCGGCTGGATCGGCGCGAAGTTCCGGGCAGCGGAACAGTGAGCGACGGGTCTGGAGCGAGCAAGGCAGCCTTCGTCGCGGATCGGCGTTCGCATGCTGGCGATCCCATGTTGCTGCATGTTGTCCTTGCAAACCTGTCAGCGGCCTGATCCGTGAAAAGGTTTCACAACCTGCCGGATGATCTGGTTGGCTCCATGCTGGTGGTTGGAGCGGTCTTTTCGGTCATCGCGCCCCAAGGCCTGACATGGCTTCCTGCCCTGCTGGCGCTGATCATGGCCTGGGTGTGGCGCAACAGCGAAGCGGCTGGCCGACCTCTGGATGCGCTGAAAAGCAATCCACATGTGTTCATCGCACTGGCGCTGTTCCTTGTCTGGACGATGTTCCGCAGTCTGACAGCGCTCAATCCCGGCAGCGCTTTGGCCATTGCCGGGCCGTTCTTCTTCAGCCTTGCAGCCGTGGTGGCAACAATGCTTCTGCCGGTCCGCATGGGTTTCAACGGGCGCTGGCTCTGGCGGTTTTTCCCCATCCTGCATGCCTTGCTGTCGGTTGTGATCTTGCTTTTCATGTTCAAGATCATCGACATCTCTGCCATCGCCGGGCAGCGTTTCAGCTATCACTGGCATTACAACCGTGCAGCCCTGTTCACGGCGCTGCTCTGGCCGCTGAGTTTCTATGTCATCAGGGTTCTGGCCACGACGACCTACTGGCGGTTTCTCATCGGGGCACCGTTTTATGTCCTGACGCTGCTGGCCGTTGTTTCGGCGTCCAGCCAATCGGCGCAACTTGCCTTTCTGGTGATCTCCGCAGTCCAGATTCTTGGCCTGATGAACCTCAACCTGACGACGAGGCTCGTCGGCATCGGCGCCAGTGCAGGGATCATGCTGATGCCGCTCGTGTTTGGCCCGTTCTATCGCTGGTTCCATGACAGTTCGCTGTGGAATTTCAATCAGGACACGGTCACCGAACGGATGCGGCTCTGGCGTTCGTCGCTCGACTATATCTGGCAGTCACCGTGGATCGGTCATGGCGTCGAATACATCCGCGATGTCGGGAACCGGAATCCGGACACGGGCGCGCTGATGATGCACAATCATCCGCATTCCTTCCTGTTTCAGCTCTGGGTCGATACCGGGCTGGTCGGTGCTGCCATCCTGTCGGTGCTGATCATCCTGCTGTCACAGACGATCCGGAAAACAGGCCGCGAGGCTGGTGTTCTCTTTGTGGCCCTGATGGCTGGCATCCTGTCAATCTGGGCCGTGTCACACGGCATTTGGCAGTCCTGGTTTGTGGGTCTGGCCGGGATGATCTGTGCCTTCGGAGCCTTCGTGCATCAACGCAGCGCGCTGCTGGTCCGCATGCGGCTTGCACCGGACACGTGACATCGCAAGGCTCCGATGTATGATGATTCATGCACATGAAGCTGCCACTTGATGCCACGCATGTGAGCCATTACTCCCTATCCACCCGTTACCTCAGAAGACAGTCCTGCCATGAACGCCCATGTCCGAGCCGCCGACCCCAAGCAGCGCATCAAGGGCGCGACAGGTGATTGGGAGATCGTGGTCGGACTTGAAATCCACGCGCAGGTCACCTCCAAGGCCAAGCTGTTCTCCGGTTCGTCCACCGCTTTCGGGGCCGAGCCCAACTCCCATGACAGCCTGGTAGACGCCGCCATGCCGGGCATGCTGCCGGTGATCAACGAGGAATGCGTGCGCCAGGCCGTGCGCACCGGGCTTGGCCTCAACGCCCAGATCAACAACCGTTCGGTGTTCGACCGCAAGAACTACTTTTATCCGGATCTGCCGCAGGGCTACCAGATCAGCCAGTTCAAGAACCCGATCGTCGGTGAGGGCGAGATCATCGTCGATGTCACGCCGACCGAACAGATCAGGGTCGGCATCGAGCGCCTGCACCTGGAGCAGGATGCTGGCAAGTCGCTGCATGACCAGCACCCGACCATGAGCTTTGTCGATCTCAATCGGTCGGGCGTCGCGCTGATGGAGATCGTGTCGCGGCCTGATCTGCGCTCGGCCGATGAGGCCAAGGCCTATGTCACAAAGCTGCGCACCATCCTTCGCTATCTCGGTACCTGCGATGGCGACATGGAGAAAGGCAACTTGCGCGCCGACGTGAACGTGTCCGTGCGCAAGCCTGGCGCGCCATTCGGCACGCGCTGCGAGATCAAGAACGTCAACTCGATCCGTTTCATCGGCCAGGCCGTCGATGTCGAGGCCCGTCGCCAGATCGGCATTCTGGAAGACGGCGGCACCATCGACCAGGAAACCCGGCTTTATGACCCGGCCAAGGGCGAGACCCGCTCCATGCGCTCCAAGGAAGAGGCGCATGATTACCGCTATTTCCCCGATCCCGACCTGCTGCCGCTTGAGTTTGACCAGCCTTTCGTGGAGGCGTTGCGCGCTGAACTGCCCGAACTGCCGGACGCAAAGAAGGCGCGTCTGATCAGCCAGTATGGCCTCTCGCCCTACGATGCGACGGTGCTGGTGGCCGAGCGCGAGCAGGCCGATTTCTTCGAGGCTGTCGCGAAAGGCCGCGATGACAAGGCGCGGGATGGCAAGGCAGCGGCCAACTGGGTGATCAACGAATTGTTTGGGCGTCTCAACAAGGAAGGCAAGGATGTCACGGCCTCGCCGATGAGCGCCGACCAGCTTGGTGGCATCGTCGACCTGATCGGCGAAGGCGTGATTTCGGGTACCATCGCCAAGCAGGTTTTCGAGATCATCTGGACTGAAGGTGGCGATCCGCGCGCCGTCGTCGAGGCCCGGGGCATGAAGCAGGTCACCGACACCGGCGCCATCGAGAAGGTCATCGACGAGGTCATCGCCGCAAACCCGGACAAGGTCGAGCAGGTCAAGCTCAAGCCTTCCATGGCGGGCTGGTTCGTCGGCCAGATCATGAAAGCCTCTGGCGGCAAGGCCAACCCTGTCGCCGTAAACGAGATTTTGGCGAAGAAGCTGGGGCTTGGGTGAGGCTGTCCGGTTCTGGTGTCAGCTTGCCCGCTCTGTTGCCAAACACCAGCGATCCTCACCCTGAGCCTGTCGAAGGGCGAGCTCCAGACATGCACGGCTTGAGCTCCTCCTTCGACGCCGCTCAGGATGAGGATGTGTGGGGGGACGACATGCGCACCAAAGGCTTGACGCCATCGCTGGCTTGCGGTGATGCTTCACGCCCATCAGGTCTTCATCAAGGAATTTCATCATGCCATCCCGCTTCACACTCCACGGCATCTGGCTGTCAGGGCCTGCCTACAAGGTCGGCCTGATGCTCGGGCTGGCCGGGGAGACGTTTGACTATGTGCATGTCAACCTGCGGGCGGGCGAACACAAGCAACCAGACTACATCGCCAAGCAGCGCTATGGGCAGGTGCCGCTCCTCGCAGACAGCAAGACGGGCCTGCACCTGTGCCAGTCCGCGTCCATCCTCGAATATCTGGCGGAGCATCTGGGCAAATTCGGCGGCAACGGCGCGCAAGAAAAAATCCAGGCTCGCGAGTGGATGTTCTGGGATTTCGACCGTCTGGCCGGGCATATCTACCGCTTGCGTGGCCAGCGCCTTGGCCTGCGCTCCATTGCGCAGCCGATTGCCGAAATGCACTTTGCCGAGGGCAACGTCGCGCTGAAGGTGCTCGACGACCACCTGAAGGGCCGCGACTGGCTGGTCGGCAAGGGCCTGACCATTGCCGACATCGACCTCTACGGCGTTGTCTCTTATGCGCCTGTCGGCGGGTTCGATCTGGGGCAATATGCCCATGTCTGTGCCTGGATGGCACGTGTCGAAAGCCAGCCCGGCTTCAAGCCGAATGACCAGCTTTTGCCGAAAGCCTCGCAGGCAGCCTGATGCTGGCCACGATCCGGCGGGCGAATGCGGATGATCTGGAGGCCATCGTCCGCATCTACATGGCCGACGACAAGGGCGGGCATGGCGATGTCTGGTCTGACGCAACCCGTCCGGCCTATCAACGCGCCATGGCCGCCATACTTGCGAGCCCGGTCAACCGCCTTTACGTCGCGGTGGCGGATGAAGTGCTCAGGGACACGGGCAGGGGCCTGCGCTCCGAGGGCGGGCTGATCGTCGGCACGTTCCAGCTCACGCTGACGCCCGGCCTTGTCGGAGGCGGGCGCACCCGCGCCACACTGGAGTCCGTGCATGTGCTGCCCGACATGCGCAGCGCCGGAATTGGGGCCAGCATGGTGTCGCATGCCATTGCAGAGGCGAGGGCGGCAGGCGCCGGGGTCATGCAACTGACATCGAACAAGAAACGTGGCGACGCGCACCGGTTCTACGAGCGGCTTGGCTTTGCCAGGAGCCATGAAGGTTTCAAGCTGGTGCTGTGAAGGTCATGGCTTGGCTGTCATCACCATGACGACGAAGTCGGTGAAGGGTAGCGGGATGTTTCATCACACTGTCGGCCAAACACGCCATGTCTTTGCCGACCTCAAGACGCTGCTGGCAAAGGCAACGCCGCTGCGCTCGGGTGACATGCTGGCTGGTCTTGCCGCAGGAAGTGCCGCTGAGAATGTTGCGGCCAAGATGTGTCTTGCTGACGTGCCGCTGCGGCGCTTTCTCAGCGACGTGGTCATACCGTATGAGACCGACGACGTCACACGCTTGATCATCGACAGCCATGACGCCCTGGCGTTTTCGCCTGTGGCCCACATGACCGTCGGCCAGTTTCGGGATTGGCTTGTGTCGCATGAGGCCAACCCGGCGGCGCTCGCAAAGCTGGCACCCGGATTGACGCCGGAAATGGCAGCCGCGGTGTCAAAGCTGATGCGCCAGCAGGATCTGATTCTGGTGGCCAGGAAATGCGAGGTCATTACCCGCTTTCGCAACACGATCGGTCTGCGTGGGACGATGGCGGTCCGTTTGCAGCCCAATCACCCGACAGACGATCTTGCCGGCATTGTCGCCTCGACCATCGACGGATTGCTGCTTGGTGCAGGTGACGCCACGATCGGGGTCAATCCGGCCACCGATTCACTGCAGCAGCTTCTTCAGCTTCATCAGCTTCTCCGCGATCTGATTGAGACGCACGACATACCGACGCAAAGTTGTGTCCTGACCCATGTCTCATCAACAATCGAGCTGATCAATCGCGGTGCGCCCGTTGACCTCGTGTTCCAGTCGATCGCGGGTACCCAGGGCGCGAATTCATCCTTCGGCGTGACGCTGACCATGCTTGACGAAGCGCATGACGCTGCGAGAGGCCTCAAACGAGGCACGAAGGGCGACAATGTCATGTATTTCGAAACCGGGCAGGGCACTCCGCTGTCTGCAGGGGCACATCATGGTGTTGATCAGCAAACCCTCGAAGCACGGGCCTATGGAGTAGCAAGGCGTTATGCGCCGCTTCTGGTCAATACTGTGGTTGGCTTCATCGGGCCGGAGTATCTTTACGATGGCAAGCAGATCATCCGTGCAGGGCTTGAAGATCACTTCTGTGGCAAGCTGCTCGGCCTGCCGCTTGGATGCGACGTCTGTTACACCAACCATGCCGAGGCTGATCAGGACGACATGGACAGCCTGATGACACTGCTGGCTGCGGCTGGTGTCACCTTCATCATGGGTGTGCCGGGCGCAGACGATGTCATGCTGAATTACCAGTCGACCTCGTTTCACGATGCACTTTACGTGCGTGAGGTGTTCGGCCTGAAGCGTGCGCCGGAGTTTGATGCCTGGCTTCTGAAAATGGGGATCACCCGTGCAGGAGGCGAGATCGCGTCGCCGGATGACGTGCCAGCGCTCATCGCCCGGTTCAGGGACGCAGAACCATGAGCCAGCTGCCTGGATATCCTGACCAGTGGAGATCGCTCAAAGCAGCCACACCTGCCCGGATTGGTCTGCAACGTGCCGGGCAGGGTCTGGCACTTTCAGAGGTGCTGGCTTTCCAGCTTGCACATGCGAGGGCGCGTGATGCGGTGCATGCCGTGCTGGATGCCGAAGCGATTACGCGGGCCCTCGGTGCCGACGTCCTGCTGGCCGAAAGTGCTGCGCCCTCACGCGATATCTACCTGCGGCGTCCCGACCTTGGCCGTACTCTCAGTGAACGCTCGGCACTCGCTTTGGCAGATGCGTCCGCCGGACCTGTGGATCTTGCCATCGTGATTTCGGACGGACTTTCTGCCACGGCAGTCCATACCAGTGCCGTGCCACTCGCCTTGCTGATCTCCGGTCAGGTGCAGAACGCCGGTCTTGCGGTGGCACCGTTTGTCATCGCCCGGCAGGGGCGTGTTGCGCTAGGTGACGAGATTGCCAACATCCTCCGGGCTCGTGCAGTTGTCATGCTGATTGGCGAGCGGCCCGGCCTCTCCGCTGTGGATAGCCTTGGTGCCTATTTCACCTATGACCCAAAAGCCGGAATCAGCCGGGACGCCGGGCGTAACTGCGTCTCGAACATTCGAGAGGGCGGGCTTTCGACAGCGGACGCTTCCGCACGCATTGTCTGGCTCATCAGCGAAGCCCGCAGACGCGGGATGAGCGGCGTGGAATTGAAATACGAGTCAGGATTGATGGTATCTGCCGCCAGCGTTCTGGAGGTTCGTTCTCCCTGAACTGGAGAACGCGGGCGACTTGCCCAAAAAGCGACTTGCCCAAAATATAACCGCAACATCGCTTCCTATCATTGGCAGTGGGCGCTATCGTCCGGCACGATCTTGAGACATACAAAGGTTGAGCCCTTGGCCGTTATCGCCGCGATCCAGCACGTCACGCACTACACTTATGATCAGCCAGTCTCGCTGGGGCCTCAAATCATCCGGCTTCGCCCGGCGCCACATTGCCGCTCGCGGATTGAGAGCTATGCGCTGAAGGTCAGCCCGGCACAGCATTTCGTCAACTGGCAGCAGGACCCCAGCGGAAACTGGATGGCCCGCTTTGTGTTTCCCGAGCCCGTCACCGAGTTTCGTATCGAGGTCGACCTTGTCGTCGATCTTGCCGTGGTCAACCCGTTCGACTTCTTTGTCGAGACGGAGGCCGAGACATTTCCGTTCAGCTATCCGGACGACCTCAAGGAAGAGCTGGCTCCCTACCTGATCGCCGAGCCAGCCGGACCGAGACTCAGTGCGTTCCTCGCCACCATTCCGCGACAGCCGACCAACACCGTCAACTTCGTGGTCGATCTCAACGCGCAGCTCCAGCGCATGATCGCCTATGGCATCCGCATGGAGCCAGGCGTGCAGACGCCGGAAGAGACGTTGACGCTGGCCTCCGGTTCGTGCCGTGATTCAGGCTGGCTGATGGTGCAGATCCTGCGGCATCTGGGCTTCGCCGCGCGTTTTGTCTCGGGCTATCTGGTGCAGCTCACCGCTGACATCGAGCCGCTTGAGGGGCCAAAGGGCACGACCAAGGATTTCACCGACCTGCACGCCTGGGCGGAGGTCTATATCCCCGGCGCGGGCTGGATCGGCATGGACCCGACATCCGGCCTGCTTTGCGGAGAAGGTCATATTCCCGTGGCCGCCACGCCGCATTTCCGCTCTGCCGCGCCTGTCAGCGGTGCTCTCACGGGTTATGCCAACACCTCCTTCGATTTCAAGATGACGGTGACGCGGGTTCGAGAGGCCCCGCGCATCACATTGCCATTCTCCGACGAGGCTTGGGACGCGCTCGATGCGCTGGGCGAACGCGTCGATGTCGATCTCGTGGCACAGGATGTACGCCTGACAATGGGCGGCGAGCCGACCTTCGTGTCGATCGATGACTACGAGGGGGAGGAATGGAACACGGCTGCCGTCGGCCCGCAAAAGCGCGGCCGCGCCGATGAGCTGATCCGCCGCCTGCGCACACGCTTTGCGCCGGGGGGCTTCCTGCATTACGGGCAGGGCAAGTGGTATCCCGGCGAAACATTGCCGCGCTGGGCCTTCGGGCTCTACTGGCGCAAGGATGGCCAACCGATCTGGAATGACATGAACCTGATCGCGCCGGAACCGAAGAAGCCACAAAAGGCCACGGCTGAATCAGGCCCTGCTCAGCAGATCGCCATCCATGTCGCCAGCCATCTGGGCATCGAGACCGATTATGTGCTGCCTGCTTTCGAAGACCCGGCGCACTGGCTGGTCAAGGAAGGGCAATTGCCGCCCAATGTTGATCCGCTGGACCCGAAACTCTCCGACCCCGAGGAACGCGCCCGCATGGTGCGCACCTTCGAGCGCGGGCTGAACGCAGCGTCGGGCTATGTGCTGCCGGTGCAGCGCTGGCAGGCCGCGGCATCGGACCGGCGCTGGCGCTCCGAGCGCTGGGGCCTCAGGCGCGGAAAACTGTTTCTGGTGCCGGGCGACTCGCCGGTCGGCTATCGTCTGCCGCTGGGCTCGCTGCCCTGGGTGCCGCCCTCCGCCTATCCGCATGTTCATCCGCAAGACCCGCTTGAGGCCCGCGCGCCGCTCCCCGTGGCCGATCCAGATCACGGACTGAAAGCTGTCGGCGGACATACGCCAGAGGACGGTGCCGCGCTCGGCTTCATTGCGTCGTCAGGACGCGATGTGCAGCGTCAGGACCGTGTCGAGCAGGATCTGGAGGCGGAGAGTGTCCGCACGGCCCTCAGTGTCGAGGTGCGTGATGGCATCCCGTGCGTGTTCATGCCGCCTGTCGAGAAGCTGGAGGATTATCTTGACCTGCTTGCAGCCATCGAAGCCGCAGCGAAAGCCACGGGCCAGGCCGTCCACATCGAAGGCTATGCACCGCCCTATGACCCGCGCATCGAGGTGATCAAGGTCACGCCTGATCCGGGTGTGATCGAGGTCAATGTGCAGCCTGCCGCGACGTGGAAGCAAGCGGTGGCGATCACCAAGGGTCTTTACGAGGACGCGTTCCACACACGGCTCGGCTGCGACAAGTTCATGGTCGATGGCCGTCATACCGGGACCGGCGGCGGCAACCATGTGGTGATTGGCGGTGCGACACCGCCCGACAGCCCGTTCCTGCGCAGGCCCGACCTCTTGAAAAGCCTTGTGCTCTACTGGCAGCGCCACCCGTCGCTGTCCTACATGTTTTCAGGCATGTTCATCGGCCCGACGAGCCAGGCACCGCGCGTTGACGAAGCTCGGCACGATGGCCTTTACGAGCTGGAAATCGCCATGGCACATGTGCCGGCCCCGGGTCAGGGTCATGTCGCGCCGTGGATGGTCGATCGGCTGTTCCGCAATCTGCTGATCGACGTGACCGGCAACACGCACCGTGCTGAAATCTGCATCGACAAGCTGTATTCGCCCGATGGCCCGACAGGCAGGCTTGGTCTGGTCGAATTCCGCTCGTTCGAGATGCCGCCCGATGCGCGCATGAGTCTGGCGCAGCAGCTTCTGGTCCGCGCGCTGGTGGCCTGGTTCTGGCGTGAGCCGCAGACAGGCTCGCTGGTGCGCTGGGGAACGTCGCTGCATGACCGCTTCATGCTGCCGGAGTTCGTGAAGGCCGATTTCTACGATGTGCTGGCTGACCTCGATCGTGCGGGTTACGCCTTCGATCCGGTCTGGTTCCAGGCTCAGCATGAATTCCGCTTTCCGTTCTACGGC
>JANMHN010000456.1:0-2702 GCA_031375185.1 Allobosea sp. | reverse complement strand
CTCTCGCCCATGCCGATAATGCCGCCGCAGCAGACGCCGATGCCGGCCTCACGCACCAGCGCCACCGTATCGAGCCGGTCGGCATGGGTGCGGGTGGTAACGACGCTGCCATAATATTCGGGCGAGCTGTCGATATTATGGTTGTAATAATGCAGCCCGGCATCGGCGAGCGCCTGCACCTGCGTGTCGCTGAGCATCCCCAGCGTCATGCAGGTTTCCAGCCCCAATGCCCGCACGCCCATCACCATTTCGGCGAGCGCCGGAATGTCGCGATCCTTGGGGTTCTTCCAAGCTGCTCCCATGCAAAACCGGGTCGCCCCACCCGCCTTTGCGCGTCGCGCCTCGGCGATGACAGCAGCGGTATCCATCAACTTGTCGGCCTTGACCCCGGTGTTGAATTTCACCGATTGCGCGCAGTAACCGCAATCTTCCGGGCATCCACCGGTCTTGATCGACAACAGTTGCGATTTCTGCACCGCCTGAGGATCAAAGTTTGCGCGGTGGACCTGCTGGGCACGGAATATCAGCTCCGCAAACGGCAGGTCAAACAGCGCGGCGATATCATCGCGGGTCCAGTTTGAATGTATCGACATTCTATTCTTTCCAGGGTTCTGCCCCGACACACTGCTTCCAGATGCCACCGATGGTACCGAATTCCTTGCGATATTCGATCATGCTCCCGCTACCTTCCGGGATAATCGTAAACGCGAGCGACACGCCACCGTAGCCATTTTTCAGCAATACAACGCGAGAGTTGTCATCTTTTTCAAGAACTGAAACGTTGTTCTTGTTACCGAGACAGAATGCAACTTCCTTCACTGAATGCGTCGAATGGTAGGTTTCAGTGACCGGCTTGTTGAGAACTGTCTGCGTCGATGCACAGCCGACGAGCGCCATCGCTATAACAGCACCCGGAATCAACTTCAGCATTTCAATTCCCCCCGTTACTCGCAAAAATGAAAATACCTGGTTCGAGAAAGCAGACGCCACCTTTGAAATACTTGCTGCTATTCCAAGGTCAGGCAAGGCTCCCGTCGATCGCCTTGCAGGCCACCAGCAGCTCCTTCACAGCGTCGACCGAGACCGTGAAATTGGCCTGTGCCTCCGGCGTCAGCGCAATCTCGACCACCTTCTCCACGCCGCCCGCGCCGATCACGCAAGGCACGCCGACGTACAGATCGTTGACCCCATATTGACCGGTCAGGTTCACCGCCGCCGGGATGACCCGCTTCTGATCGTACAGATAGGCTTCGGCCATCGAAATGCCGCTCGTCGCAGGCGCATAATAAGCCGAACCGGTCTTGAGCAGGCCGACGATCTCGCCGCCGCCGGAGCGCGTGCGCTGCACGATGGCGTCGATCTTCTCCTTGGTGCTCCAGCCCATCTTGATCAGATCGGGGATCGGGATGCCGGCGACGGTCGAATATTCGACAACAGGCACCATCGTATCGCCATGGCCGCCCAGCACGAAGGCGGTGACATCCTTGACCGAAACCTTGAATTCATCCGCCAGGAAATGCCGGAAGCGCGCCGAATCGAGCACACCCGCCATGCCGACCACCATGTGATGCGGCAGGCCCGAGAATTCGCGCAGCGCCCAGACCATGGCATCGAGCGGATTGGTGATGCAGATGACGAACGCATCCGGCGCATTGGCCTTGATGCCCTCGCCTACCGCCTTCATGACCTTCAGGTTGATGCCCAGCAGGTCGTCGCGGCTCATGCCCGGCTTGCGGGCGACGCCGGCGGTGACGATGATGACATCGGCCCCGGCGATATCGGCGTAATCGTTGGTGCCCTTGATGTTGACGTCAAAGCCTTCGACCGGGCCGCACTGCGACAGATCGAGCGCCTTGCCCTGCGGCACGCCCTCCACGACATCGAACAGGACGACATCGCCCAGAGCCTTGGCGGCGGCGAGATGCGCCAGCGTGCCACCGATATTGCCAGCGCCGATCAGCGCAATCTTGTTGCGAGCCATGGGGCTATCCAGTCCTTTTTGAGTCGGGGAAAAGCGATGCAGCCGGATAGTCCGTCTGCCGCACCCGCGCAACCGCCGCCGGCGCCCGGTGCGCAGGAATCAGGGGATAGCCGCCAAGGATTCGACACCGCCCGGCTGATCAAGGCCATGGCCCAGTGCCATATAGGCGGTCGACTGCATCTCCATCAGCCGCGACACCGTCCGCTCGAACTCGAAAACCCCGTCGCCGGCCGGATACAGGCCTTCGGGCGCGGCATCGGCCGAGGCGATCAGCTTGACCTTGTATTCGTAGAGCGCATCGATCAGCGTCACGAACCGCGCCGCCTCGTTGCGGTTCTCAGGCCCCAGCACGGGTATGCCGACGATGAACACGGTGTCGAACCGCCGCGCCAGCGCCAGATAGTCGGCGGCGCCCAGCGGCTGGCGACACAGCCGCGCAAAGGAAAACACAGCGACGCCCTTCAGCGATTTCGGCACGAACAAGGTGCGGCCGCCCGGCACCGCTATGGTCTCGGTCGGCACCATGGCGCGATCGGCGACCGGATAGTCGGTCAGGCGAAAGAACGCGTCCGACATCGCCTCTGTCGCTGCCTCGCCATTGGGCACATGCCAGGTCGCCGCCCCCGCCAGACGCTGCATGCGGTAATCGGTCGGCCCATCCAGTGGCACGACCTCGCATGCTTCCTTGATCAGCGCGATGAAGGGCAGGAACAGCTGGCGG
>JANMHN010000432.1:0-19281 GCA_031375185.1 Allobosea sp. | reverse complement strand
GCTCCGCTCCCTGGAACTGATCGAGGCGCCACTCGCCCTTCTGGGCCGTGCCCTTGCCGCTTCGGATGCGGGCAAACCGGAACATGCCAAGAGCGCCATGCGCAAGCTGTCGGATATTTCACCTGTCTTTGGACGCGACGCTGGAGAGTTTCTCGACCGCGCCTTTTTTGCGCCCGACGTGCGCGCCATGTTGATCGAGACTCTCAA
Source organism: Allobosea sp. (assembly GCA_031375185.1). Lineage (GTDB taxonomy): Bacteria > Pseudomonadota > Alphaproteobacteria > Rhizobiales > Beijerinckiaceae > Allobosea. Next base: position 19,074 of record JANMHN010000432.1, on the reverse strand, counting down.
CAAGGTCGGGCTGGCGAGCCTGCACAAGGGTTGATCCTGCAATGACCTTAGAGGCTGCTGCAAAACGTGATGCGCTCGCAATCGCGGAAGAGCCTCTCGTTTTTTCAGCGGCCTGCCAAGCGGGAGCTATCCCTCGCTCACAGCCTCGCCATCGACCTCGAACAGAAAGTCGGGGCTGGCAAGCGCCGCAACCTGAACATAGGTCGAGGCCGGAGCGTGGCCTTCGAAGGCCCTGTCCCTGGCGGCTCTGTAATGGGGAAGCGCTTCCGGGCTGAGCGCCATCGCGGTGATTTTGACCACATGCTCCGGCCCCATGCCGGCCGCAGCCAGCACGGCCATGAAATTCGTGAACGCGAGGTCGATCTGCTCCTTCAGGCCCGGCACGGGTGTGCCGTCAGGGCGCACCCCGACCTGCCCTGAAATCAACAGCCTCTGGCCTGGACCATGCAGAACGCCCTGGCTGTAACGCGAGGCCGGAAGGGCGATGGCTGGTGGGTTGAAGCGTCTCACGGCAAGGATCCTCGGGTTCTGCTTGATGGCCTGTCAGGGAAGCATCCGGTGTCGTAATCTGGCAAGCACTGATTCGCGGCGTGGCCTTGATGTCTGCCTTGAGCCGGTCCTGGGGATCCCGAATGATCAATTTGCCACGCATCGAACCTGCCTTGCGCGCCCCCCTCATCAGCGCGGTGATTGGAATTGGCGCAGCTTCCGGTCTGGCCGTCATGCTGCCGGGGGCCTTCGCCATGCCGGTGGCGCTGGCCGTGCTGGGACTTGCATCACTGGCGGCGCTGCTGGCGCTGGACACGGGCCGTCGCCAACAGGCCGATGCTCTGGCGCGGAATGTCGGCGAAATGAACGTGCGGCTTGCCGCAACCCGGATCAAGCTGGATGGTCTGCAGTCGCGGATCAACTCCGAACCCCTGCGCGAGGCCGACATCGCGCCCACGCGAACAGCCCTTGCCGAGTTGACAGCGGAGGTCGGCCTGCTGGGCGGCGTCCTGCGTGATGTGGCAACGGCCGTATCCGACCACGAAGTGCGGCTTGATGCCGCCGTGAAAGCACCCTCGACGCTGACTGCACGGGTGTCATCACCGGTCGTGAATAACGCTGCTGCGACGGTTGAAATGAGGGCTGCAACGAGGGCTGCCGGTGAGGTGGACGCGGCACCATCTCCTCCATCAAGCCTGGTCGCCGAGCCGTCCGCCCTCGTCGATGCCCAGCTTGGCAAGCGTGATGATGCAAGGCTCGAGGCCATCATCGCGGCTTTCGGCAGCGGCGGTCTGGAAGTGCATCTGCAGCCGGTCGCAGCTTTGCCGCAGCGCCGCACGGTCGGTTACGAGGCGCTGGCACGGCTCAGGCTGGCCGATGGCACGCTGCTGATGCCATCCGAATTCATCGCGGCACTGGAGCGCGCAGGGCAGGGCTCCGGCCTCGACGCGCAGGTTCTGACCCAGATCCTTGCGATCGCGGCCCATCTCAACACGAAGGGCAACGAGCAGTTCGTGTCGCTCAACCTGTGCGCAAGCACCTGGGCCGATGCCCGGTCCCTCGGCTCGGTCGCGCGGGTGCTCGAAGCCTACCAGAGCCAGGCAGCCCGCCTGATCATCGAAATTCCGCAGCGCACCTTCCGTCAGCTTGATCCGGCTCGCCTGGGTATCGTAGGCGGCATGTCGGCGCGCGGCGTCAGGTTCGCGCTCGACCATGTGTCCGATCTCAGGCTCGACCCGAACGCGCTGGCGGATCGGGGCATCCGCTACATCAAGGCCTCGGCGTCCGTTCTGGCAGGGCTGGAGGAACGCTCGCCCGGCCTCGACATCGATGTGGCTGACCTTGCGCTGCTGCTCCGCCGGGCGGGCATCGAAATGATCGGCGAACACGCCGAGTCAGATCGCCTCATCGCCGATCTGATCGACCTCGACATCAGGCTGGCGCAAGGCTTTGCGATTTCCCAGCCAAGGCCCGTCAAGCCGGATGTGTTCCTGCCTGTCGATGCGCCGTCGTCCCATGCAGCCAGCCCTGTTCCGGCCGACAACGCGCCGCTGGTGCCTCCACCCGCGCGGAACGACGATGTCGGCGTGGTGCCCCAGCGCATTCCGTTCAGGTCGGTGTTGCGCAGGGCATAACAGCATGGCCTGCCTCTCCGGACCTGCCCTTCCCGGACTTGCCTCTCCAGACTTGCCTCTCCGGACTTGACGCCGCCATGCGCCTCCGTCACTTCAGCCCGGCAAGCCATGAACCACCAGCTATGAGCGCATGCCCAGATGAGCGACAGCAAGACAATCACGATGCGCGGCGGTGAGGTGCTGGCCGGCTTCGGCGGCATTGCAAGCCAGACCGATGTGCTGATCTGCGATGTCTGGGGCGTCGTCCACAACGGACAGAAGGCCCATGCCGGAGCTTGCGCCGCGCTCGAGCGCTTCCGGGCCGGTGGCGGCACGGTCATCATGGTGTCCAACTCGCCGCGCCCGTCAGGTGATGTCATTCCGCAGATGATGCGCTTCGGTGTGACGCGGGCCTCGTTCGATGACATCATCACGTCCGGCGACCTGACGCGCGGACTGATCATGGCGCGGCGTGGCCAGACGGTGCTGCATCTTGGCCCGGAGCGGGACCGGACCCTGTTCGAGGGCCTCGATGTTGTTCTGTCGGATGCCGATGCGGCGGACTATTGCGTCTGTACGGGATATGACGATGACGAGACACAGACACCGGCGGACTATGCCGATGTGCTGGCCCTGATGGCGCGACGCAAGCTGGTGATGATCTGCGCCAACCCGGACCTTGTCGTCGAGCGCGGCGACAGGCTCATCCCCTGCGCCGGTGCGATGGCGGGTGCCTTTGAGAAGCTCGGTGGCGAAGCGATCTACGCCGGCAAGCCGCACCGCCCGGTCTATGTCGAGGCGCTGGCCATGGCCGCGCGCTTGCGCGGGGTGCAAGCGCCCCTGGAGCGCACGAGGGCGGTCGGTGACGCCATCCGCACCGATATCACGGGTGCGGTTGCCATGGGGCTGGAGTCGATCCTGCTGTTCGAGGGCATTCACTGGGCCGATGCGGGCGGCGAAAACTGGCCCGGCAAGCACCGCGCCTGGCTTGAAACACAGGCCGTGATGCCACGTTACGTGATGCCGCGCCTGATCTGGTGACGGGGCGGATCAGCCGGTGAAGCGCAGGAGGTAGTCGACGCTGTCCTGTTCAAGACCATCGGGACAGCCCGGACCATGCAGCAGCTGGCGGGCCTTCCGCTCATCCAGCATGGTTTCTTCAGCGCCGCGCTGCGGCTCGCAGGGCTTGACCCGAGCCAAGGTCGCGAAAGTCTTGAGCCGTTCCTCGATCACGCCAAGCGTCTGGGACACGCGCGTCAAGCGCTGGCCGGTCAGATCCTGAAAGCTGCAGGCTTCCATCAGCCCGATCATCCGTTCCTCGACAAGCGCGCGATAGTCGCAATTGCTGAGAGGCGAGGCGAGCAGCGTCTCCGCCGTTTCGAGCACCATATCGGTTGCATTGCGCGTGACGGTGATGGCATCGTTGAGATCGATCTGTGCCGCGCTGAGCTTGCGGTTGGTCATGTCGAGAATGCCGAGGCCGTTGATCGCATGTCTCAGTTCGTTGATGTGGATTGCGACAGCATCGATGTCGCGGGCCAGCGCATCGTAGCTCGCATCACAGCGGGACGAATCCATGACCTGGGCAACATCTGCCATAGCTCAAGCTTTCCGAAAAGACGTTGAGCGATCAGGCGCCGCAGACGGCCTCGATCTTGGTTTTCAGCGTCTGGGCATTGAAAGGCTTGACGATGTAGTTGTTCACACCGGCCTTCTTCGCTGCAATCACGTTCTCGGTCTTGGACTCAGCCGTGACCATGATGAACGGTGTGCTGCGGAGGCTATCGTCGGCCCGGACATGCCGCAACAGCTCGTAGCCGGTCATGGGCTCCATGTTCCAGTCGGAAATCACGAGGCCGTACTTTTTCTGCTTGAGCTTCCCGATCGCAGCCGTGCCGTCGGCGGCATCATCGACATCCTCGAAGCCGAGCTGTTTCAGCAGGTTTTTGATGATGCGGACCATGGTCTGGTAATCATCGACCACCAGGATCGGCATGGAAGTATCGAGTGCCATCAGAGTTGCTCCGTCAATCATCGACCATTTAGCAACGCTTGCGAAAGGCAAGCCCTGACCCGACAGCCAACTTGCAGACGGTTTAACCCACCCGGGTTGATAACGCGTTAAGCAGCGGCTGGGCTTTTGTACCGCCGGGCTGCGGCTCTGAGGCCTTGCAAAGGACCAGCGCGTGCAGGTTTGTGAAGGCACATTCTCCCCATGCCACAGCTCTCGGCATGATGACCGATCACCCTTTCGCAGTGGGGGCGGATGTCATCTCCGTGCGGGCTGATCCGCCTGACTTGACGGCGCAGCATGTTCAGGCCACCTCCATGTCGCAACATGTTGGATTTGGGCGGACCGTGACAGTTTCGGCATCAGACATCGGCATTTCTTCCGGAGGCATCTGGCGTGGGCCTGTGCCTGTGCCGCAGCATCTGAGAGGCGCTGTCATGGCCATCGGCAATTTCGATGGCGTGCATCTCGGGCACAGGGCGCTTCTGGCCCAGGCCCGTTCGATGGCTGATGCGGCCTTGAGGCCCATGTGCGTCCTGACGTTCGAGCCACACCCGCGATCATTCTTCAGGCCGGAGCAGCCGGTTTTCCGGCTGACCCCCGCCGCTATGCGGGCTTCGCTGCTGGCGGGGCTTGGCTGCGACGGCGTGGTGGAGCTTGCCTTCGATGCAGCACTTGCGGGCCTTGATGCCAAAGCCTTTGTCGATGACATCGTGACTGGCCAACTCGGTGCAAGCGGCGTTGTCGTCGGCACGGATTTCCGTTTCGGGCGAGGGCGGGCCGGTGATGTGGCCATGCTGCAGCAGCGTCTGGCCAGATCCGGGGTCAAGTCCGTCGCGCTCGGTGCCGTTGTCGATGCGGATGATGTGCCCATTTCATCTTCGCGCATCAGGGATGCGCTGTCGCTTGGTGATATCGCGGGCGCGAACGCCATGCTCGGTGCGCCCTGGACGGTGCGCGGCGAGGTCGTGCATGGCGACAAGCGAGGTCGGCTTCTGGGCTTTCCGACCGCCAATATGGTCCTGTCCGCAGACAACCGGTTGCGCCACGGCATCTATGCCGTGCGCGTCAGGATCGGCAAAGCCTGGCATGACGGCGTCGCCAGCTTCGGACGCAGGCCGACCTTCGATGACGGGGCGCCGCGCCTTGAGACCTTCGTGTTCGATTTCAAGGGCGATCTTTATGGCCAGGTTCTCGACATTGCCTTTGCAGGTTGGGTTCGCGGTGAGGAGAAATTTGCGACGGTCGAAGCGCTTGTCGCGCAAATGCAGCGTGACACGGAAAAATCTCGCGCAATCCTTGTCTGACGCAGCGTCGCAGGGCGTTTTCTTCGCTGATCATTAACCGTTCTCTCGCAGTCATGGATGCTGCTGGGAGAGTTTATCGATGAATCTGTTTGGCTGGGTTTCGCGGCTGTCGCTTCGCATCAGGATAGCCATCGGCGTTGCAGTGCTGATTGCGGGAAGCGTGTTCGTGGTTGGTATGCTTGCTGTCACGTCGATTGACGCCGGCATGCGCGACAAGGCGCTTCAGGAGCAGAACAGCGCGATGAAGCTGATCGCGCACCTGCTGCGTGCCAGCCAGCCCGGCGTCGACGTGCTGTTCTCGCCAACCGGCGTTGATCGCATCAAGATGGCAAATGTGCCGGACCTTCCGGATCACCAGCTTGTGGACAATGTCACGCGCATCGTTGGCGGAACGGCAACGGTGTTCCGCTGGGATTCCGCCAAGGGCGATTACGTGCGCATCACGACCTCGGTGAAGCGTGATGACGGAACACGCGCCATCGGCACGGTGCTTGGCGTCGCAAATCCGGTCTTTGCCAGCGTGCGCGCAGGCAAGGCCTATGCCGGGGAAGCCGTGATCCTGGGCAAACCGTATTTCACGCAATATGTGCCGATCTTCGTTGCCGATGGTTCTGTCGGAGGCGTGCTTTATGTCGGCGTCCGCAAGGATGAATCCGAGGCCCTGGGCAGGAGGATCGACAATGCCGTCATGATCGCAGCGCTTGTCGTCAGTGTCATCGGGCTGATTTTGGCGGCTTTCATGACCAGCCTTGGCCTGAAACCCGTGACCCGTCTCAGCGAGACGGTCCAGATCATCGCTGATGGCAAGCTCTCCCATGTGGTCGAGGACCGCGACCGTACCGATGAATTCGGCAAGATGGCCCGTGCCGTGGACAACCTGCGTGTCGCGCTGATCGAGAAAGCGGCCATGCAGGAAGAGGAAGCCCGCGCCGGGGAGGAACAGATGCGGCGGGCAAGCCAGGTCGAGGACGCCACAGCCAGCCTCCAGACCGTGGTGGCAGACACGGTCGAATCGGTTCTTCAGACAACAGTGTCCTTGCGCAGCCAGGCAGAACTTCTCCGTGCGTCGTCCCAGCAGGCCGCGTGGCAACTGGGCGCAGCCAGTTCCTCCTCCAGCGTGTCGTCTGACAGTGTGCGGACGGCGGCGGCGGCGGCGGAAGAACTCAATGCGGTGATCCTCGACATCACGCAGCAGATTTCGCAAGGCTCCAGCGTCACCGCAGAGGCCGTGGCGGCCATGGATACGACCCGCGATCTGGTCGGCGTCCTGGCCAGCTCAAGCTCGCGCATCGGGGAGGTCGTGACGCTGATCACCTCGATTGCGGAGCAGACCAACCTTCTGGCGCTCAACGCCACCATCGAGGCGGCCCGCGCGGGCGATGCAGGGCGCGGCTTCGCGGTCGTGGCGCAGGAGGTCAAGCAACTGGCCAGCCAGACAGCCAAGGCCACTGACGAAATCCGCCGCCAGGTCGAGGACATGCAGACCGCGACCCATCAGGCCGTCGGTGCCATTGGCGGGATCGGCGAAACCATCGCCATGATCGACAAGATCACCGTCTCGATCGCCAGCGCGGTCGAGCAGCAGGGCGCCGCCACACAGGAAATCGCACGTTCGATCACGGAGGCGGCCACGTCCAGCATGGAGGTCAACACCGCCATCATGGCCATCGACGAGGCGTCAGGGAAAAACTCCTTCGCCGCGAGCGACGTGGAACAGGCAGCCGACAGCGTCATCAAGACCGCAGAGCACCTGCGAACGGCCGTGAGCGAGCACATCGCGCGCATCAAGGCTGCGTGAGCCGCCAACGGCCACTTCCGCCCGCTGCCATGCGGTGATATGCTTTGTGCATGATGGCTCAGCTTTACGCCCCGCGAATTACAGGCCCGGTCCCTCGCACCTTTTGAGGTTGCTGACGGGCCGGGACATGCTTTTCGCCGCCAAGCCTTACACGGGGCAGCTTTTCACGGGGCAGCCTTTCACATTGCAGCCTTGACGCATTGCAACCTTGCCACTTCGGCATCGATGGCTCAGAACGGCCTCAATTGGCTGTCGCTGCCCACAAATTGTGATTGAACAATGTCAGATGTTTCCAATACCCCCGCATCCGCCGCGCGCGACTATTCCGCCACGCTCAACCTCCCGCAGACCGAGTTTCCGATGCGGGCCGGATTGCCCGCCATGGAGCCCAGGATGCTCGAGCGCTGGGCCGCGACGGACCTCTATCGCCAGATGCGCAAGGCCTCCAAGGGCAGGGACCGCTTCGTGCTGCACGATGGTCCGCCCTATGCCAATGGCGACATCCATATCGGCCACGCCCTCAACAAGATCCTGAAGGATCTGGTGGTGCGTTCGCGCCAGATGGCGGGCTATGACAGCAACTACGTGCCCGGCTGGGACTGCCATGGCCTGCCGATTGAGTGGAAGATCGAGGAGCAATACCGCGCCAAGGGCCAGAACAAGGACGAGGTGCCGCTGATCGAGTTCCGCAAGGAATGCCGGGCTTTCGCCGAACACTGGGTCGGCGTCCAGTGCGAGCAGTTCAAGCGCCTCGGCGTGGAAGGCGACTGGGCCAACCCCTACCTGACCATGACCTACCCGGCCGAAGCCCAGATCGCGCGCGAACTGATGACGTTCAGCATGAACGGCCTGCTCTATCGCGGCTCCAAGCCCGTGATGTGGAGCGTGGTCGAACGCACCGCGCTGGCGGAGGCCGAGATCGAGTATCACGATTATCAGAGCGACATGGTGTGGGTGGCGTTCGACATGAGTTCGTATGGCATCTCGCCGCCGGACCGCGCTGACGTGATTGACCGCGAAACATTTCACGCAAAATGGGGCGCACTGAGCGAAGCCTATGCTGGCGCTCGTATCTTGATCTGGACCACCACGCCCTGGACCATCCCAGGCAACCGGGCGATCTCGTTCTCGAACCGGATCGACTATGGCGTCTACCAGGTCACTGCCGCTGCGGGCGACAACTGGGCAAAGGTTGGCGACAAGTATGTCCTTGCTGACCGGCTTGCAGCCGAGGTCTTCAAGGCTGCACGGGTTGACGCATTCGAACGGCTGATCGGCGTGCCTGCCTTCGTGCTGGCGGACACGATCTGCGCCCACCCACTCGCGGGCCGCGGCCAAGATGCAGCTTACGCCTTTGACGTGCCTCTGCTCGACGGCGACCACGTCAGCGACGATGCGGGCACCGGCTTCGTCCACACCGCGCCGGGTCATGGCCGCGAGGATTTCGACATCTGGATGCGCGCGGATACGCAGCAAACGCTGCGCGCCAACGGCATCCCGACCGAAATTCCCTACACCGTCGCCGCAGACGGCACCTACACCAAGGACGCCCCCGGCTTCGAAGGCCGCTCCGTCATCACCGACAAGGGCGACAAGGGCGATGCCAACGAGGCCGTGATCAAGGCCCTGATCGAGGCTGGAAACCTGTTCGCGCGCGGGCGGCTCAAGCACCAGTATCCGCATTCGTGGCGCTCGAAGAAGCCGGTGATCTTCCGCAACTCGCCGCAATGGTTCATCGCCATGGACAAGCCTTTTGATCCAAGTGGCAACCTCACCGGTGTCATCCCCGGCGGTCCGAAGGGCCGGGAAGGGGATCCATTGCATGCGCCCGAAGGTGGATCCCCTTCCCGCGCTTCGCGCGCCGGGGATGACACCAGCGTGAGATCCATGACCCTGCGCGAGGCGTCTCTCTCCGGCATCAAGGCCACCGAATGGGTGCCTGCCGCTGGCGAGAACCGCATCCGTGGCATGATCGAGGCCAAGCCTGACTGGGTCGTCTCGCGCCAGCGCGCCTGGGGGGTGCCGATCACGGTGTTCGTGGCGAGGCGCGGTCTGCCGGCCAAGGGCCTGAAGGAAGGCGACATCCTGCGCGATGAACGCGTCAACCACGCCATCGGCGAGGCTTTCGAGGTGGATGGCGGCGATGCCTGGTTTGCCAGCGCCGACGGCGCGCGCTTCCTTCAACCGTTCGGCTACGACGCCGACGATTTCGAGAAGGTCAACGACGTGCTCGATGTCTGGTTCGATTCAGGCTCGACGCACGCCTATGTGCTGGATGATCCGATGCACTTTCCCGCCCTTGCCGGCACGAAGCGCAAGGTCGATGGCGGGCGTGACACCATCATGTATCTGGAAGGATCGGACCAGCACCGCGGCTGGTTCCACTCCTCCCTGATCGAAAGCTGCGGCACGCGCGGCCGTCCCCCTTTCGATGTCGTGCTCACCCATGGCTTCACGATGGACGAGAAGGGCCAGAAGATGTCGAAATCACTCGGCAACGTGGTCGCCCCGCAAAAGGTCATCGAACAGTCCGGCGCCGACATCCTGCGCCTGTGGGTCGCCTCGGTGGATTATGCGGACGACCAGCGCATCGGGCCTGAAATCCTCAAGAACATGCAGGAAACCTACCGCAAATTGCGCAACACCATCCGCTGGATGCTGGGTACGCTGGCGCACTTGAATGAGGCGGACCGTGTCACTGATGCGGCCTCGATGCCGGAGCTGGAACGGCTGATGCTGCACCGGCTGGCCGAGCTTGATGTCGGGGTGCGCGGTGCCTACGAGGCTTACGACTACAAGAAGGTGATCGCGCTGCTCTCGCAGTTCATGACGGCGGACCTGTCGGCCTTCTATTTCGATGTGCGCAAGGATGCGCTGTATTGCGATCCGGCCTCCAGCCATGCGCGGCGCTCTGCGCTCACCGTGGTCGATCAGGTGTTCCGCTGCATCACGGTCTGGCTTGCGCCGATCCTTGTGTTCACGGCGGAGGAGGCCTGGCTTGAGCGTTATCAGGCATTGAAGGACAGCGGCGGCTCGGTGCATCTGGAAACCTTCCCGGATGTGCCCGCCTCATGGTTGGACGAGGTGCTGGCTACCAAATGGAAGCTGATCCGCACTGTGCGCCGCGTGGTGACAGGCGCGCTGGAAATCGAGCGCGCGCAAAAGCGCATCGGCTCGTCGCTTGAGGCTAGCCCGGTCGTGTGGCTTTCACTGGATGCGCCCGACATCGCCGCGCTGCATTCGGTCGACATGGCGGAGATCAGCATCACCTCGGGCATCACCTTGGAGGCGGGGCAGGGGCCTGCCGAGGCCTTCCGGCTTGATGATGTTTCTGGCGTGGCTGTGGTCGTGAAGCCCGCTTCCGGCATCAAATGCGCCCGCTCGTGGAGGTATTTCGACCCCTCCACCGCCGATCCGGCCTATCCGGACATCACCCCGCGCGATGCCAGGGCGGTGCGCGAACGGGACGGAGCGGCAGCCTGATGTCTCAAGCGCGCGCCGGCCTTGCCACGGCCATCATCACCTTCGTGGCGGACCAGCTCTCGAAGCTGTGGATCCTGTTCGTGGTCAGGTTGGAAGATACCGGCCCGTGGCAGCTCCTGCCGTTCATGGAGTTCGTCATGGTCTGGAACAGGGGCATCTCCTATGGCCTGTTCCAGCAGTCGAGCAATCTGGGACGCTGGGCGCTGGTCGTGCTCTCTATCGCCGCCGCGATCTGGCTGTCATTCTGGCTCAGGCGCTCCGTGCGGCGCCTTGAGGCCGTGGGCCTGGGCCTGATCATCGGCGGCGCGCTGGGCAATGTGATCGACCGCATCGCCTATGGAGCCGTGGCTGATTTCGTTCATCTTCATTGGGGCACATTCAGCTGGTACGTGTTCAACATCGCCGATGCCGCCATTGTTGTCGGCGTCGCGGCTCTGTTGTATGACAGTATCAAAGGTGCGAAGCCTGACCCCGGTGCTGCCTGAATGGGCGGCCAGATGGGATCAGGTCGTTCGCCAACCGGTAACGTGGAGATCAAGACCATGCGTCAGACCTTGTGTGTTGCGGGTGCGCTTGTGGCGGGCTCACTCAGCGCCGCCCTTCTGGTTTCGTCACCGGCCTTGGCGCAGGACGGCCTCGGCGCGGGCCTTCTGTCCATTCTCGGCTTTTCGGTACCCGACGCGCCCGGCATCGAATATCGCGAGCGTGCGCCGCTTGTCGTGCCCCCGCGCTCGAGCCTGCCATCACCGCAGGAGCGGGAGGCCTCCCGTGCCCGTGCCAACTGGCCCAACGATCCTAATGCCGAGCGTCGCCGCCGCGGCGATGCCGGTGAGAGCGAGGCCTGGGCCGACCGTCGTCGCTTCAATGGCAACAACACGCGCCTGTCCAATGACGAACTGGCGCGCGGCCGCAACGGCGTCGTCTCGACAACACCCTATGGTGGTGAAGACCGCGATTTGCTTTATGGCCCGATGCGGCAGATGCAGGAGGCCGACGCCAGATATGCTGCGAGAGCACAGCGCGATGCCGCCGAGAGGCCGCTGGGTGCCGAGCCGCCGCGCAAATACCTTGTGGAGCCGCCACCGGGCTACCGCGCGCCGACACAGCGCGTGGCACGTACCACCGCCGCACCCAACCTGGCAGGTGATCGTGATGTCGGCGTCCGTGACTTCCTCGCCCAGGAAGCGCGGCGCTGACCAACCTGAACGCAGCGCGGCGCTGAGCAACCTGAACGCAGCGCGGCGTTGATTAATCCGGGCAAGGCGCGGCGCTGATCGGCCCGCAGTGCCCGGTTCTTGATCGGTCCTGTTCCGGTGATCGGACCATTGGCTGCTCATATGCCGCGTTGCCTGCAACGTGTGTTGGCAGCATGGTGTGCATATGTGATCAAAGATCAGTGCAAATCACGTGTTCAGCCATTCCTGCGCCGAAAGACAGCCATGACCATGACAGACCTGCCTTCAGCCTCCGGTATCCAGAATTTCAGTCTGCCCAATGGCCTTCAGGTGGTGGTCATCCCTGACCGCCGCGCGCCTGTCGTCACGCACATGGTTTGGTATCGCAATGGTTCCGCCGATGATCCGGCCGGCAAGTCCGGCATCGCGCATTTCCTTGAGCACCTGATGTTCAAGGGCACGGCCAAGTACCCTGCCGGAGCCTTCTCCAAGCAGCTTGCGGCTTTGGGCGGGCAGGAAAACGCCTTCACGTCGTATGACTATACCGCCTATTTCCAGCGTGTCGCCAAGGAGCATCTTCCTGCGGTGATGGACTACGAGGCGGACCGGATGACGGGCCTGTCCTTTGATGATGCCGTCGTTGCGCCCGAGCGCGACGTTGTGCTTGAAGAGCGCCGCATGCGGGTTGATTCAGATCCCGGTGCGCAGCTTTCCGAGGAGATGACAGCGGCCTTGTTCATGCATCATCCCTATGGCCTTCCGATCATCGGCTGGGAACACGAGATCTCGGGGCTGGTCCACGCCGACGCCTTCACCTATTACCGTCGCTTCTACACGCCGGACAACGCCATCCTCGTCGTGGCCGGTGACACCGATGCGGACGAGGTCCGCGACATGGCAACGCGCATTTACGGCCCCGTCGCCTCGACGGGCGCTGCTCCCGTGCGCCAGCGCCTCGCCGAGCCGCCGGCCCGTGCCGCCCGCACGGTGACGGTCGCCGACCCGCGCGTCAAGCAGCCTCTGCTGTACCGCCAGTTTGTCGCGCCGAGCTACGGCAACGCGGTGGGTGATGAAGCGTTCGCGCTCGACCTTGCGCTGGACATCATGGGCGGCGGGGCCACCTCGCGCCTGTACCGCGATCTGGTCGTCGAGCGCGAGATCGCATCCCACGTCAACGGGTCGTACTGGGGCTCGATGCTCGATTCAGGCCGCATCTCTTTCAGCGCCGCGCCGCATGAAAGCGTGTCGCTCGATGCGCTCGAAGCAGCCCTGGCTGATGGCATCTCGAAATTCCTCGAGAGCGGGCCGACCGAGACCGAACTTCGCCGCTCGCGCACCCGTCTCATCGCCGATACCGTCTATGCGCGCGACAGCCAGTCCAGCCTTGCGCGGCTTTATGGATCGTCGCTTGCGGTGGGCGACAGCATCGAGGACATCGAGGCCTGGCCGGATCGTCTCGGCAAGGTGTCCGCCGAGGCTGTCACGGCTGCGGCGCGCAAGCACATCGACCTGAAGCGCGGCGTCACTGGCCGTCTGATGGGCGCCTGATCAACGCAACCCGTATCCGATCAACGGGATCAGCGCCACACGGCAGCACTCCAGACAAGAAAGCCCCCTTATGAACGCGCCTGTAAAATCTGCTGCCGCTGTCGGTCCCGCTGTCATGTCCGGGCCGCGCATCCGCGAGGTCACGGCCAGCTGCGGCGTGAGCGCATGGCTGGTCGAGGACCGCAACCTGCCGCTGATCGCGGTCGATTTTGCCTTTCTGCACGGCGCAAGCCACGATCCTGCCGGAAAGGCTGGTGCGCTGAACCTGGTCTCAGGCCTGCTCGATGAAGGCGCTGGCGACATGGATGCCGAAGCCTTTCAGAATGCGCTGGCCGACCATGCCATCGAACTGTCCTTCTCGGCTGACCGTGACGAGTTCCGCGGCTCGCTGAAAACCTTGCGCGAGCACCGCACGGAAGCCTTCCGGCTGATGGCGCTGGCGCTGCAGAAGCCGCGCTTCGACGAGGATGCCGTCACCCGCGTCAAGGCGCAGGTCAGCGCCGGGCTGAGGCGCGAGCAGCAGGACCCGGACTCGATCGCTCGCCGGGCCTTTTCAGCCTCAGCCTTCCCCGGCCATCCCTATGCGGCGCAGGCACGCGGCACGCTCGAAAGCGTGGCCGCCACCACAAGCGCCGATCTGAAAGCCCTTGCCGCCAAGGTCTTCACCCGCGCCGCGCTGAAAATCGTGGCGGTCGGCGACATCTCCGAGGCGGAGCTGAGCGCCCTGATCGACCAGGCATTCGGCACATTGCCCGCGGGCACGACGTTGCTGCCGGTGGCAGACACCGTGTTGTCGGGGCTTGGGACTGTGGAGATCATCCAGATGGATGTGCCGCAGACGTCGCTGCGTTATGGCGCGCCGGGCCTGTTCCGCACCGATCCTGATTTCATCGCGGGCGAGATCGTCAATCATGTCCTTGGCGGCTCTGCCTTCACCTCGCGGCTGTTCATGGAGGTGCGCGAGAAGCGCGGCTTGGCCTATGGCGTGTCGAGTTCGCTGATCGCCATGCGCCACGCTGCCATCCATGTCGGGGCCACGGCCACCAAGAATGATCGCGTCGCTGAATCGCTGGATGTGATGCGCGGCGAGATGCGCTCTCTTGCCAAGGACGGCCCTACGGAGCACGAACTGAGCGAAGCCAAGGATTACCTGATTGGCTCTTTCCCGCTGCGTTTTGACACCTCCAGCAAGATCGCCAGCCAGCTTCTGTCCTTCGCGATCAACGATCTGGGCATTGATTACACCGCCAGGCGCAACGACCTGTTCCGTGCCGTGACCATGGCGGATGCGCGGCGCGTGGCGGCGCGGCTTTATGCCGAAGACCGCCAGCTTGTCGTGGCTGTCGGCCAGCCGGTCGGTCTGGCCTGATCCATGCCGGTCCGCCGCCTCGAGCCGGTCCTGGTCGATCAGATCGCCGCCGGCGAGGTGATCGAGCGGCCTGCGGCGGTGGTCAAGGAATTGGTCGAGAACGCGCTGGATGCAGGCGCAGGCTCCATCGATATCACAGTCGTGGCCGGTGGGCGCAGCCTGATCCGCGTCGTGGATGACGGGTCAGGCATGAGCCCGGATGATCTTGCGCTCTGCGTGGAACGCCATGCCACCTCCAAGCTCCCCACGGGAAACCTGTTCGCGATCCAGACGCTCGGGTTCAGGGGCGAGGCGCTCCCCTCCATCGGGTCGGTGGCGCGGCTCGACATCGTCACTCGCCAGTCCGGTGCCGCCATGGGCGCGGCGATCACGGTCGATGCCGGCCTCAAGGGCGACGTTCGCCCCGCTGCCGCCGCCAGGGGCACCCGCATCGAGGTCAGCGACCTGTTCTTCGCCACACCGGCACGTCTGAAGTTTCTCAAGTCGGACCGCTCCGAAGCGCTGGCCGTTGCGGAGACCGTGCGGCGGCTGGCGCTTGTCCATCCGGATGTGCGGTTTGCCCTGGAAGGCGACAACCTGACACCTTTCACCTTCCCGCGTGAAGGCACCGGTGCTGCTGGACAGCTTGCCCGCCTCGCCCGCATCATCGGGCGGGAGTTTCCGGACAATGCCGTGCCCATCGAGGCCGAGCGCGACGGGGTGCGCGTTGAAGGGCATGCAGGATTGCCCACCTATAACCGGGGCAATGCACAGGGCATCCACCTTGCCGTGAACGGACGCCCGGTGAAGGACAAGCTCCTGCTCTCGGCGGTGCGCGGCGGCTACGCAGACGTGCTGGCAGGAGACCGCTACCCCGTCATCGCACTGAATGTGGCGTGTGATCCGGCGCTGGTGGATGTCAACGTCCACCCCGCCAAGACCGAAGTGCGCTTTCGCGATGGCCCCTTGGTGCGGGGCCTCGTCGTCAATGCCATCCGCGAGGCCATTGGTCGCGCAGGCCACCGCGCCACAAGCACGGGTGGCACCCGCACGTTGAATGCCATGCGCGGGCTGTTCCAGGCTCACATGGCTGAAACACCAGGTTTCGGCTGGAATGGCAGCGATATCGGCACGCAGATACCCGTGACGACAGGCTTTCGCGAAGCGCATCAGGCGGGCTTTGATTCGTTCTCGCCTTCTGCTGACACGCGCGCAAGCAGCGCCGTGGCTGATCATTTCGCCCATCCGCTTGGTGCCGCACGGGCGCAACTGCACGAGACCTATATCGTGGCGCAGACCGCGGATGGCTTTGTCATCGTCGACCAGCATGCCGCCCATGAACGGCTGGTTTATGAGCGGCTGAAAAAGGCACGGGCTGATCGCGGCATTGCCCGGCAGATGCTGCTGGTGCCCGAAGTGGTGGAACTTGATCCGGTCGATGCCGACCGTCTTGCAGGCGCGGCCCTTGAGCTTGAAGGCCTTGGCCTTGTCATCGAAGCCTTCGGGCCGGGAGCGATCCTCGTGCGCGAAGCACCGGCTGAGCTGGCGGGCGGCAACATGCGCCAGCTCGTGCATGACGTGGCAGACGCGCTGGCCGGCGATGGCGATGCCGCGAAGCTCGCAGGCCGCCTCGACCATGTGCTCGCGACCATGGCCTGCCACAACTCGGTGCGCGCGGGCCGCCGCCTCAGGCTTGAGGAGATGGACGCCCTGCTGCGCGAGATGGAGGTTACGCCATCGTCAGGCCAGTGCAACCATGGCAGGCCGACCTATGTGGAGCTGAAGCTGAGCGACATCGAACGGTTGTTCGGGAGGACGTAGCGCATCGCTATCTCATCATCAGCAAATCATGTGCGAACTTCATGGCGATGGCCAACGCTGAGACGGCAGTGGCCAGGGCGGCGCGGCGGTTGAGCAACTGCGTGCGGTTCACGGCGGTGATGATGCGGTTGAGATCGAGCGCGTTCAACTCCTCGCTCTTCGAGACGCGCCGGATCGTGTAGCTGGAGGCATGCCACCACATCCAGGCTGCAAACAGCGCACTCGCGAGCGCTGCAAGATCGAGAAGGAGGAGCAGCATGTCGTGGTCCTTCACGTGATGATCAGAAAGCGCACATGCGTGTCGCCATACATGCGCAGGTCGGTCTGCGAGAAGCCTGGCGGAATGGCGAGGTCGGCATCGCTGGCTTCCTCCCAGACAATCAGCGCCTCCGCGGTCAGCCAGCCGCCTTGCAGCGCTGAAGCCAGCGCCAATTCACCCAGCCCCTTTCGGTAGGGCGGATCGCAGAACACGAGATCAAACGGCTCCATGCCTGACATCGGCCCGAGCTTCGTGGCATCGCGGCGATAGATGCGGGTGGAGCCGCCAAGGCCGAGCGTCTCCTGATTGCCCCTGATCAGGCCGCGCGCCTCCATGCCGTCATCCACCATGAGCGCAAAGCCCGCTCCGCGCGACATGGCCTCGAAGGACAGCGCACCTGTGCCCGCGAACAGGTCGAGCACACGCGCTCCCTTCATCTCCACATCAGGGTGATGAGTCAGGATGTTGAACAGGCTTTCACGCAGCCGGTCGGAGGTCGGACGGATACCCATCTCGCCCGGCTTTGGGCCAAGAAGGGCGCGTCCGCGCAAATCACCGCCGACGATACGCATGCGCGAAGCCGTCAGAACTTCGGCTTGCGCGGCCCGCGCGGCTTGTCGCCGCCACGGTCAGGTGCCCCACGCCCGGATGGTGCCCCACGGCCCGGTCCGCCACGCCCCGGTCCACTGCGGCCAGGCGGCTTGCCGCCAAAACCACCACGTCCTTCGCTGCGTTCACCATCATTCCGGAACGGGCGGGCAGGGCGCTCACCCTCCTCGCGCGGACGGAATGTGCGCTCGCCATCAGCCCGAGGCGGCCTGCCGCCAGAATCATGGCGAGGCGGCCTGTCGGAGAAGTCGCGGCGCGGCGGGCGATCCCCGAAATCCTTGCGTGGCCCCGATGTGTTGCGGTTCTTGAAATCAGTCCGGTCCTTGAAGTCAGTCCGGTCCTTGAAATCAGTCCTTGCGCCGCGCGGCTTGAAGCCATCGCCGCTGCGTTCTCCATCCGGACGGTTGCTGCGCGGCCTGTTGAAAGGCCTGTCGCCATCGGCACGCGCGGGCCTGTCGCCAAAATCCTTCCGTGGCGGCCTGTCACCGGCCTCGCGGCGTGGTGGTCTGTCCCCTTCTTCACGCGTGCGGCGGAAGGGGCGCTCTTCTCCGCTCGGGGCAGCAAAATCAGCGCGGGTATAGCGCGGCTTGCGCGGCAGATCGGGCGATGCACCGGAAACCCGCTCGACCTGAACCCGCTCGACATTCACCCGTTCAGCATGCACACGCTCGACCTGGACTCGCCTCCCGTTCGGATCCTCGATGGGCTTTGACCTGACGCGCTCGCGTCCACCTGCAGCATCGCGTTCCGCCCGCTCGTTGCGCTCCTCGCGCGGGTCGGCACCACGGCGCGGGCCGGTCCTCTGGGGCTTCATCTGTGTGGTGTCGACATCACGCCAGATCGCTCCGCGGCCCTCTTCGGCGCGCAGAAGGATGTCACGCGGGGCATCGCCGCTTTCCTCGCGGGCGCGGTGGTAAGCGCCTTCGCGCGGCTTGCGCTGGCCGCGCTCGTCGCCGCCTTCGCGGCGCTGGCCGCGTTCCGGTGTCCGGGACGCTCCGGAACGGGGCCGCTCCTTGCGCTCGTCCCTGCCACTATCACTGCCACCGGATCGCTCGCCACGTCCCCGTGAAGCATCGCGATCCTGCGGGCCGCGTCCGCCGCCGCGCTCGTTTTCATGCGCCGGTTCCCGGTCGAGCCGGTTCTCGTTGCGCACGGGTGTGTCGAAATCAACGCCCGCTATGGTGGCAAGCTGCTCGCCAAGCTGGTCACGCAACACCTTGGAGCGGACCTCCTCGACCTGGCCTTCCGCCAGTTCGCCAAGCTGGAACGGGCCGAACGAAATCCGGATCAGCCGGTTCACGATCAGGCCCAGATGCTCAAGGACGCGCTTGACCTCGCGGTTCTTGCCTTCGCGCAGATCGACTGTCAGCCAGGTGTTGTCGCCGACCTCGCGGTCGCGCGTGGCCACCACAGGCCCGAAATTCTCGCCGTCGATCACCACCCCGCCGCGCACCGCGTCGAGCTTGTCCTGCGTGATCTGGCCATAGGCCCGCACGCGGTAACGGCGCAGCCAGCCGGTTTCGGGATGTCCAAGAACACGCGCCAGCCCGCCATCATTGGTCAGCAGCAAGAGCCCTTCGGTGTTGATGTCGAGCCGGCCAATGGTGATGACG
>JANMHN010000413.1:0-2126 GCA_031375185.1 Allobosea sp. | reverse complement strand
CAGCGCCGCATCCGGCTGATGCCCGTCAAGGTGCAGGCCACGGCAACCCTTGAGGTTGAGCACCTGGAACGGGTGCAGGTAATCGTCATCGCGGCAGCGCAGGATGGCGCGCTTGCCGTCATGCGGCATGACCATGGACAGCGACGAGTCCTTGACCTTGCGCCCATGCACAGAAACGCCGTAGCGCGACGCCATTTCAAGGAACATCCTGCCCAGCCAGTCATCCGCGAGCGACGAAAGCAGGTCCGGCTTGACGCCCAGCTTTGCGCAGCAGAAGGCCGCCGTCACGGCATTGCCGCCAAACGACACGGCATAGTCGCGCGCCACGGCCTTGTCGTCCCCGGTCGGGATCGTGTCCGCCAGGAACACGATGTCGATATAGGTCTGCCCGATGAACAGCGTCTGCATGGTCCTAGCCTCCGGTCCGGGCGGATTTGAGCCTGCGCTCTTTGCGCGCGGCGATGACTTCGATCTCGACCTTGAACTCGGGCCGCGTGAAGCCTGACACGATCATCAGCGTCGAGGCAGGCGGGGGAGCGCCCACCTGCCGGTCGCGCGAGGCCATGTAGCCCGCCATGTGGGCGCGGTCGGTGACATAGGCGTTGATTCTGACCACATCGGCCATGGACATGCCCGCATCTTCCAGGATGACGCGGATGTTGCCGAAGCACAGATCGGCCTGCGCCTCGGCGCTTTCGGGCACCGTGTCATCAGACGCGACCCCAAGCTGGCCAGACACAAGGATCATGCGGCTACCGGCCTGCACCTCCACGGCGTGCGAATATCTTGCAAAAGGCGCACGCAGGGCTTGGGGCGTGCGCGCCCGGTTGGTGGGGAGAGGCTTGTTGGTGGGAAGATGCTTGGCATCGGCAGCTTTGGTCATGGACCATCCGGGGGCAGGAACAACGGGAAGCAGGAGCAACAGGAGGCAGGAGCAACGGGAGGCAGGAGCAACGGGAGGCAGGATCAGGAATCCGTGGCTAGCACCACATGCGACAGAAATCACGCTGTGCTATCGTTCCGCAAGCGCATAAGTTCATGCTGGTGGCATGATCCATGAATGCCGCAGATGGCACTGACCCGCGAAAAGCCCAACGGAGACTGACATGGCCAACACCGCACTGACCCGCCGCTCCGCATTGGCCTTGGCCGCTGCGGGTGCCTCAACCTTCGCCATCGGCTCGCGCGCAAGCGCACAGGCCCGCGACAAGGTCCGCTTCGGCACCAACTGGCTCGCCCAGGCCGAACATGGCGGCTATTATCAGGCCGTGGCGGACGGCACCTATGCCAAGGCTGGCCTCGATGTCGAGATTGTCATGGGCGGGCCGCAAACCAATGGCCGCCTGATGCTGCTGACCGGCCGGCTCGACTATTACATGGGCGGCAACATGATCCAGCCCTTCCTTGCCGTGCAGGAAAACGTGCCCACCATCGTCATCGCCTCGATCTTCCAGAAAGAGCCGCAATGCCTGATCGCCCATCCGGGCCAGGGTTTCGACACGTTCCTTGACCTCAAGAAGTCAAACAACATCCTGCTGTCGAAGGAAGGCCAGGCCTCGTATTTCCAGTGGATGAAGGCCGAGTTCGGCTTCAAGGACGAGCAGGTCCGCCCCTACACCTTCAATGCCGCTCCGTTCCTGGCCGACAAGAAGGCGGTCATGCAGGGCTATGTCACCTCCGAGCCTTACGCGATCGAGAAAGAGGCAGGCTTCAAGCCCAATGTCTTCCTGCTCGCTGACAACGGTTTCGATACCTATTCGACCATGATCGAGACGCGTGCCGATGTGGTCGCCCAGAAAGCCGACATCACCCAGCGCTTCGTCGATGCGACAATCATCGGCTGGTACAATTACATCTACGGTGACAATGCCGCCGCCAACGCCGTCATCAAGCGCGCCAACCCTGACATGACCGATGACAAGATCGCAGCAGGCATCGCGCTGATGAAGCAATATGGACTGGTCGATTCGGGCGATTCGCTCAAGTCCGGCGTCGGTGCCATGAGCGATGCGCAGATGAAGAGCTTCTTCGACAAGATGGTGAAGGCCGGTGTCGTGCCCGCAACCCTTGATTACAAGAAGAGCTACTCGCTGGCCTTCGTGAACAAGGGCGTCGGCATCAACCTG
>JANMHN010000410.1:0-3208 GCA_031375185.1 Allobosea sp. | reverse complement strand
CGGTAGAGCGTGTCGCGCCCGTCCTTGTGAAGATACAGTGCGCGTGCGCCCAGCGGGTTTTCCGGCCCGCCAGCCATCCCGCCCGCCCGCGGGCGCAGGTGCGGCCAGCGCTCCAGCATCTCGGCAGGGGGCGTCCAGCTTGGCCATTCGGCCTTGCGCGCGATGTCCATCTGGCCCGTCCAGCCGAAGGCTTCATTGCCGACACCGACGCCGTAGCGGATCGCCTTGCCATCCGGCATCACGAGATACAGCAGCCTGTCCTGCGTGTAGATCACCACGGTGCCGGGCTTTTCCGAGGTGCGGTAATCGACCTCGTAGCGCTGGAACTGCGGATCAAGCTCCCAGTTGGGAACCAGCGCCATGTATTGCGCGTCACGCGCGCTCAGGCTCGGGTCTGGCACGCCGCGCAGGCAGCCACCAAGAACGAGAGCCAAGACGGAAAGCGCCAGGATGCGACGAATCGAAAGATGTGGTGTCATGGCTGGAAAGTGCATCTGTCATGGTTAACCAAGTCTTGTCGTACCGGCATCTCGCAAAAGCGTTTGCTCGACATTTGCCTGCCTGCCGTGGCACTGCTGCAACGCACCATGTCGTTAGATCATGATAATTCACAGCATTGCTTTTGCACAAAACCGGTCCCCACTTTTGTGCGCAATGTCACTGACCGGAGCTGCCCGCGATGAGCACCCTTGTCCTGTCCCATGCCGATGGCCTGCTTCACGAAACGCCTGCGGGCCACCCCGAACGGCCTGATCGCCTGCGTGCCGTCGAGGCGGCGCTGGCGATTGAGGGCTTTTCTGCCCTCCTGCGCGAGGATGCACCGCTGGGCAGCGATGCCGCCATCCTGCGCTGCCATCCTGAAAGCCATCTTGCAGCTTTGATTACCGCAAGTCCGACAAGCGGGCTGTCCACCATCGATGCCGACACGGTGATGTCGCCCGGCACGCTTGTTGCCGCACGGCGGGCCGTGGGCGGTGCCACACGAGCTGTCGATGCCGTGTTCGGCAGCCAAGTCCGCAATGCCTTTGTCGCCACGCGCCCGCCCGGCCACCATGCCGAGCGCGCCCGCGCCATGGGCTTCTGTTTCTTCAACAGCGCGGCCATTGCCGCCCGGCATGCGCAGGCCGTCCATGGCGCGAGCCGTGTCGCGATCATCGACTGGGATGTCCATCACGGCAACGGCACCCAGGATATCTTCTGGGACGACCCCAGCGTGCTCTATGTGTCCAGCCACGAGATGCCGCTCTATCCGGGCACCGGCAGCCCCTCCGAGCGCGGCGCGCATGACAACATCGTCAATGTGCCGCTGAGGTCCGGCGATGGCGGCGAGGCCTTCCAGGAGGCGCTTGACGTGGTGATCCTGCCGCGCGTCAACGCCTTCAAGCCTGACCTCATCATCATCTCGGCCGGCTTCGACGCCCATTTCCGCGATCCGCTCGCAAACATCAATCTGACCGAAGCTGATTTTGCCTCGGCCACCCGCGAGGTGATGGAGATCGCCGAGCGCCATTGCGATGGCCGCATCGTCTCGGTGCTGGAAGGCGGCTACGACCTGCAGGGCCTTGGCCGCTCGGTGGCCGCGCATGTGGCGGAGCTGATGAAGGGGTGAAGAGCCCCACCCTGACCCTCCCCATGGGATGGGGAGGGAACGCGCGAGATTTCTTTAGTCAGGACAAACGCCACAAATGCTGGCCGTTCCCTCCCCATCCCATGGGGAGGGCAGGGTGGGGCCTTGCTTCTTCGTCCTACCCGCTCACCCGCTCCACCTGCGCGCCGCAGCGGCTGAGCTTGGCTTCCAGCGCCTCGAAGCCCCGGTCTAGATGATAGACCCGGTTGATCATGGTTTCGCCTTCTGCTGCCAGCGCGCCGATGACCAGCGAGACGGAGGCGCGCAGGTCGGTGGCCATCACGGGCGCGCCGGTGAGCTTCTCCACGCCGTCGACATAGGCCGTGTCGCCATCAAGGCGCACCTTCGCGCCGAGGCGGGCCAGTTCCTGCACGTGCATGAAGCGGTTTTCGAAAATGGTCTCGCGGATGCGCGAGGTGCCCTTCGCCATGCTCATCAGGCCCATGAGCTGTGCCTGAAGGTCGGTGGGGAAGCCGGGGAACGGCTCGGTGGTGACATCGACCGGCATCAGCGCCTGGCCGTTGCGGCGGATGCGGACCCCGGCGTTCTCGGTGATGACATCGACGCCGGCCTGCTCCAGCACGGTGAGCGCGGCTTGCAGGTCGTGTGGCTGAGCGCCTTCCAGCAGCACGTCGCCTCCGGTCATGGCCACGGCCATGGCATAGGTGCCGGTCTCGATCCTGTCCGGCACAACCGAATGCCGCGCGCCGCCAAGCCGAGCCACGCCCTCGATGTGCAGTGTGGAGGAGCCGACGCCTTCGATCTTCGCGCCCATTTTCTGGAGGAACACGGCAAGATCGACAACTTCAGGCTCGCGCGCCGCGTTTTCGATCACGGTTGTGCCGCGTGCAAGGACAGCGGCCATCAGCGCCGTGTGCGTGCCGCCGACCGTCACCTTCGGAAAGGCGATGTGACCGCCCTGCAAACCCTTAGGGGCCGTGACGATGGCATAACCTGCCTCGATCGTGATGACAGCCCCGAGCTTCTCAAGCGCCATGAGGAGAAAATCAACCGGCCTCGTGCCGATGGCGCAGCCTCCGGGCAGGGACACCTTGGCCTCGCCCATGCGAGCCAGAAGCGGCGCGATCACCCAGAACGAGGCGCGCATGGTCGAGACCAGCTCATAGGGCGCGCAGGTGTCGACGATGGTGCGGGCACACAGCGCCAGCGTCTGCCCGGTCTCGACCGACTGGCCGACACGCTTGCCCGGCACGTTGCGGTCAACCCCGTGGTTGGACAGGATGCGCGCCAGGTTGCTGACATCGGACAGGCGCGGCACGTTGTCGAGCGTCACCGTGTCGTCGGTCAGAAGGCTGGCGATCATCAGCGGCAGTGCCGCGTTCTTGGCACCCGAGATCGGAATGGTGCCGTTCAGCCTGTTGCCGCCGGTGATTCGAATGCGGTCCATGTCAGTCCTTGGATGGCGGGATCGGCACAGAGGCCATGTCCGCAGGTTCGGGGAGCGGGCCTGTCTCGTCCACGCGGCCCCGTGCCTGTGCCTTGCGGCGTTTCAGGTTCTCGCGAAGGGCCAGGGCGAGCCGTTTGGCCTTCTGCTGCTGTGCAACGCTGTCAGCCATCACA
>JANMHN010000396.1:0-9714 GCA_031375185.1 Allobosea sp. | reverse complement strand
CGGCTCAACGACAAGCTCTTTGCCGTGACCGAAAGCGAAGAGCAGCATCGCAGCCTGATCGAGGCACAGGGTGACCTGATCGTGCGGCACGTTGTCGGCGGGCCGATCACCTATGCCAATCTTGCCTATGCGACGTTGTGTGGCTGCACGGTGGAAGAGCTGACAGGCGCTCCCTCCACCAGACAGCCACTGTCTGTTCACCTCATCGAGGTCAGGCCGGATGGCACACGCCTGATCGACGAGCGCATCGGCGGGCCTGATGGCGAACGCTGGATTTCATGGGCCGAAACGACGTTGCCGATGCCGGACGGCACGCACATGGTGCAGCGGGTCGGGCGCGACGTGACCGCGAGGGTCGCCTCAGAGCAGCAACTTGACGAGGCACTGGCCCATGCCAAGAGCGCCAGCGAGGCGAAATCGCGCTTTCTGGCGACCGTCAGCCACGAATTCCGCACGCCGCTGAACGGCATCATCGGCATGGCCGACCTGCTGAACGACACGCGGCTGGACCCCGAGCAGACCACCTATGTCCGCGCGCTGCGCACATCCGGCGATGCGCTGCTGTCTTTGATCGAGGAAATCCTCGATTTCTCCAAGGTCGAGGCGGGCCGCACCACCCTCAGCGAGGAGCCTTTCGATCTGGTGGCGCTGACCGAAGGCGTGGTCGAGCTTCTCGCGCCCAAGGCCCATGACAAGGGGCTGTCACTGGCCAGCATCGCTGACCCGCAGATGCCGAAAAAGGTGCTGGGCGATGCGGACCGCGTGCGCCAGATCCTGATCAACCTCGTGGGCAATGCCGTGAAGTTCACTGAAGTTGGCGGTGTCGGCGTCAGGCTGGATTGGGACAACGGCGCCGTCAGGATCATGGTGCAGGACACCGGGCCGGGCATTGCGGCAGACAGGCTGGAAGCGATCTTCGAGGAGTTCGAGCAGGCGGACGAGACGACCGCCCGCACCCATGGCGGCTCTGGTCTCGGGTTGGCCATCGTCAAGCGCCTGATCATGCTGATGAACGGCCGGATCGATGTGACCAGCGCGCCCGGAACAGGCTCTGCCTTCATGGTCAGGCTGCCGCTGATGGGCGAGGCTTCGACCCAGACATTCGCATCGACAGATGAGCATGGGTCCGGCTTGCAGGCGCTGCTGGTTTCCGCCGCTCCCTTCGAGGCCGACTACATCATTGAAGCCGCACTCAGGGTCGGCATCACGGTCTCGCAGGCCGGAACGTCGCATCACGCTGAAGCCGCAATGATCGAACAGACCTTCGATGTGCTGCTGGTGGACCATGCGCTCGGGGCGGAACATGCACGTGAATTGGCCATCCTGGCACGGGCTGCAGGCGTGTCTCGTCGTGTGATCATGCTGTCCCCGTTCGAGCGGCGCAGCTTCGGGGCACCGGCTGCGGCGGGTTTCGACGGTTTCCTTGTCAAGCCCGTGCGCGGGCGCTCGCTGCTGGCGCAATTGAAACTGTCCGAACCTCTGCCGGAGCGCGTGCAGGGCACAGGTGTCAACGCGGTCCCGGAAAGTGGCAGCGTGCCCAGGCTGCGTGTGCTGCTGGCCGAGGACAACGAGATCAACGCGCTGCTGGCCCGCCGCACGCTGGAAAAGCTGGGTGCCGAACCTGTCTGGGCAAAAAACGGGCAAGAGGCCGTGGCACTGATGACAGCGGCGCTGACAGGCGAGAGCGAACCATTCGCGCTGGGCGTGTTCGATGTGCGCATGCCTATCATGGACGGCTTGAAAGCGGCGCGCCTGATCCGCGAAGAAGAAGCTGCCATGGGCGTGATGCAGCGCCTGCCGCTCATCGCCGTCACCGCGAACGTCTCCGCCGATGACCGGCAGGCCGCGATGGCCGCAGGCTTCGACGATTGCCTGCCCAAGCCTCTGGTGCGCGACCAACTGGCGTTGTGGCTGAAGCTGGCGGCAGACCCGGCCCACAGCAGCGCGGCGTGAGAGGATCGCGCTGTCTTTGTCATATTCGCGTCATGCCGCTGTCACGGCGCTGTTCATGAACTATATGATGCACAATGACGTGCCGGGTGCCCTTGGCGAATCGTCGCCGACCCCGTTCACGGCAGGATGGAACTGACGTCCCATGTTCAACGGCCACGCGCCTGACGCCCTCCGCTTCGATCTGCGCGGCATCCGCATGCCCGAACCGGCCCTCGCCTTCCTGTCCAGCCTGCCGCACCAGATCGTACCGTTTCCAGCCAGGCAGTTTGCCAACCATGGCCTGCCGAAGGTTCTGGGCAAGTCCGGCCATCTGCAGATCAGGCTGGCAAAATCCGCGCGTGACGTGCGCCGGGCGCAGCGCCTGCGCTATCAGGTGTTCCATGAGGAAATGGCCGCCGTTCCAAATGCGCGCTGCAAATTTCTAAGGCGCGACATCGACGCGTTTGACGCGGTCTGCGATCATCTTCTGGTGGTCGACACATCGCGCCTCGACATTCGCCCTGGCCGAAAGTCGCGCCCGATGGTGGTGGGCACCTACCGCCTGCTGCGCCAGGACAGGGCGGCCAGTACCGGCTTCTACAGCCAGGGCGAATTCGACATTGCCAGCCTGATCGCGCGGCACGTGGGCAAGCGCTTTCTCGAACTTGGCCGGTCCTGCGTGCTGGAGGAATACCGCACCAAGAAGACGGTGGAGCTGCTCTGGCACGGCATCTGGGCCTATGTGCGCCACCACCACATCGATGTGATGTTCGGCTGCGCCTCGCTGGAGGGCGTCGATCCTGCCATCCTGCAGGAGCGCCTCGGCTTCCTGCACCACCACGCGCGCGCCACCGGCGATTGGAGCGCCCGCGCCCATCCGTTCAACCATGTGCCGATGGATACGCTGCCAGCCCACGCCATCGACGCCAAGGCCGCACTGAAGGCGCTGCCACCCCTGCTTAAAGGCTACCTGCGCATCGGTGCCCGCTTCGGTGACGGCGCCGTCATCGACCGCCAATTCGGCACCACGGACGTGCTCGTGGTCCTGCCCGTCGCCCACATCGACCCGCGCTATGTGGATTATTATGGCGGGGAGAGATTTGCGGCGTGAGGCGTAAAAGCGTCTGAGTGTCACCTGGCAGGCCCACTCACCTCGCTTCTCCTGCCCTCCAGAAACACGGCATCCGCCTTTGTCGGCGCCATTCTGATGGCCATGTCGTAGGCCGCGAGCGCGGCTTGACGCTGGCCCGCCTTGGCGAGGAGATCGGCGCGGGCAGCGTGGTAGGGCTGGTAGGCGGCGAGCGGTTCGGCGAGCTTCGAAAGTTCGTGGAGAGCAGGTTGCAGCGCGCCGATCTCGGCCAGCGCCACGGCGCGGTTGAGGCGGATGACGGGGTTGGCGTCCATGCGCAGGAGCGAATCGTAGAGCAGCACGATCTGGTGCCAGTCGCGCGGGCCTTGCTGGCTGTGCAGTGCGGCGATGGCGGCCTGGATCTGGAACGGTCCGGGCGCGCGGCGGTCCATGGCGCGCACCAGCAGTGCGTCAGCCTCGGCCAGCAGGCCATGATCCCACAACGACTGGTCCTGCGCCTCCAGCGGCACGACGCCCGTGCTGCCCAACCGGGCGCGGCGGCGGGCATGGATGGTGAGCATCAGCGCCAGGAGGCCGAGGGTTTCGGCCTCGCCGGGGCGCAACTGGTCAAGCAGGCGCGCGAGATGGATCGCCTCGTCGCACAGGGCCTGCCTGAGCGGAACATCGCCCTGGCTGGCGAAGTAGCCCTCGTTGAAGATCAGGTAGATCACCACCAGCACGGAGTTGAGCCGCTCTGTCCACGCCTCGGGGCCGGGCACGGCAAAGGGGATGCCCGCACTGGCGATCTTGGATTTGGCGCGGCTCAGGCGCTGGCCCATCGTGGTTTCGGCATCAAGGAAGCTGCGGGCGATTTCCGGCGTGGTTAGCCCGCCCAGGGTGCGCAGGGTCAGCGCGATGCGGGACTTGGGCTCCAGCGCCGGATGGCAGCAGGTGAAGATCAGGCGCAGGCGCTCATCGGGAATGTCGTGCTCCTCCTCATTGGCGGCGGCTGCGAGGTGCGTGATCTCGTCTGTCGCCTGACGGTCGCGGGCCGCTTTGCGCAGCCTGTCGATGGCCTTGCGCGCCGCCACCGTCAGCAGCCAGCCTTGCGGATTGTCCGGCAGGCCGAAGCGGCTCCAATGCGTGTGGGCGGACATCAGCGCGTCCTGCAGCGCCTCCTCCGCCAGATCGAAGCTGCGGAAGCGCGCGATCAGCGCAGCCAGAAGCCGCCCCCTGTCCTGCCGCGCCAGCTTGGCGATGCGCGCGGCAAGATCGGGGGCAGCGGTTTTTGCCGGATCGACCTGTGGGGTCAACGGCTGTAGTCGGCCAGCGGGCGCACCTCGATGGTGCCATAGGCCGCTGTCGGGATCATGGCGGCGTAGCGCAGCGCCTCGTCAAGGTCAGCGCACTCCATGATGTAGTAGCCGCCGAGCCTCTCCTTGGTCTCGGCAAACGGGCCGTCCATCGTCTCGGTCCTGCCGCCGCGCAGCTTCAGAGACGTGGCGGTTTCGGTGCCCTGCAGCGGCTCGGCTGACACGAACACGCCGGCAGCTTTCATCGCCGCGTTCAGAGCGCCATAGCCTTGCATCAGGGCGCCGAATTCGGGCGTGCCGTAAGCGGGGGCAAGGGCAGGATCGGAATAGATCAAAGCCATGTATTTCATCGGAAGTCTCCTTGGTTGCAGCGTGATGTGGGGTTCAGCATGACGTGGAGGTTGCAAAAAGCGGGGTTCAGAGGCCGGTCACGCTGCGGCCGAGCGCAATGACCAGGATGACAACGGCGAGCAGGCCGCCGCTGTTGCCGGCAATGCGCAGCGGGTTGAGTGGTGCGTCGGCCTTCAGCCCAAGAGCGTGCAGCACCCGTCCGATGGTGAGCAGGGCCCCGGCGGCATGCAGCCAGGGCGCGCCGGTGCCACTGGCCTCGGCCAGCACCATCAGGATCAGCACCATGGGCACACACTCGACGAAGTTGCCGTGCTTTCTGATGCGTTCGTGCAGATCGACATTGCCGCCGTCGCCAATGGAGAGCGACAGCTTCGCGCGGGCCGAGCTCACATGCATGAACAGGCCAAGGAAGATCACCGCAAGCGGCAGTGCATAAAGGGAGGTGACGGGAAAGGTGGTCATGATGGATCCTCATCAACTGGTTTCGACACACCAAGGACGACCAGCATTTGCAGATTTCGACATCGGGTCAAAAATAATTCTGGCACGTCCTTTTTCTGCCCAATCTTTTTCTGCCCGATCCTGTTCACCCTGCCTCGTGAAAAGGGTCGCAACTGGCGGTTGGCGCTGTTAGGACACCGCCAGATAGGTTTCAGAGGGGCGGACAGCGGCTCATGACGACAGGTGCAGCCAGCAAGGGGTTCGGGACGGCAGTGCTCGCCGTGTTCCAGCGGCATGGCTATGGCCTGGCCGAGCCCGGCGTTCTGCAGCCTGCCGGCATCTTTCTGGAGGTGTCGGGCGAAGATTTGCGCAAGCGCATGTTCATGACCCAGGATTCCGACGGGCGCGAGATGTGCCTGAGGCCCGAATTCACCATTCCGGTCTGCCGCGACCATTTGGCAAAAGCGCAGGCGGGCGAGGCAGGCTCCTACAGCTATCTGGGGCCTGTGTTCCGGATGCGCACAGGTGAGACCGGCGAGTTCTGGCAGGCCGGCATCGAATCCCTGGGCCGCAGCGACAAGCAAGCTGCCGATGCAGAAGTCCTGACGCTGACCTGCGAAGCGCTTGCCGAGGCGGGCCTCACCCAGCCAGACATCCATCTGGGCGACGTGGCCTTGCTCAAGGCGATGATCCGCGGGCTGAACGTGGCCTCCGCTCCCGCGCGGCGGCTGCTGCGCGCGGTCAGCGCTGGCGGGGGCGCCGGGGCCGTGGCCGCGCTCGATGTGGCCGCGCCCAGGGCCAGCGCGGCACAGGCGGGGCTGATCGCGGCGCTTCAGGGCCAGGATCCGAAGGCGGCGCGCGGCTTTGTCGAGGATGTCCTTTCCATCGCGGGAATCTCCAGCGTTGGCGGGCGCACGGCAGGCGACATCGCCAGCCGCTTTCTGGCCCGCGCCTCCGAGCAGCAGGACACCTCGCCGGAGGTCAGGGCCATCATGTCACAGATGCTGGCGATCCATGGCGACCCTGACGACAGCGCAGCGGCCCTGCGCAAGCTGGCCGGTGCGGCGGGGCTTGACCTTGATGCCGAGCTTGATGCGTTCGAAGCCCGCATCGGGTTCATCGCGGCGCGGGGGCTTGATGTCGGCGCGATGCGTTTCAGCGCCTCGTTTGCGCGCAACCTCGACTATTACACCAGCTTCATCTTCGAGGTGCATGATCCGGCAGTCGCTTTGGCGTCATCGACGCGGCCTCATGTCCCTGCCAAGCCCGTTGCAGGCGGCGGACGCTATGACACCTTGCTGGGCAAGCTCGGCGCGGCAGAAGCCATGCCCGCCGTCGGCGCTTCGATCTGGCTTGACCGGCTCGCGCGGAGGCTAGCATGACAGATCTGTCCGATCCGCCGCTGGTGCTGGCCGTGCCGTCCAAGGGGCGCTTGCAGGAAAATGCGTCAGCATTCTTTGCGCGGGCGGGATTGGGTTTTGTCCAGCAGCGCGGCGAGCGCAACTACCGCGCGGCGATCAAGGGCCTTGGCGATGTTGAGGTGGCGTTCCTGTCCGCCTCGGACATCGTGGCGCAACTGGCATCAGGCGGGGCGCATCTGGGCATCACCGGCGAGGATCTGGTGCGCGAGCAGATCACCGATGCAGCCGACACGGTCGAGATGTTGACCAGCCTCGGATTCGGGCAGGCCAATGTCGTCGTGGCCGTGCCGCAGGCCTGGATCGATGTGGCCACCATGGCGGACCTTGACGACATTGCCGAGCAGATGCGCGCGGACCATGGCCGCAAGCTCAGGGTCGCCACCAAATACATCAACCTGACGCGGCGCTTCTTCAGCCAGCACGGCATCAGCGACTACCGCATCGTCGAAAGCCTCGGTGCCACCGAAGGCGCGCCTGCCGCGGGCACGGCAGAGATCATCGTGGACATCACCACGACCGGGGCGACGCTGGCCGCCAACGGGCTGAAGGTGCTGGATGACGGCATGATGCTGTCGTCGGAGGCCAATCTGGTCGCTTCACTCAAGGCAAGGTGGGGTGCCCGCGCCACCAAAGCCGCGCGCGCGATCCTGACGCGCATCGCCGCCGAGGAGGAAGGCCGCACGCTCCACGAGGTGCGCGCGCATCTGGGTGCCATCGACGCCGCGACCGCCCTTGCGCTTGCCGGCACCATCACGGCCACGCATGGCGCCCGCCTGCCCTTCGGCATCGACATCGCAAATCCGGGCACAGCAGGAATTCTCACCATCCATTGCCCGCGCAACGCCTCTTTCGATCTGGTGGAGGATCTCACCGCCGCAGGCGCGACGGACGTGACCATCCGCACGCTGGATTATGTCTTCAGGCAGGACAATCCGCTTCTGGAGCGGCTTCTCGCGCGGATTTGAGGGCTTCAGCGGTATCATCCCCGGCGGCCTACAGGGCCGGGAAGTTGATCCATCACATTGCGCCTTTCCGATATGGATCCCCTTCCCTCGCCTTCGGCTCGCCGGGGATGACACAACATGCTTTCGTGCTTGAGCGGTTGTTTTGTCCGTACACCACCGGTTCATCCGTGAGCGTGCATGGCAGGACGCGTGCATTGTCCCTGCGCAAAAGCGGTTTCCACTTGCGCGCATCATGCTTTATGTTCTCCCTTGCTTTGTGACACAGACCGGAATTTTCATCATGTATCGTCGCCTCTTTCTTTTGCTTCCAGCGGTCGTGGCGCTTCCGCAGCTTCTCGCGCCACTTGTTGCAACACCAGCCAACGCCCAGCAGCCCCGGACGCAGCGCCCGGCCACCGATGACGGCCTTGTGCCGCAGCCGCGCCCTGAAAAGCAGTTTCCGCTGGGTGCCTCATGGACCGCCGTGACGGTGGGCGGGAAGCCGGTTGGCGGGGAACGTCCCACGTTGGTGGTTGACGAGCAGTTACGCGCCAAGGGCTTTGGTGGCTGCAACACCTTTTCGGCCACAGCCTATCCGTTGAAGGAACAGGCCCTGGCCGTCGGGCCGGTGGCCGTGACACGCAAGGCTTGCGAGGGCGGGGCTTCGGCGACCGAGCGTGCCTTTCTGGTGGCGCTGCGTGGTGCCCGCAAATGGGATGTGGTGCAGGGCAGGCTGGTCCTCACCGGCGTTGCCGGGGAAATCCAGTTCGAGCGCGCGCTCTAGATCAAGCTGCGTTCAAACGGAATCGTTTGAACGCAGATAACTTGATCGATCATCATAACTGAGAGCATGCTTCAAGCGAAAAACCGTTGCCACTTTTTCGCAGCATGCTCTGATCTGATCCGGCTCCAACAATCCTCACCCTGAGCTTGTCGAAGGGCGAGCTTCAGCTTGCATACCTGTCTGGAACTCCTCCTTCGACGGGCTCAGGATGAGGATCATGGGTGGCCCAAAGCCATCATAAAGTCAGGTTCACCCCGGCGTGAACAGCCGCCCGCCCTCGCCCATTGGCTTCATCTCGATGATGCGGTCGTGCATGGTCTTCAGCGTCGAGCGGTGGCCGATGGACACGACCGTGGTGCCGGGCAATTCGCTGCGCAGGGTGGCATAGATCGCAGCTTCCATCGGCTCGTCCAGTGCGGCTGTCGCTTCATCAAGGAAGAGCCAGTCGGGCTTTGCCAGCAGCACACGCGCGATGGCAACCCGCTGCTGCTCGCCGAGCGACAGCACCTGCACCCAGAACGCTTCCTCATCCAGCCGCTCCACCAGATGCGGCAGCCTGGCGGCCTTGAGAGCGGCAATGATGGCCTCATCGCCGTAATCACCGGCCACGCCGGGATAGGTCACGGCGGCGCGCAAGGTTCCGAGCGGCAGGTAGGGCCGTTGCGGCAGCAGCATCACGGATTTACCCTGCGGGGTGGCAATGTTCCCCTCGCCAAACGGCCAGATGCCGGCGATGGCACGGAACAGGGTTGATTTGCCCGAGCCGGACGGGCCGATCAGCAAGGTGCGCTCGCCGGCCTTCATGGCGAGATTGTCAACTTTCACGATCGGCTGGCGGTCCGGCAGCATGAGGGTAAGGCTTGAGAGTTGCAGGTCATCGCTTCTGGCATCCGCGAGCGCAATCTTGCTGTCCGCCTTGATGGTTTCGGCCTTGAGCATCGACGCATCGAAGCTGGACAGGCGGTCCACCACAGCCTTGAAATCAGCCAGCAACGAATAGCGGTCAATGAAGAAGGACAGCGCGCCGTCCACCCGCGCGAAGGCTCCACTTGTCTGCTGCAACACGCCGAGCGTGATCTGGCCCGCGAAGTAGAACGGTGCCGTGATGACATAGGGCACGACGGAATTGGACGAGCCATAAAGCTGGATGAACGCCGAGAGCCATTTCTGCACCCTGACAATGTCGAAGAAATTGCGGATGACCTCCTGGAATTGAAGGCTGAGCCGCTGGTTCTCGGCCTTCTCGCCACCCAGGAGCGCAATCGGCTCGCCATATTCGCGCAGACGGGCCAAGCCGAAACGAAAATCGGCTTCATAAACCTCCTGCCTGAAGTTGAGCCTGATCAGCCTCTTGCCGATCAGGTGCGTGACCAGCGTGCCGATGGCGGCGTACAACAGCGCGATCCAGAACAGGAGGCCGGGGATCTTGGTGTCGAGGCCCGGCAAGGTGAGATTGGCC
>JANMHN010000392.1:0-1669 GCA_031375185.1 Allobosea sp. | reverse complement strand
GCGTCGCCAGCTGCTGCGCTGGTCAACCTGTCGCAGACTGTCATGCTGGGCATTCCGGTGCTTGGCGCGCGCCTGGGTGGTGTCGCCAAGGCATCGGCTGCAGTGCTCCGGGCGTCGAAGGACTTCATCGGTGGCGGTTTTAATGCGCGCAACGCCAAGGGCCTGACCAGCGACGAGCGTGCGGCGATGGACGCCTTCTACGAATCCGGGCTGGTTGACCGCACGCAGTCGCACGAGCTGGCCGGGGTTGGTGACACTGGCGTGCAGTATTCCCCGGTGCGCGCCAAAGTCATGTCGGTCATCGCCTGGGCCTTCCACAAGGCGGAGGTCATGAACCGCGAGGTGACCGCGCTGGCGGCATACCGGCTGGCCCGCGACCAGGGGCAGGATCAGCGCGAGGCGATCAACACCGCCCATGACCTGACCTGGAAGGCGCACTTTGACTATTCGAACAGCAGCCGCGCCCGTGTCCTGCAGAGCGACACGGCCAAGGTGTTGCTGGTGTTCCAGAACTATCAGCTGAACATGTGGTATCGCCTCACGCGCGACATCCATCAGTCGCTGAAAGGCGAGACACCGCAAGCGAAGCGCGAGGCGCGGTTCCAGCTGGCCGGCATCATGGGCATGATGACCATGCTGGCCGGTGTCACAGGCTTCGCGGGATACAACGTCCTGATGGCAATTGCCGGGCTGTTCTTCGACGACGGCGACGATCCGCGCGACTTCAAGGCCGAGATGGAAAGCCACGTGCTGCAGCTGTTTGGGCCGGACATCGGCGGCATGATCCTGAAGGGTGTGCCGGGATACCTGACGAGGCTCGATCTGACGTCGCGGCTGGGCATGCCAGATTTCTTCATGCGCATGCCTGAAGGCAATTCCGAGGGGCGAAACTGGTATCGCGAGCTTGTCGTTGCAGCGCTGGGTGTCACCGGATCGTTTGTCGTCAATGCCGGCCAGGGCGTCAGCTTGGTGGCACAAGGCAACATTGCGCGTGGCGCCGAGCTGCTGACACCGAAATTCATCGGCGACATCTTGAAGTCCTACCGCTTCGCGAACGAAGGCGTTCTGAATGTGCGCGGTGATCCGGTCATCGAGCGCGACCGTCTGGATGCGTGGGACATCATCGCACGGGCATCAGGGTTCACGTCCGCAAGGATCTCCGAAGCCTATGAGCGCAACAAGAGCCTGCGCAATGCCGAAGCGGACGTGCTCAAGGAGCGGCGCAAGATGGTGAACGCCTGGGCGCTGGCCCGCATGGCCGGTGATGATGATGGCCGTGCCGCTGCGCTGGAGAAAATCCGCACGTGGAACGAGAAGCCCTATGCCAAAGGCCTGCGCATCACCCAGGACACGCTGGCGCAGTCACTGCAGACACGGAAGCTGAACAATCGCAGACGCGACGATGGCGTGGTGATCGAGAACAAGCACCTACGTCGCACCCTGCAGGGGCTCATGCCGGAACGCGTGTATCCGTAAGGCTCAAGACAAGCATCCGGATCAATTTAACAGAAGCGTTAAGCCGGAAAAGGCGTTCACGGCACCACCGCCGTATTCGCCGTGGTGAAGCTGGCCGCGCCAAAGCTGTTCGTGCCGGTGATGACGCAGCGCAGCGTCGATCCCTGATCCGCAGCCTGCACCACATAGGTCCGTGCCGTGGCCCCGGCGATGT
>JANMHN010000383.1:0-1680 GCA_031375185.1 Allobosea sp. | reverse complement strand
GAGCACAAACAACAGCAGTGAAAAATTGCCGATCCAGTAGCCCAGCCACCAGCCGGAGCCGTAGACCAGCAGGGCGCAGTACAGCACGGCGGTGAGAGCACTCATCATGGTCGTTTGCGGGGGGGAAGTGGGAGAGGAAGGTCAGTCTTCGACCTGCAGGATCGCGAGGAAGGCCTCTTGCGGCACTTCCACCGTGCCGATCTGCTTCATGCGCTTCTTGCCGGCCTTCTGCTTTTCCAGCAGCTTGCGCTTGCGGGTGATGTCACCGCCATAGCATTTTGCCAGTACGTTCTTGCGCAGCGCCTTGACGTCCTCGCGGGCGATGATGTGGGCGCCGATGGACGCCTGAATGGCCACGTCGTACATCTGGCGCGGGATCAGCGTGCGCATCTTGGCCACGACCGCACGGCCCCGGAACTGGCTCTGCGCGCGGTGAACGATCATCGCCAGCGGGTCGACTCGGTCGCCGTTGATCATGATGTCCACTTTGACGACATCGGCGGCACGGTACTCCTTGAACTCGTAGTCCATCGATGCATAGCCGCGGCTGACGCTCTTCAGCTTGTCGAAGAAGTCCAGCACGATCTCGGCCAGCGGCAGCTCATAGGTCAGCATGACCTGTTTGCCGTGATAGGCCATGTTGAGCTGAATGCCGCGCTTCTGGTTGGCCAGCGTCATTACCGGGCCAACGCTGTCCTGCGGCATGTACAGGTGCACGGTGACGATGGGCTCGCGGATCTCGGCGATGCGCCCGATGTCGGGCATCTTGCTGGGGTTCTCGACCTGCAGCACGGTGCCGTCGCCGAGCTGCACCTCATAGACCACGCTGGGTGCAGTAGTCACCAGGTCCTGGTCGAACTCGCGCTCCAGCCGCTCCTGCACGATCTCCATGTGCAGCAGGCCGAGGAAGCCGCAGCGGAAGCCGAAGCCCAGCGCCTGGCTGACCTCGGGCTCGTAGTGCAGCGAAGCGTCGTTGAGCTTGAGCTTCTCGAGCGCGTCGCGCAGGCTGTCGTACTCGCTGGCCTCGGTCGGGTACAGCCCGGCGAACACCTGCGGCTGGATCTCCTTGAAGCCAGGCAGCGCCTCGGTGGCCGGGCCGGCATTGTTCGGCAGCTTCTTCTCCAGCGTCAGGGTGTCGCCGACCTTGGCGGCCTGCAGCTCCTTGATGCCGGCGATGATGAAGCCGACTTCGCCGGCGCGCAGCTGATCCCGGTTCTCGGACTTCGGCGTGAACACGCCCAGGTGCTCGATCGGGTAGACGGTGTTGGTGGCCATCATCCGGATGCGGTCGGCCTTGCGCAGCACGCCGTCGACCACCCGCACCAGCATCACGACGCCGACGTAGTTGTCGAACCAGCTATCGACGATCATGGCGCGCGGCGGGCCGTCGGGGTTGCCACGCGGCGGCGGCATGCGCGCGATGACGGCTTCGAGGATGTCGTCCAGGCCCATGCCAGTCTTCGCGGAGCACGGGATGGCGTCGTCAGCGTCGATGCCGATCACGTCCTCGATCTCGCTCTTGGCGTTCTCGGGGTCGGCGTTCGGCAGGTCCATCTTGTTCAGCACCGGCACCACCTCGACACCGAGCTCCAGCGCGGTGTAGCAGTTGGCCACCGTCTGCGCCTCGACACCGAGAACGCGAAGAGCGAGATCGAGGACGTGATCGGCATCGACGCCGAC
>JANMHN010000349.1:0-5317 GCA_031375185.1 Allobosea sp. | reverse complement strand
TAGGCCCAGAGCAGCCGCGCGGCCACAGCGCGCCACGGTGTCCAGGCTTCGGCCATGCCCGCCAGTTCCTTGATGCTGGGGCGGGCGGTGAGGCCAAAGCCGAGGCGCACAGCCTCCTGCAGCGCCAGATCGCCCGGCGCGAAGATGTCCGCGTGCCCCAGATGGAACATGAGATAGATGTCGGCTGTCCAGGGCCCGATGCCTGTCACGCCTGTCATCATCGCATGCACGTCTTCAGGGCTGGCATTTTCGAGAAACAGGAAATCCAGCCGCTTGTCGGCAGCCGCTTGCGCGACGGCCCGCATGGTGCGGATCTTCGGCCCTGAAAGACCGCATCCGCGCAAATCAGCCTCGGTCGCCTCAAGAATATGGTCAGGACAAAGCGCGGGGTAGCGCTCGGTCACGCGCGCCCAGATGGCGCGAGCCGATGCAACCGAAAGCTGCTGCGAGACGATGGTGCGCGAAAGGCCTTCGAAGCCTGATGGCGTCCGGCGCAGCGGCACGCGGCCAGCTCGCGCGATGACCGGACGAAATCGCGGCTCGATCGCGGCAAGATGCGCCAGACCCTCGCTGATGTCGCTGTCATTGTCGATGCGCCGTGTCATTCTGACCTTTCCGCCAGATCGTCATGGGCCGGAGCGGCACCCTCACAAAACAGATGTCCGCTTTGGGGTGCAATGCCTTATAGCGGGACTGACAACCTGACATTCCCGTCATTGACAGACCAGGCCTCATGACACCACCCGTCTTACGCTTTGCACCCAGCCCGAACGGGCGGCTGCATCTGGGCCATGCCTTTTCGGCATTGCAGAACGAAGCCGAGGCACGGCGGCTTGGCGGCCAACTGCTGCTCCGCATCGAGGACATCGATCCGGTCCGGTGCAGGCCAGAATTCGAGGCGGCCATCCTTGAAGACATGCGCTGGCTTGGCATTTCCTTTGCGCCGGAGATCAGGCGGCAATCTGCGCACATGAACGATTACCGTGCGGCCCTCGACCAGCTTGGCGGCATGGGGCTGCTTTATGCCTGCGGCTGCTCGCGCAACATGATCAAGACCGCAGCGGGCAGCACATCTGCGCGCAACCCTGACGGGGCCGTTCTTTACCCCGGCACTTGCCGCGACAGGCCACCCCGCCGCGATTCCGTGGTGACGCGGCTCGACATGGCGCGGGCGATGACGCGTGTCGGTCGCCCCTTGAGCTACACCCGCTTCTGGCCGGATGGCAGGGCTGAAGAGGTCGCCGTGCATCCCGAGCGCTGGGGAGATGTGGTACTGGCACGCAAGGAGACACCGACCAGCTATCATCTGTCCGTCGTGGTCGACGATGCCCTCCAGGGCGTCACCCATGTCGTGCGCGGGCAGGATCTGGAAGACCAGACCGAGATCCATGTCCTGCTGCAGGCGCTTTTGGGCCTGTCGACACCGCACTACCAGTTTCATCGGCTGATCCTGGATGATCAGGATGAGAAGCTCGGCAAAAGCCGCAATTCGCGTGCGCTGGCAGATGTGAGGGCGGGGAACGACACCGCGGCGACAATCAGGGCGCAGTTCGGGTTCGCTCAGGCCTGAAGACCGAGAATGGCCAGCCAGATCACCATGGTCATCACCGACAGCAACGTTGACAACGCGATGGCGGTCGAAGCCTCGGCCATGCCGTCCTTGTAGCGCTCCGCGAACAGGTAGGCATTGATTCCGCAGGGGCAGGCCGCGAACATGACAGCGACACCCGACCAGGCCGGCGGCATCGTGAACACGAAGGTGACGAGCACGAACACGATGAGAGGGTGCAGTCCCAGCTTCAGAGCGCTCAGGATCAGGGGCAGCTTCAACCCACTTTCGAAGCCGTAGCGGCAAAGGGCGATGCCAAGGCAGATGAGGGCGCATGGAACAGCGGTTTCAGCCAGCGCATCGATGATCGTCCAGAGGGGCTGGGGTGCGGCGGCGGCGAAGGGCCTGAAGGCTGAGCCCAGAAGAATGCCGAGGATGATCGGGTGGCCGATCAGCTTGGACAGGATGTGCCTTGGAGAGGTGTTGCGCCCTTCGGCCAGGAGCGTTGCCGTTGTCATCGTCACGGGAAGGTGGATGGCCAGCAGCAGCGCCAGCGGCACGGCTCCTGCCTCTCCGAAGGCTTTGAGGATGATGGGGATGCCGACCAGAACGGTGTTGGACTGCGCTGCCGCGAAACCGCATGTCACGGCTGCAGGACCATTGCGCTGAAAGAAGCGGCTGGCGATCTGCATGCCCAGAAACCAGCAGACGGCAACACCCGTGAAATAGGCGAGCCAATATCCCCAATGCTGGACGGCGGGAATGTCCGCCTTGGCAAGCGTCCTGAACAGCAGGCACGGAACGGCAAGCGTGAACACGAAATCGGACAGGCCATCACCCGTGCGGTTGCTCAGGATCTGGGTGCGACGCCCCACATAGCCGATCATGATCAAGGCAAAGACCGGCAGGATGATGAGGAAAAGGGCTGACAATCAGTTCTGCCGGACGTCGCGCTGCGCCACGACCCGCGAGCCGCCACCCTTGACGACCAGTTCGTCAATGGCCTCGCGCTGCCTCCTGAAGTCGGTCAGCACCCGTCCGTCCAGTTCACGTCCGCGCGGAAGCCTGATCTTCATCGGGTTGACGAAGTTGCCGTTGACGATCACCTCGTAGTGCAGGTGAGGCCCCGTGGAGAGGCCTGTATTGCCCACCGTACCGATCACCTGGCCCTGACGGACGCGGGCACCTTCCTCGACACCCCGCCCGAAGGTGGACATGTGCGAATAAGTGGTGACATAGCCGTTCGCATGCTGGATCTCGACACGGCGTCCATAACCTGAATCCCAGCCCGCCTTGATGATCGTGCCATGGCCTGCCGCAAGGATGGGTGTGCCGACGCGGCCATTGGCCCAGTCAACACCTGTGTGCATCTTGGAATAACGCAGCACGGGATGAAAACGCATGCCGAACCCGGAGCGCATTTCCGAATCGCCGACGACCGGCTTGCGCAGGAGGAATTTCTTCAAGGAACGGCCATCCTCGTCAAAGAAATCGACGATGCCGTCATCGGGTGCGTGGAAACGGTAGACGCGGCGGGTTTCGCCTCCGACCGAGAGCGAGGCAAACAGCAGTTCGGTGCGGCTGCCTTCGCCATCCTCCTCGTCCGTGAAGATGACCTCAAGATTGTCGCCTCCGCTCACCCTTCTCTGGAAATCGAGATCATGGGCGAAGATGCGCACCATTTCGTCGATCAGTTGCCGGGGCATCTCGTAGCGCATGGCTGTCTCGTAGAGACTGTCGTACAGGCGTGCGCCCGTGCCTTCGTTCTCGGCATCATCCTCGTCGCTTTCCGCCGTTGAACCACGCGCCGTCCGCACGGTTCGGCGCGGTCTGGGTTCTTCATCCTCACGCACGATCTGTACCGGCACGAAGACTCCGCGGTCATTGAGCGCCACCATCAGGTCGACGCGCCCTTCGCTGACCAGCGATACGCGTACGATCTGGCGTGGCTCGCCCGGTCTGGCCGGCGCCAGTGTCATCATCTGGATGACCTGGCCCTCCGGCAGGGATTGGACCTTGGCCCGCCCGCCGAACGCCGTCACAAGTGTCCTGAGTTGCTCCGCACTGGCACCGGCGGTGCGAAGCACCCCTTCAAGGGTCTCACCCCGGCGGATGAGCAGGACGCGTTCCTCGACCGGAGCATCTCTGGTTGCATTGGGGCGCGTCTTGGCCAGTTCCGTGACATTTTCCGGCACGACGCGAACTTCGATGTTGGAGAAGGTGGTGTTTGTGGCGGGTGCGTAGGCGAGCGGGCCCTGCGGCGTCTCGCCCGGCGTGCGAAGCGTGCGGCTGAGCATCAGCTGCGGCGGGATCGGCAAAACGGCCCTGCGTCCGGCTGCTGCCTGGTTGGCCTTTTCTTCCTCAAGCTGCGCAATCACATCCGCATCTGACAGACCACCGCTCTGGTCGGCAAAGACGACCGCTCCAAGGTCACGCTTGACCAGTGAAACGTCCGCATCGGGAACATCAACGGGCTGCTCCGCACTTCTCTCGACGCTGGGCCCACCTTCGGAGAACAATCTGAGGGGATTGAAAGGCGGAATGTCGGCGCTGTAGGTGCCGGATGTGAGCGAGAGGCCCGCAGCCAGCCTGATGAAGGGCCTGTTCCTGATCACTTCCCTGTCGCCGACACGCTGTGTGAAGGGCGCACGTATCAACTGACGCGCACTGGGCAATGCCGTCTGCTGCACCAGCTTGTCGGCCTTCCGGGCGGATGGTGTTGCCAGCTCCGGCCCAGGCTGGCCCAAAGG
Source organism: Allobosea sp. (assembly GCA_031375185.1). Lineage (GTDB taxonomy): Bacteria > Pseudomonadota > Alphaproteobacteria > Rhizobiales > Beijerinckiaceae > Allobosea. The sequence goes on along the minus strand of JANMHN010000349.1, from coordinate 1,018 downwards.
CTGCGCCAGTTCCGGGATTTCCGCGAATGACGTGTCGCCCTGGACCGCTACATAGATGGCAGCGCTGAGAAGGGCACTGCCGCACACGCCGACGAGAAGGCTGGCCAGAAGCCAGCGATAGGAGAAGCCGTGGCGCTCGGTTGCAGGATGTGCAGCACCCGACAGCATCATCGCAGGCTGGTCTCCAAGCCCCAATGCGCCAGACAGCGTTGCAGATGCTGTCCTGCGCCGTTCGGCAGCACCCGAAACATGAACCGGTGATGCTGCAGGCAAGATGGCGGCAGCCTGTGACGTGGCGTGCTGGTTCATGGCAACGTATCAGGCATGGCGAAGACCGACCCTGCAGGTGCATGCTGGATCAAGGAAGGTGCATCCTGCATCAAGCTGGTCTCAGGTTGCCCACGGGATGCACCTTGACTGGTGAAAACGCTCTTGCACAAAACTGGTGCCCGCCTCTGTGTGCAATAATATCGCGACACGCATTCGCGGTCGCATGTTCTGGATACGCCAAGACCGGGGGCCATGTCCAACCTCCGGATCGTGGTCGCGGACGGCATATCGTTGAAACGATCCGCACATGTCGGCCTGACGATGCAAGCTGTTTTTGCTTCAGAACAGTGATTTCAGGCGAAATCGAGGCGCATCGAGCCGGTTTCCGGCATCTGCACCCGGACTGCTCGCGGTGATCGGCCCAGAAAAAAGCGAATTCGGCAAAAAACTTTGAAAATGGGTGTTGACACTCCAGCCTGCCGCCGACTATATCCGCTCCACACCGACGGCAACGCCACACGGCGACGCCGCGACAACGCTTCTCTTGAGAAACGATTGTTCAACCCGAATCACTTTCGGGACCTGACAAAAGTTGTCTTTGAAGCGTCGCTCTTTGACAAGTGCAGACAGAAAGAGAAACGTGGACGGCGATGTTCTTGCGGACTGACCTTCGGGTCGGTCACAGATGAGACATTGGCGGTCTTGCGTTTCAGAGCTCACTATTTGATTGCGCAAGCAATCGATGTGA
>JANMHN010000334.1:0-3463 GCA_031375185.1 Allobosea sp. | reverse complement strand
AGCGACAGCGTGAACACGCTGGCAGCGGAGTTGGCTGGCCCGATCTGGATGGCGGGCTGGTTGAGGCCGGGAGCCGTCACCCGGATGATGTCGCCGGGCGCGGGGTCGGCTGCCAACGTCACCGGCTGGCCATTGACCGTCGGGTTGGCGCAGGCATTGAAGGCCGCCTTGCTGGTGAGCACGATGCCATTGCCCAGCGACGCGCCGGACACCGCATAGCGAGGCTCGCTGGCCCGCAAGGCCGGCTGGATCAGCGCAGGCGCCAAAACCATCGTGCCGGCAGCGGGCGGGGCGGGCATGCGTGCCGGGTTGGCAGCTACGTCGGTTCCGGGAAACGGCTCGAATGTGTTGGCGATGGCGATCATGATCCGGTCAAGCGTGGCGGACTGGTCGATGGGGTAGCGGAAGGTGTAGCCGCGCACGCCGTCAGGGCCGTTGGCCAGCCTTGTGTAGAACTTCCGCGCGCCTTCCTCCCCGGACACCACGAACCAGTCCGGACGCTGCAGGCGATAGGTGACCTTGCGGCCCGGCCCATCCTGCTTCATCTGCTCGAACAGGTCGGCAAAGGCCTGCGCAGGCGGCAATTTGCTGAGTTGCAGCGATACCGCGCCATCGGCCCGCCGGTACACCGCGCCATTGTCCACCGCCACGCGCTGGGTGAGAAGCGCCTGGGGGAGGCCGATGCGGATGCCGGTCGTCTGGTCCGTGATCGAGGCAAACCGCAAGGTGGCGCGTGCGGCATCCGAGTCGCGCTTCAGGGCGTTGCGTTCGGGCGGGGTCAGGATGCCATCTGCGATGCCTTGCGTGCGCCGCTCGAAGGCGAGCATGGCATCGTAGGTGCGCTTGCCGAATTCGCCGCCCGCCACCCCGTTGAAATCGCCTGTCCAGATCAGGTCGTTCTGGATGGCCTTGCGCTCGGCCTCGTCCAGCCGGTCATAAGCCGCTTTCGAGGCCGCTTGCGCCGGATCAAGGGCAGGCCCGGCGGGTGCGGGCTGGGGCGCAACCGGGCGCGGCGCTTGCGCGAAGGCGGGGGTGACCAAGGAGGTGCTGATGGCAAGGCCTGCGATGACAACGCTCAAGGCTCGGTTCAACATGGTCTGCACCCTTGGCTGCAACGCCCGACAGGGCCGCAATGTCGCAGCGCAAGCCGTGATTGTCGAGACGGCCAATTTGGACACGCAAGGCCGGCAGCCAAAAGGGGTGTCATCCCCGGCAGCCCGAAGGGCTGGGAAGGGGATCCACCTGTGTCGCCTTGGCAGGAAATGGATTCCCTTCCCGACGCGTGCCGCGTCGCCGCGAATGACACCTTGAATAGGCAGCCATGCACTTTCCAGCAATCTCCGTCCTCGCCAAGACTTCACCTTGCGGAACACTTCACCCCTGTTAAGCTGCCAATCGGGGACGGTGTTCGCAGACTTTGCAGAGCGCCGATGGGGTTTGTTTCGGGGAGAAACACGATGTCTGGCCGCTTCTGGGCTGCGCTTGCCTGCGCGCTGTGCCTCGTTTTCAATCCCGCCACGTTCACTCCTGCTCAGGCGCAAAAGGCACTTGTGCGCGAGGATTTGCGCAACGAGGCCGTGCGGCTGGAAACCGACCTGCGCCGGGCTGCGCCCAATGCAGCGTCAAAACCGGCCCAGGCGTGGCGGCAGGATGCGGCAGCCGCCCTGCGCGGCGGCAACAGCAAGGGCGCGATCGCCGCCGCGTCTGCTGCCATCGCGGCTGATCCGCGCGACGGGGCCAACTGGCTTGGCTTCGCGCAGACGGCGCTTGCCATCGCCGATGCCACCAACGATTACAGCGAGCGTTACACCAACCGTGACCGCGCGACCGCCGCCGCCTACGCCGCCTATGAGCGCGCGCGCACACGGCCGGAAGAAGGCGCGGCGCTGGCTGTTCTCGCACGCGCCTATGAGGTGCGCGAGATGTGGCGGCCCGCGCTGGACACCTATCGCCTCAGCCTGGCTGCGCAGGACAACGCGCGCCTGCGGCAGACCTATGCGGAGTTGCGCGAAAAGCGCGGCTTCCAGATCCGCGACTACAAGGTGGATTCAGATGCTGCCACCCCGCGTGCCTGTTTCACCTTCTCCGATCCGCTGGCCCGTGGCCGTGTCGATTTTGCTCCCTTCGTGGTGGTTCAGGGAGCGCAGCAGCCCGCGATCACGGCGGAAGGCCAGCAATTGTGCGTGGATGGCCTGAAGCATGGTGAGCGCTACAAGATCGTCCTGCGCCAGGGCCTGCCCTCCAACGTGGATGAGCAACTGCTCAAGACCGCCGATTACGATATCTACGTGCGCGACCGCTCTCCGCAGGTGCGCTTCACGGGCCGCAACTATGTGCTGCCGAAGACGGGTCAGGAAGGCATCCCCGTCGTGTCGGTCAACACGGACAAGGTCGAGATCGATGTCTATCGCATCGGCGACCGTTCGCTGGCCCCCACCGTGCGCTCCGAGGATTTCCTCAAGCAGCTGAGTGACTTTTCCGCCCGCGAGATCGAGCGGCAGAAGGGCGTGAAGCTCTGGAGCGGCCAGCTTGCCACGAAGAACGAACTCAACCGTGATGTCGTGACGGCGTTTCCGGTGACGGAAGCCGTGCCAAGGCTCGAACCCGGCGTGCATGTGATGACGGCACGCGTGCGCCGCCCCTCGCTGACCGCATCTGGCGACAGTGAGGAAGGCCTTTTCGGCGAGGATCTCGTCACCCAGTGGTTCGTGGTCTCCGACATTGGCCTCACCGCTTTTTCCGGTGCCGATGGCATGCATGTGCTGGCCCGCTCGCTGGCCACCGCCCAGCCCATGCCAGGCATCGAGCTGCGCCTGATCGCCCGCAACAATGACGTGCTGGCCACGATCCGCACGGACGCATCCGGCCATGCCCGTTTTGATGGCGGGCTGGCGCGCGGCGCCGATGGCATGGCACCTGCGCTGGTCGCCGCTGGCGATGGCAAGGGCGATTACGGCTTTCTGGATGTGGCGGCCTCCAGCTTCGATCTGGCGGATCGCGGCGTCAAGGGGCGTCTGGCTCCTGTGGGGCTGGATGCTTTCATGGCCACCGAACGCGGGGTTTATCGTCCCGGCGAGACGGTGAACCTGACGACGTTGCTGCGCGACCCGGCGGGCAAGGCCGTGGCCGGTCTGCCGCTGACATTGATCTTCAAGCGGCCGGATGGCGTCGAGCACCGCCGTGTCGTGGTGCAGGATCAGGGCGGCGGCGGGCGTGCCCATTCGCTCGCGCTGTTTTCCGGCGCGGCGCGCGGTACATGGCGTGTCGAAGCCTATGCCGACGTCAAGGGCAAGCCGGTTGGCGAGGCGAAGTTCCTGGTCGAGGATTATGTCCCGGACCGCGTTGACGTGACGGTGGCGTCGCGCTCCGACACTATTCGCGCAGGCTCAGCCACCACCATCGACGTGACCGCGCGGTACTTGTACGGCGCTGCCGGTGCCGATCTTGCCGTCAGCGGCGAGGT
>JANMHN010000323.1:0-3269 GCA_031375185.1 Allobosea sp. | reverse complement strand
CTTGACCGCATTGCGGGCTGGAACCGCGCCTACGGACCAAAGGGCCTGCGCCAGTTCCAGTGCGCCGTGCCCATGCCGGTGGCGCATGATGCGGTGGCAGACATGCTCCGCGCCACCCACGCTGCGGGCGAGGCCTCGTTCCTTACCGTGCTCAAGCTGTTCGGCGACATGGCCTCACCCGGCATGATGTCCTTCCCCATGCCGGGAGCGACCCTGACACTGGACATGCCCTATCGCGGGGCGCGCACCGACGCGCTTCTGGACGAGCTTGACAAGATCACGCTGGCGGCAGGCGGACGCGTCAATCCTTACAAGGACGCGCGGATGTCGCCCGCTGTGTTCGAAGCCTCATTTCCGCACTGGCGCGATTTCGCCACGCACATCGACCCGGCCTTCACATCGAATTTCTGGCGTCGTGTGACGGGGTAGTGCCCTCTCCCTCAATCCCTCTCCCTGGGCGCGAGAGGGAGGGCGCGCTGTGTTCTTTCCCTCTCCCGTTCAGGGAGAGGGTGGCGCGGCGAAGCCGGGTCGGGAGAGGGAACTCCTCACTTCACGGCCACCTTGCGCAGGTAGTCCGTGACAATCCGCGCCATGCCGCGTGACAGGAGATCGTCGAACGCGTCGCAGAACTGGTCCACATCCGCGCGGGTGGCGATGAGCGGCGGCTCAAGCCGGATGACATTGCGGTTGTATTCGGTGAAGGCGACCAGCGTGTCGTAGTCCTTCAGCAGCAGCGCACCGATGAAGCCGCAGAGCGAGCCCTTGAGCTTGTCATCAAGCAGCGCGACCATGTGCTTGAGGCCAAACGGCAGGGTCTCGGAGATGTCGTTGAACTCGACCCCGACCATGAAGCCCTTGCCGCGCACATCCTTGATCAGCGACGGATGCTTGGCCTTGATGGCTTTCAAGCGTGCGACGAGATGCGCGCCCTGCCGCTCCGCATTGCCGATCAGATCCTCGTCATAAAGGATGTTCAAGCCTTCAATGGCGGAGATGCAGGCCTCGCCGATGCCGCCAAATGTGGCCGGCCCGTGGATCAGCGCCGTCTTGGGCTTGCCATAGGCCTTCATGTAGACATCGCGGCGGGCGATCATGGCCGCCATGGCCGATTTGGAGCCGCCAAGCGACTTGGCCAGCACGGTCACGTCGGGAATGACGCCGAACTCCTCGAAGGCGAAAAAGCGCCCGGTCCGGCCCAGCCCGCACTGCACCTCGTCGGCGATCCAGAGCACGCCGTGCTTGTCGCACAGCTTGCGGAGGCCCTGCCAGAAGCTGGCCGGAGCCTCGATGATGCCGCCCCCGCCCTGGATGGTTTCCAGGATGACGATGCCGATGGACGGATCGCTTTCGATGGCGGTGCGGATGGCGTCCAGATCACCAAACGGCACCTTGACCCGATGGTCCACCAGCGCGAACTGCTGCTGGTACAGGTTGGAATCAGTGACCGACAGCGCGCCCTTGGTCTTGCCGTGAAAGGCATTGGCCGCATAGATGACCTTCGACTTGGCTGGCCCTTGCGCCTGTTCCGCCACCTTGATGGCGGCTTCGACGGCTTCGGAACCGGATGAGCCGAGAAACACCATGTCCAGGTCGCCCGGCGCGATGCGGGCCAGGTTGGTCGCCAGCGCCACCGCATATTGCGACATGAACGCCATGCAGATCTCGTGGCGGTTCTCGTCCTGGAAGCGCTTGCGCGCGGCCACCACGCGCGGATGGTTGTGGCCGAACGCCACCGAACCAAAACCGCCGAAGAAATCGAGAATCTTGCGGCCGTCATCGGTGATGTAGTGCATGCCCTTGGCGCTCTCGATCTTGATCTTGTCAAAACCCAGCAGCTTGAGGAAATGCACCTGCCCCGGATTGAGATGGGCGGTGAACAGCTCCTTCATGCGGCCCACATCAAGCGCTTTCGCGTCCTCGACGCTGAGAAGCTGGGGGCGGGCGGAAGCGGCATCGGTCAGGTTGTGGGCGGCCATGCTCATTGTGGTCTCCAAAGATTGTGTTTTGTCCAATCCCGCGATCCTCATCCTGAGCCCGTCGAAGGAGGAGCTTCAGGAGGCGATGCGAATGGTTTGTATGTCGTCCTCGTCCTTCGACGAGCTCAGGATGAGGACGATGGATAGAATTCAGGCACTCGAACTCTTGCGATATTCCGCGTACGCCGAAATCAGCATGTCGCTGTCATTGTAGCGCGGGGTCCAGCCGAGTTCGCGCTTGGCTTTCGAGGTGTCGAGAATGCAGACCTCGTCGGCGATGAGATACTGCTCGGGGTCCATCAGTGGCATGTTGATCATGTCCAGAGCATCCAGTGTCCGCTTGACCGCCCAGCCTGGTGTCGGCAGCAGGATCGAGCGGCTGCCTGCATGCCGGATGAGGTCTCCCAGAAGCTGCCTGACCGGCGGCGGATTGTCCGAGCCCAGATTGTAGGCGCTGTTCGGGAAACCGGCGCGCCAGGCCGCCTGGCAGGCCGATGCACAATCGAACACCGAAATGAACTGGTAGGGGTTCTTGCCGGCCCCGATCATCGGCACGGGCAGGTTCATGTCGATCAGCCTGAACAGCTTTGACAGGATGCCAAGCCTTCCCGGCCCGATGATCAGGCGCGGACGGAAGATCGAGATCCGGAAGCCCCTGGCGCGATAGTCCTCGCAGAGCGTCTCGGTGGCGAGCTTGCTCAGGCCGTATTCGCCAAGCGGATTGGCGGGATGGTCCTCGGTCTGCGGCACGCTGACCGAGTGGCCATAGATCATGTCGGTGGTGAAATGCACCAGCCTTGAGGCACCCTTGGCTTGCATCCATTCGAGGATGTTCCTGGTGCCGTCGAAGTTCACCGGCCAGAAAAAGGCATGGCGCTTGGCGCGTGGCATGATCGGCGACAGCATCTTGGCGGAGAGATTGTAGACCACATCATCCGGCGCGATCGGGATCGCCGTGAGCGTGACGGGCGCGGTGACATCGATGCGGATGAAACGTGCATTGCGGTAAGCTGCGTGGGCGCTGTTGTGGATGTCGGCGATGATGACCTCCTCGCCGGCCTGCGCGAGGTCAAGCGCCAGACGCTGTCCCACAAATCCATCGCCGCCAATGATGATGTGTTTCATGAAAAACCGTTCCTGTGTCCAATTGGGGCAAGCTGCCCGTCAGCTTTGTGCGATCAGGATGGTGCCCGCAATGATCAGGCCAAAGCCTGCGAGCCGGGCCAGGCCCACATCCTCCGCGAAGAAAAAATAGCTGTAGGCCGCCACCACCACATAGGCGAGACTGAGAAA
>JANMHN010000318.1:0-3705 GCA_031375185.1 Allobosea sp. | reverse complement strand
GATGACCTCGACCACGGCCTCGATGTCGAGCCCGGCCTTCTGGCCGAAATGCAGCCCTTCGGACAGCCCCTGCACCAGCCCGGCGATGCAAATCTGGTTGATCATCTTGGTGAGCTGGCCTGCGCCGGACGCGCCCAGCAGCTTGCACATGCGCGCGAAGCTGGCGATCACCGGCTCGGCCTTCGCATAAGGCGCGGCATCACCGCCACACATCACGGTGAGCACGCCGTTCTGCGCGCCCGCCTGCCCGCCCGACACGGGCGCGTCGATGAAATCGAAGCCATGCGCCCTGGCGGCGGCATGAAGCTCGCGCGCCACATCGGCGGAGGCGGTGGTGTGGTCGACGAAGATCGTGCCCTTGCCCATCGCCGCGAAGGCACCATCCTTGCCAGTGGTGATGGCGCGCAGATCGTCGTCATTGCCGACGCAGGCGAAGACGATGTCCTGGCCCCGGGCTGCTTCTGCAGGCGTCTTCGCGGCCTTTCCGCCATGCTCCTGCACCCAGGCCTCGGCCTTCGCATAGGTGCGGTTGTAGACCGTGACCTCGTGCCCGCCCTTGTTCTTCAAGTGCCCTGCCATCGGATAGCCCATCACGCCAAGGCCAAGGAATGCGGTTTTCATGGAAGGCTCCAATGTGCGTTTGCAAGGTCAGGTGTCGCCCTAGCGCAACACTGAGGCACGCGCCAGTGCTGCCACACACTTTGTCATTTGCCGTTAACCCGACTCACTGCAATCTGCCCATGTCGGCACTGTCGCCGGCTTCATTCAGAAAGGAGGTGATCCAGTGTCTCATTGTCATCATTCGCGGTCTCAACAGGGCTGGGTCCTCTCTGCGCAGAGGCTCGGCGTCTGATCGGACCAGCGTTCGACAATGCCTGCGAGATCGGAAAGGGGCGGCGCGAGCTGCCCCTTTTCATGTCACGGAAGATGGGGTTGCCGCAAGCTGGCGGGGCCTGCGTCAGCGGGATCAGGCCCCTGATGTGCGCACCACCGGCTCCCAGCGCGCAGCTTCGGCGGCAACGAATGCAGCGATTTCGCTTGGCGACGGGTTGCCCAGGGAGACGAGACCGAGGCTGACCCAGCGCTCGACCATGGCGGGTTCGGCCAGCATCGGGGTGATGGCCGCGCGCAATCGTTCGATGATCGACCCCGGCAAGCCGGCCGGGCCGGCCAACAGAAACCAGTTCGTGGCGACAACGCCCGGATAGCCGGTTTCGATCACCGTTGGCACGTCGGGCGTCGTTGCGATGCGGGTCGCGCTGGTCAACGCGAGCCCGCGCAGGCTGGATCCGCGAATGCCGCCGGCATGCGCGCCCACCGTGTTCCACAAACTGGTCGTGTGGCTGCCCAGGACCGCTTGCTCTGCCTCGCCGGCACCCTTGAACGGAACATGCAGCAGCTCGACCTTGGCCTCCCTTGCCCAAAGCCTGCCGGCCAGGTGGCCAACCGAGCCCGTGCCGGATGATCCGAAACTGACGGCATCGGGCTTCGCCCGAGCTGCAGCGGCATAGTCCGCCATCGTGCGCATCGGACTGTCGCCTTTTACGGCGCAGACGATCGGAGCACCGCCAAACATGGTGATGTAGGCGAAGCTGCGCTGCGCATCGTAGCTCGGCGGCGTGCCCAGGAAAGGCGAGACGGCAAGCGGGCCTGTGTTGGTGATGAGAAGCGTATGCCCATCGGGCGGCGCGGACACCGCCGCCGCAGTGCCGAGCGCCCCTCCGGCTCCGGCGCGGTTCTCAACCACGAAAGGTTGGCCGAATTCACGTTCGAGCAGCGGCGCAAGCGCGCGCACAACCACATCGGAGGTGCCGCCGGGCGCATAGGGGTTGATGATCCTGACCGGCCTGGTCGGCCAGGCACCCTGAGCGCGCAGGATCGCCGGTGCCGCCATCGAAGCGAAAATGCCGACTTTCAGAAATGACCGGCGCTGCATCGCAGACCCTCCTTCATGGCCATCAGGAGACCGGACCGGCAGTGGCCCGGCGCGTTCTGATGCCGAAGGTTATGCAGGCAACTCCTGTGCCAATCCGCCGGGTTTATTGCCTTGCAGTCTGCATCACATTGCCGTGCCCGCTTTAAGGCTGGAACCGGGGCCAGCTTTGCCGGGGTTCTGCTTCGGCTGAGGTTTTGTCTGTCCAGGTGAACAACCCGCACAGCAGCCCGGCCACCTCTACCTTACCACCACATGCCGCGTCAGCCTGCGCTCCATCACGTCCCACAGCCGCCGGATGATCTCGACCATGGCGAGGTAGATCAGAGCGGCATAAAGATAGATGCTGAGATCGAAGGAGCGGGAGAAGGCCAGCCGCGTCGCGCCCATCAGGTCGAACAGCGTGACGAGCGAGGCCACCGACGATGACTTGATCATCACGATCAGCTCATTGCCGAGCGGGCGCAGCGCCACAATCCTGGCCTGCGGCAGGATGACATGGCGCAGCGTGGCGGCGCGGTGCAGGCCCAGCGCCTGCGCGCCCTCGAACTGGCCCTTGCCGATGGACTGGATGGCACCTCGGAACACTTCGCACTGGTAGGCGGCGGTGTTGATGGTGAAGGTGAACAGCGCGCAGGAAAACGGCTCGCGGAAGAACCACCACAGCCCGACATCCTGCCAGAAGGGCCGGAGCTGGCCGAGGCCGTAATAGACCAGGAAAAGCTGGCAAAGCAGCGGCGTACCACGAAAGAACGTGGTGTAGCCTCCCACCAGCGCGCCGGCCCAGCGCGGGCCATAGAGCCGCGCCAGTGCCAATCCCAGCCCGATGACGAAGCCCAGCGAGACGGAAACGGCCACAAGCTGCAGCGTGATGCCAAGGCCCGTGGCCATGCGGCAGCCATAGTTCTGCAGCACCTCCGAGCCGATCCAGTAGCCGGGCTGCTCGCACCATGTCATCGCGTCTGCCCGCCAAAGGCAGCAAAGCCACGGTTGGAGCGCTTTTCCAGCCGGTCAAAGAACCACCACGAAATCAGCGAGAACACGAGGTAGATCAGCGCCGCCGCCGTGAAGAACAGCAGCGGCTCCTTGGTGTTGGAGGAGCCGCGCTGGGCAATGAACATGATGTCCTGCAAGGTGATCACCGACACCAGCGAGGTCTCTTTCAGCAACACCATCCAGTTGTTGCCAAGCCCCGGCAGCGCCACGCGCATCAATTGCGGGAAGACGATCAATCGGAAGATCTGTGCCTTCGAAAGGCCGAGCGCAGCGCCGGCCTCGCGCTGGCCCTTGTGGATCGCGTTCAGCGCACCGACCCAGACTTCCGACGAAAAGGCCGCCAGCACGATGCCGAGCGCCACCATGCCGGCCACGAAGGGCGGAATCGAGAAGCCCTTGATGCCGATGCCTTCAAGCAGGCGCTGGACGAGTATCTGGACGCCAAAATAGATGATGTAGAGCGTGAGCAACTCCGGCACCCCGCGAAACACGGTGGTGTAGACGGTGGCGAACCAGCGGGCGATGGCATTCTCGGAGCGCGTCATCAGCGCGATGGTCAGCCCCAGCGCCAGCCCGAAGGGCAACGTGGCGAGCGCGATGGAAATCGTGACCCACGCGCCTTGCACCAGCGCCCAGCCCCAGCCGCCATCCCCGAAACCGATGTAGTGCAGGTTGCTGAACATCAGGGTGGATCACCTCGGAGGTGGATGAGAAAGAGGCGCTGCGAATGACGCCACTCCAATGCCCTCATCCTGAGCCCGTCGAAGGACGAGGGT
>JANMHN010000312.1:0-11745 GCA_031375185.1 Allobosea sp. | reverse complement strand
GTCAGCAATTCGGCGCGCACCGCAAGCCCGCTTTGCGCACTGCGTCCATGTGTCAACGAAGGTGTGTCAACGAAGGTGTGTCAGCGCAGGTGCGGCATGTCTGCAAGACATGTTGCTGGCAAGGAGGTCTCGCCCGAACGCGTCACCCACGTTCGATCTGGCCACCCGACATGAACCAGTCCTTGAAGCCCCCTAGGTAATGGGTATCGGCATCAAGCCCCGCCGCCCGTGCCAGATCGATGGCCCGCAAGGACCGCACGCCCGCTGCACATGAAAACACGAGCCGTTTGCCCGGCTCGATGGGCAGTGCGGACGCGTCAAACCGTGACAGCGGCATCGGCACCGAGCCGGGAATGTGCCCCATTTCGAATTCGTGAGGCTCGCGCACGTCCACCAGCAGGATCGTCCCCGCAGCGAGGCCTTCGCTGACCTGCTCCATCGTCCAGTCATGTGTCATTCGCCAAACCCGTCTGTTCACGTTTCTGCCAGTGCGTACAGGATGCCATTGTTCCTGGTCTTGATACAGCCCCGATGGTGGCGCGCCTTCCCGTCATGCAGCCAGGCATCATCCGCCCGGCAAACGCATTTACGATATGAATGTATTTTTATGAAATACTCTCTTTAAGGGATTATAGGTGCAGGTATGAACGACACGTACCCATCACTTTCCCCGAGAGTTTCGCAAGCGGTGGAGCGCATCAGGCACATCAACCTGCCTGTTGAACCAGATGCGAAATTGGACAGGCTGGCGCTTGCTGCGCGCCTCCTGGGCGGCAACCGCCGCAGGACATCACGCCTGCCGGTGCGCAAGCGCGCCATGATCACCATCAACGGTCTGTGCCATGGCAGCGCGACCATCGATATCAGCGAGCATGGTTTCATGCTCGACCGACCTGCCGGGATGATGGACGATGTCACCCATGACGTGAAGGATCTGGCTCAATCGCCTGCCCGCGTGACGATCGAGCAGCTTGGCATGCTGGAAGGCGAACTTGTGGGCTGGACCCGCAAGACCTTGTCATTCCGCGTCACGAACAGGCAGGACGATCTCGCCGATGCGAGGAAAACAGCCCTCATCAGCGCCCTCCAGCGCCAGGCGATGAGGGATATTTCGCGCACCACACAATTCGCCGCGGAGATCGCCTTCGCGTTCATGCGTGCCGTCATCCACCGCAAGGTGTCCCTCGCCCAGCTTTGCTCACATGAACTGGTTGCCGAGAAGGGCACGGACCCCGCCCAGTTCGAGCACCCTGCACAGGACTGGTTCAATGCCAACATGCCTCAGATCATGGCGCGTCATGTCTGCCCGGACACTGACATGGCCTATGCTGTGGCCACAGACCGCAACGGCTTCGTGCCGGTCCACCAGCCCCAGTTCTCACGGGCACAACGTGCGGGTGACATCCTGTTCAACCACAGTTTTTCACGCCATCGCCGGATCTATGACGACAGATGGACGCTGATAGCCACCCGCTTCTCTGCCAGGCCGCTCATCCAGGCCCGCCAGCGTGACATGCCGGAAGGACTTGGTGCGCTGGTCAGGAATGTGTCGGCTCCGATCAATGTCATGAACCGACACTGGGGGGCTGCCCAGATCGGGACCATCATGGATGGGCCGACCTGAGATGTGCCGCCTTGTTATCTCTTAGGACGCGTCATTGCGTGCGCAGCGAAGCAATCCGGTGCGGTCGCCGCAGTTTGCGACGACCTTCAGAACAGACATGCCACCATCAGGCGTGCTTTCGCGGCGATTCTGGATTGCCGCGCTTCGCTCGCAATCACGACACGAGACTTTTCAAACAAAATGACAGCAAGTACGCGATTATCCCAGCGGCGGAATACGCAAGACCCAGCCGGGCATGATCAGGTCAGGATTCTTCACCGGTGGCGAGTTGGCCGCAACGATTTCGGTGTATTTCGGCCCCTTGCCCTTGCCGTAATGAGCTTCGGCGATCTTCCAGAGCGTGTCGCCCTTCTGCACGGTGTACATCTTGGAGGCGGCAACTTCGCTGTTGACCAACAAATTGCTTTCGACCTCCCCCACGCCAACGGTGTTCCCGAGCGCAAGAATGATCTTTTCGGCCTCCTCGGTGGTCATGGCTGCGCCTGAAACGCTGACCTTGTCGCCGTTGACAGTGACTTGCACATCGGAAGGCAGCCCATGGTTGGCAAGTTCCTTTTGCAAGGTTTCGGCACTCGCAGCCTGCGCTGGGCTTGCGCCGAAAATCTTGGCACCTGCATCCTTGATGAATTTGAAAAGTCCCATGTCGTCCTCCGATGATTGTTCTTGACTGCTATCAAGCACAGGCACCCAACACGCGGCAAGGCTTTCTGGTTCCCCCCTCATCAAGGCTGTGCAACTCTTTCATGCTCCAGGTGAATGACGCATTCGTGAAACAGACATCGCCCTGACGATCTTGCCTGGCCACAGAGTGGCTCCATTTCAGCATGAGGACATCAATCGTGAGAATGAACGGGTCTTCGACATGGATCCCGGCACCGTCACATGAGGGAGGGTTACGAACATGCATGCCATACTCGATACGCTCCGTGAGGGTTTCACACCCTATCTGGCATTTGGCATGGCTTTTTCCGCAGCCAGCGTCTGGGCGGCTGTGAAGGCGATCGGCGCAGAGCCAAGCAAGGCCCCTGGCGAACCCCGCTCCTGACCATCCATGCCTCTGGCTGGAAGCATGCACAAGACTGGCTACTGCTCAGCTGCCGGAAAAACGGTTGCCCCCGTCATGGCTCATGGTTATGTCCCGTGTTGAAGACGCGGATTGAAAGATGCCATGCGCAGAGTGCGCTGACGTTCCAACCCGCGGCTCGCCCACCCGCGACGCGCCCATCCGCTCAGGAAACCATCGATGCCACTGTCCCTCACTGCTGCGCAGACCATCCTCCATGCCACGCTTGCGGAAGCCCGTTCCAGAAACATGAAGTCACTCGCCATCATGGTGTTTGATGAACGCGGAGCCCTGAAGGTCGGCGCCTGCGAAGACGGCACGAGCCTGAAGCGTGGCGACATCGCGCGCGGCAAGGCCCTTGGCGCGCTCTCGCTCGGCATCGGTTCGCGCGCCATTCAGCGCATGGCTGACGAGCGTCCGCATTTCATCACGGCAGCAACCCATGCCATCGGCGGCACGTTGATCCCGGTCGCTGGTGGCGTGCTCATCCGCGACGAGAGTAGCAGCGTGATCGGTGCCATCGGTGTCTCCGGTGACACGTCGGACAATGACGAACTTGCCGCCATGGCGGGTATCGCAGCCGCCGGCCTAAAGGGCGATCCCGGCGCCTGAGCCTTGTCTTCGACCACATGCGGGAACCCTTTTCTCCTTGCATTGCGATCAGGATGGCCGGACATTACGGGATCATGGCGACATGGGTGGGAAGTTCGTCTTCCGTGCCCATCACCCTGTCACGCAATTCGGCGATGGCACCTTCAAGAGGATTGAAGGTGAAACGAATAGTGCTCTTGCCAGCCTCGACGGCAACGGCGCGGAACAGCACATTGGCTTTCAGGATATCCACGTCCTCGCCATTGACGGTTGCGCTCCACCATGGATGCCAGACGTCGTTGAGCACCACGAAACCGGCCTGTGCAGCCTCGACCTCGATGATGACCTCCGTGTTGGCATAGCTCTTGATCGAGACCTTCGCCTCGACCTTGCCTTTGGTTGCCATGACCACCGCATCAGGCACGGCCTGCAGCAGAAGTGTCTTTTTCGGATCGAACCCGGCCGGATAACCCGTTTCGCGCAGCGCATCGAAATCGGCGAGCTCCCAGGATGCCACGAACATGGCACGCGGCAGGGCGGCCCGGTTCTCGTAGATGAAGGCATCGCGTGTACGGTTGAGCAAAACGAGATCACCTGGCACCAGACGCTTGTCGATCTGCTCGACAGGCACTGATGACACGACATAGCGCAGCCCGAGGATATCCGCGAAGGTCGAGCGGTATGACGGGAACATGGTCGTGAACGTCCGGTCCTTTGCGCCGCCCATGTGGTCACGTGCTCCCGTCGCCTCGGTATAGTCCGCCAGATGCAGTGGATTGTAGCCGAAGGCATGATCGAAACCGTGGATCATGCCGATATTGGGCCAATGGAAGTCCATGCCAAGCAACTCCACCCGGTCCCGCCGCGCAGGCTCGCGCTGCCCGCGTGCCAGAAGCGCCTTGAGATAGCCCACGGTATGATTGTCGGTTTCAGGGTCCATCACGGCATATTGAGCCGGTGGCAAACCTGTCGATTCGTTTGGTCCGTTGTTCAGCTTGAGATCAAGCGACACAAGAACCGCAAGACAGGCGCAGACCGTCGCTGTCCTTTGCCATGTCGCTGAGCTGGCATTCGTTCCGTGCCGTTGCACCACCACGAGGCCCGCGAGGCAGACGACCATCCATAGGACCCCTGTGGCAATCGCGGGCCAGGCGAGCATGGCCTGCTGGTGCCACAACGCAACACCGGCAGACATCCCCACAGCCACCACGGCAACAAGCAAGGTGACAAGGATGCGGCGGCGGGTGCGCTGCGAAGCTGGCGGGGTCAGGGCATCGTTGAGGGCAAATCCGGACAGGAACGCCATCAACGCGCCGACCATGAACGTGGCATCGGCCGGACGCCGGAACAGGTCGGCACCAGGAAGCCACCTGAATGTCAGGGGAAAAAGCGGCGTGTAAAAACCCAGCGCATACACGACGGCCACAGCCAGCGCGCAGACGACAAAGCGCGCCTCGCGGTCAAGCTGCCGCCAGCCTCCGGCCAGGCAAAAGATCACGGCGAGCAAGGGGAGCGCGCCGATATAAAGCTGCCCCATGTTCTGCGACAGCGTCAGCCCGCCCGGCGACCAGGCGGAACTTGACGGCCCCCAATAATCGACGTTCGGGTCTTTGGCACCATAAAGATCACCCACGAAGGCGGTGAGCAGCGAGGCAGGATGCAGTGAACCTCTGCCAGCCTCGATGATGTCGATCTCGGCGCGGTTGGAGTTTTCCGAGAATAGAACCGTCATGACGAGCGGAACGGCCACGATGAGCAACCCGGCCACGGCAGCGGTGCCAAGGGCCGGCAGGGCACGCCTCAGCGCTTTCCACGGCGCACCGTCTTTCAAGAGGAACCACGCCGCATAGGCCGCCAGGATATACGCCCCGAGAAACGCGACCTGATCGGGCTTTACCACCATCAGTCCTGCGGCGATGCCCGCGCCAAGCCCGCTGCGCCATGAGCCAAGCCGCAGCGAACGGGCCAGCAGCCAGAAGGCCACCGCGAAACACGCCACGCTCTGCACCTGCCCCACATGCTGCAGCCGCCAGGAGGCGGAGGCTCCGAAGGCCAGCACCAGCGCGGCCACGATCTGCGCAGCCGGATGCCAGCCTCGCTCGCGTCCGAACTGCACGACAGCCAGCCCGCCAGCGAGCAGAAGCCCCAGCACATAGGTGTCCATGGTGCGGAAACTCGGTGCCTTGTCGAACAGCGCGAGCAGGATCGCCGGCGAAAAGATCAGCGATTGCGGATCGGCGATCTGAGGTGATCCGCCAAAAATGTTTGGCGTCCAGAACGGCGAATCGCCCCGGTGCAGCGCGTTGGCAAGAAACTGGATCTGCGCCTGGAAATGCGCCTTGGCATCATAGGGGATGGTCACTTCGCCGCCCAGCCAAGGAGCAGCGATCCATGCCCAGAGCAGCACGACACATAAGAACACCCACACGTCGCGATGGACGAGCCTGTTCGGCACTTTTGGTGATCCCCCAGCACAAAAGGGCTTTGCCCTTTGATGTCAAACCGTATGATTATGCTTCTGAATGCAGGCTGAATTGGCGGCCTGAACATGCAGCGGCCATGGAAAGGTCAACATGCGACTTGTTCACATCTTTGGGTGCCTTGCCCTTCTCGCATTGTCGTTGATGGGCCTCACCGAGCGCGGCTTCGCACAGACCCTGCGGATACCGCCAGGATCGGCCGCCGTGGATGTGCCTGGTGCCGCGCCTGACGGCGGGGCGATGACCGTATGGACCTATCGCCCTGCCGGGCTTGAGCCGACAGACCGCATCGTATTCGTGATGCACGGCGTGCTGCGCAATGCCGATGTCTATCGCGACAACTGGATCCGGCATGCCCAGACGCACCGCTTCCTGCTTGTCGTGCCCGAGATGACGCGTGCCCAGTTTCCCGGCGATGCCGGTTACAACTTTGGCAACATGGTCGAGCGGCAAGGTGGGGCACCGAAGCCGCCAGAGCAATGGGCCTGGCGCTCGATCGAGAAGGTCTTCGATGCTGTTCGCAACGGCAGCGGTTCGGTTCGCCAGACCTATTCGATCTTTGGCCACTCGGCTGGCGCGCAGTTTGTCCACCGCCTCGTGACCTATGCCGATAACCCGCGCGTGGATGCCGCCATCGCCGCCAATGCCGGGTGGTACACATTGCCGCTATTCACCGAGAGTTTTCCGTATGGCCTGACAGGCAGCCCGGCCAGCGAGGAGCGCGTCAGACTGAACCTGCAAAAACCGCTGGTGATCCTGCTGGGCGATCAGGACACCAATCGCGACGATCCAAATCTCAGACGCGATGCGGGCTCGGACAAGCAAGGCCAGAACCGCTTCGAGCGAGGCCAGTTCTATGTCAGGACAGGCGCTTCAGAAGCTGCCCGCCTCGGCGTGCCCTTCGGCTGGAAAACCGAGATCGTGCCCGGCGTCGGACACAACAATGACGGCATGAGCAACGCCGCTGTCAGGTGGCTGTTTCCGAAAAAGTGACCAAGAGCATACGCCTCTTGAATAGCGTGCAACATTTCCGGCTCGCTGGATCATGATCACCTGGAGCATTGCTCACTGACAAAACCTGCGCCGACTTTTTGCGCGCAAGGCTCTATCTCGGATTGACCCGTGAAGCCCATGGCCCCGGTTGGAAGCCGGGCATGAACCGGCAATCGCCCGGATACGACCTGCGGGCCACCTCGCAGCGAGCGGCGATGGCGCTGACATCAGGGCGCTCGCCTGTCTCGATCCAGCGATGCAAGGCAGCAAGCACGGCGGGATAGTGCGGCTGGCTCATCTTGGAGTGCTGGTTATCATCGACGAACGTCTGGACCAGCTTTTCACCATTCCCGGCCGCCTCGACAACACGGCGATATTCGCTTTCGTGCTCGACGAACGCTGTTGTGTCCCGAACCGCGTGCATGGTCAGGACAGGAACATCGATGCGCCCTGACGGGTCGCTGTCGGCAGCAAGCGCTGCCCTGGCTTCGGCAGCGGCGGCCAGGCGCGGCACCGCCGCATTGAAAGCCGCATCATCAGACGTGCCCCTGTAGACGACACCGATGTTCCCGAAAGGCGACTGCCCGTTGGTGACAAAGCGCGCAATGTCCTGAAACACGAACGTGGCCCAGCCAAGATGCCCCGCAAGGCTGCCAATTGGCACCCGGCTTGCGGCTGACAGATCAGCAAGTGCGCGTCTTTCAGCCTCCGTCCGCTCATCGGGCTTCTTGTTGGCGCCGGTGCAGGCATTGAAGCGATCTTCGACATCCTTGCGGGAAAGTCTGGCATCCTGAGGCAGGCCGATGCCCAGATGGTAGGATGGTTCATCGGGCTTCGGATGCGTCTTGCAGACAACCTGGAACGCCGCCCTGAGGTCGAGGCGCATGTCATAGCCGCGGCTGCCGCCAGCAAGCACGCCGGACGTCAGCAAGGCACCATCATACGGTCTCTTGCCGGCTGCATCCGCCGTGTTGAATTTCTCGATCAGGATCGCCCCGACATTGCCGCCCCATGACTGGCCATGCACGATCGTGAGCTTTGGCTGGCCGAATGCGGCAATGTAGAGCTTGCGGGCGTTGTCGGCATCTTCAGCGCCTTGTGTCACGCCAAAGCCACCCCGTCGCCGGCTGGTCGCAACCCAGGCGTAACCTTCGCGCACCATTTCAACAAAACGGACAAGATCCTCGTCTGTCATGTCAGCACTCGGCGGCCGCATGCGCGGGCCGCCATAGATGTGGACGATCAACGAGCCGTTCCAGTTGGCGGGCCTGGCCATCAGCACATGCGCGCCATTGCTGTCGCGGGCTGTGTGACATGTCACCCCCGCCCCGACCTCCTGCGGGCAGGGACGCGGCTCGGGGCCTGATGCCGACGCGCTGCCACCCAAGCAGCAGCCTGCGATGAAAAGGCCCGTGAAACATCCACGCAACAAACCGCGACCCATGGTGCTTTCCCTCCACAGTTGGCGCGGTGTTGCCTGAACTCTCACATCCTGCAACATCGCCACATTGCCTCCGTGTTTGCACAACACTGTGATCCAAGGCAACAGCGCGCGGCGGGGTACTTCATGACGACCGAAATCCTGCTGATCGTCCTTGTCGGATTTCTGGCCCAGCTTGTTGACGGGGCACTCGGAATGGCCTTCGGGCTGATCTCGTCCACTGCCCTGATGACAATGGGCATTCCTCCCGCCCATGCCAGCGCCGTTGTCCACACAGCCGAGATCGCCACCACGGCAGCCTCGGCAGGTTCCCACATCTGGTTCCGCAATGTGGATTGGCACTTGCTCCGGCGGCTTGCCTTGACCGGCATCGCGGGCGGCATTCTGGGTGCGCTGATCATTTCCCATGTCGATGGCAAGGCACTGCAACCGTTTGTGGCCGCTTACCTGCTGGTCATGGGAGTTTTCGTGCTGATGCGGGCCTTCCGCGTGGCTCCGGCAGAAGATGCGCAGCCGGCCTATGCACCGCCCCTGGGTCTGATCGGCGGTTTTCTGGATGCGGTCGGCGGCGGCGGTTGGGGTCCGATCGTGACTTCCACGCTGATTGGATCAGGCCACGCCCCGCGCCGTGTCATCGGAACGGTCAACACGGCTGAGTTCTTCGTCACCTGCGCCATCGCGGTTGCGTTCTTCTCGCAGCTTGGCTCGCACCATCTGGGTTATGTGCTGGCGCTCGTTGGAGGCGGGCTGTTGGCCGCCCCTGTTGCCGGGTATGCGGCCAGATGGGTTCCCGCGCGGGCGCTTCTGGTCGCGGTGGGGTTGACTGTGTCGTTCCTGGCCCTGCTGCAACTCTGGCGGGCCTTTGCGTGATGATCCTTATCTGCGCAACCATTCGGCCACAACCCGCCGCTCGGCCAGCGTCATCCCGCTGAGATTGTTGGGCGGCATGGCATGTGTGATCACCGATTGCATGCGGATCGCGTCCTTCTGCAACGCAATGCGCTCGGGCGTGTGCAGCATGACGCCCTTGGGGGCGATCTGGATTCCGGCCCAGCCGGGCTCCGGCGCATGGCACATGGCGCAGCGCCCGGTGATGATGTCGGTGACAGGGGGCGGCGGCAGGCTGAGGCCCGCCAGTTGGATGCGCTGCTCGTCAAGTTGGCTAAGGCCAAGCCGCTCGCGCCCGCCAGGGCTCGACGCCATCGCCACCCAGAAGGCGAGCCAGATCGCGAGCGCCGCCACGGCCCAGGCCCACCATGGCGACTTGGCATGGTCCAGATGCCGCACATTGTAGAAGTGCCGGATGATCGCGCCCGCCACGATGACCAGAGCCGTGATGACCGGGATCACGGCATTGTTGGCGTAGGTCACGGGGTAGTGGTTCGCCAGCATCATGAACACCACCGGCAAGGTGATGTAATTGTTGTGGGTCGAGCGCTGCTTGCCGATCTTGCCGTATTTTGCATCCGGGTCACGGCCCGCGATCAGATCCGCCACCACCTTGCGCTGGTTGGGGATGATCACCATCAACACGTTGCCGGCCATCATCGTCGCCATCAGCGCACCGATATGGATCATCGCGCCGCGGCCCGAGAACACCTGCGCATAAAGCCACGCCATGACCACCACAAAGCCGAAGCCAAACAGGGCCAAAAGGTTCTCGCTTTTCGCGAGCGGCGAGCGGCAAAGCGCGTCATAGACCGCCCAGCCCAGCACCAGTGAAGCAACACCGATGGCGCTCGCCTGCCACGCGGGCAGCACCATCACGGCCGGATCGATAAGGTAGAGCGACGATTGCGCGTAATAGATCCAGACCAGCAGGAAAAACCCGGAAAACCAGGTCCAGTAGGCCTGATACTTGTGCCAGGTCAGTTCAGCCGGCATGAAATCCGGCGCCACCGTAAACTTCTTCATCTCGTAAAAGCCCCCGCCATGCACCTGCCAGGACGAGCCTGCAACGCCCTTGGCCGCGCCGGGAACAGGCTTCAGCGAGGCATCGAGGTGCATGAAGAAGAACGACGAGCCGATCCAGGCAATGCCCGCGATGACGTGCAGCCAACGCAGCAGCATCGAACCCCATTCGAGAAGGTAGGCATCAAGCATTCTCAGGTCTCATGTTGGAACTCAGGCAGGGACAGACTTGAACGGATTCCTGATTTGCACACCAGCAATCACCGCGCCATCCGACAGATCCTCGGTGTAAAGAATGCCGCAGCCAGCGAGGGAGGCACTGGCGATGATCATGCTGTCGTAGATATGAAAGCCATGATTGCGCGCAATCTGAATGCCCAGTTGGTGGGTTGCGTCCGTCAGCGCCATCGGTTCGTCAAGCGCGTCTCGATAGTATGCCAGCGCCCGCTCCACCATTGGCCAGTCATGCTGCATCTTTTTGCGCGCCACATTGATGAATTCATTTAGAATCTGGACGCTGACAGTGCCCCCTTGCAGCAAAAGAGCACGCGCAACGAACGATTTTTCATCCGCGCCTGCTGCATAAACGAGAATGTTGGTATCAAAAAAAACCCTCAAGGATTGTCATCCCGACCACCGCGCTCGTTCGCCTCGTCGCGATCAAATTTGTAGTCAGGAGGCAAGACCCACTTCAGCTGACCAAGCCGCTCGATCGCCCTCGCGCGCCGCTCGTCCCTAGCTATGGCAATCGTGCCGTCGGGCTGCGCGGCCAGTGTCACCTTGTCACCGGCTTTCAGCCCAAGCTCGTCCGTCAGCGCCTTGGGCAGGCGCACCGCGAGACTGTTTCCCCATTTCGAAATCTGCATGACGTCCTCCTTGAGGATATACAGTTGCCATGTATATCATTGCCGCTGATCAGATCAAACCGCGCCGGAGTTTGCCCCATGGGCCGCCTGTCCACCCACGTGCTCGACATTGTTAATGGCAAGCCGGCAACGGGCGTCCGCATCACGCTGCATCGTCTTGACGCAGAAAGGCGAACGACGCTGAAAGACGTTTTAACCAACGACGATGGCCGCACCGATGAGCCGATGCTGAGCGGCGACGCCTATCGCGTTGGCACCTATGAACTCAGCTTCCATATCGGGGCCTACTTCGCAGCGAGCGGCACGGCGCAGGCCAGCGAGCCCTTCCTCGATATCGTGCCGATCCGCTTCACCATCGCAGAGGCTGACGGGCACTACCATGTGCCGCTGCTCTGCTCGCCATGGGCCTACTCGACCTACAGGGGCTCATGATGCTCAACCCCGCCACAGCCCCCTACCCGCGTGACCTGATCGGCTATGGTCGCAATCCGCCGCATGCCAACTGGCCGAACGGAGCCCGCATCGCCGTACAGTTCGTGATCAACTACGAGGAAGGCGGCGAGAACTGCATCCTCCATGGTGATGCAGCGTCCGAAGCTTTCCTCTCCGAGATGGTCGGCGCTGCACCATGGCCGGGTCAGCGCCACATGAACATGGAATCGATCTACGAGTATGGCTCGCGCGCCGGATACTGGCGGCTCTGGCACATGTTCACCCAGCGCACGATGCCGGTGACGGTCTATGGCGTCGCCACCGCGATGGAAAAGGCACCGGAT
>JANMHN010000292.1:0-7723 GCA_031375185.1 Allobosea sp. | reverse complement strand
GTGGTGGGGCAGGACGAGGCCGTGCGCCTCGTTTCGGACGCGATCCGCCGCTCGCGCTCAGGTCTTTCCGATCCCAATCGGCCCTACGGTTCGTTCCTGTTCCTCGGCCCCACCGGCGTTGGCAAGACAGAACTGACCAAGGCACTCGCCGCCTTCATGTTCGATGACGAGACAGCCATGGTGCGCATCGACATGTCCGAATACATGGAGAAGCACTCGGTCGCCCGGCTGATCGGCGCACCTCCCGGCTATGTCGGCTATGAGGAAGGTGGCGCGCTGACCGAGGCCGTGCGCCGCAGGCCCTATCAGGTCGTGCTCTTCGACGAGATCGAGAAGGCGCATCCGGATGTCTTCAACGTGCTCTTGCAGGTGCTTGACGATGGCCGCCTGACCGATGGCCAGGGCCGCACGGTCGATTTCCGCAACGTGCTGATCATCATGACCTCGAACCTGGGTTCGGAGTATCTTGTCAACCAGCCCGATGGCGAGGATACGGATGTGGTGCGCGACGAGGTGATGGGCGTGGTGCGTGGCCATTTCCGGCCTGAGTTTCTCAACCGCATCGACGAGATCATTCTGTTCCACCGCCTGAAGCGCTCGGAAATGGGGGCCATCGTCGATATCCAGATGGGCCGCCTCGCGAAGTTGCTGACCGATCGCAAGATCACCATCGAACTTGCGCCCGAAGCCCGCGAATGGCTGGCCGAGAAAGGCTATGATCCGGCCTATGGCGCACGTCCGCTCAAGCGCGTGATCCAGAAGACGGTACAGGATCCCCTCGCCGAGATGATCCTCGCCGGAGAGATCATGGATGGCGAAACCGTACCGGTGACAGCCGGTATCGGCGGCTTGATGATCGGCAGCAAGCCTGCTGTGAGGGAGCGCCGACCGAGCGGCATGGCTTTGAACTGAGTGTGCGCCGCCCGAGCAGGGCGGGCGCACACCTGAGCCTCGCGCGCCCGCTGCTGAGGCGTGTTCTCACGCCTGGGCGGCATGCTCCTGCGTGATGTAGGCGATCCTGACCATGTTGGTTGCGCCCGGTGTGCCGAAAGGCACCCCGGCCACCACCGTGATGCGGTCACCGACCTTCGCATAGCCCTCACGGACAGCGAACTTGCAGGCACGCGAGGCCATGTCGTCGGCGTCCGACGCATCCTTGGTCAGCACCGGATGCACGCCCCACACGAGCGTCAGCCGCCGGGCTGTCGCACGGTCCGGCGTCAGCGCGATCACGGTCGAGTTGGGCCGCTCGCGCGCGATCCTGATCGCGGTCGAGCCGGAGAAGGTCCAGGCGCAGATGGCGGTGAGGCCAAGCGTATCGGTGATCTGGTGGGCGGAAGCGGCGATGGCGTCGGCGCCCGTCATTTCCGGCGTGGCGCGCTGCCCGTCGATCAGCGAGCGGTAGACGGGGTCGCTCTCCACCTCCTCCGCGATGCGGTTCATCATCGTGACGGACTCGATGGGGAAGGCACCCGAGGCGCTTTCCGCCGACAGCATGACAGCATCCGCGCCCTCGAACACGGCTGTGGCCACATCCGACACCTCCGCGCGCGTCGGCACGGGTGCGGTGATCATGCTTTCCAGCATCTGGGTGGCCACCACCACGGGCTTGCCGGTGCGGCGTGCGGCCCGCGTGATACGCTTTTGCGTGCCGGGAACCTTCTCGAGCGGCATCTCCACGCCAAGATCGCCGCGTGCGACCATCAGTGCGTCAGCCGCTTCCATGATCGCGTCGAGCCTGAGCACGGCCTGCGGCTTTTCGATCTTGGCGAGGATGGCGGCGCGGCGACCGACGATCTTGCGCAGGTCAGCGATGTCCTCGGGACGCTGCACGAAAGACAGCGCGATCCAGTCAACGCCAACCTCCGCCGCAACCTCCGCATCGGCGCGGTCCTTGTCGGTCATCGCGGAGACCGGGATCACCGTGTCGGGCAGCGACACCCCCTTGCGCGCCTTGAGCACACCGCCGATCACCACGCGGGTCACGGCCTTGGTCTTTGTGGCGCTCTCGACAATGAACTTGAGCTTTCCATCATCCAGGATGAGCGCATGGCCAGGCTCAAGGGCCTGCAGGATTTCCGGATGCGGAAGGTAAACCCGCGTGGCGTCGCCGGGCTTCTTGTCGGAATCCAGCGTGAAGGTTGCGCCAACGGGAAGCATCACGCCAGCCTCGTCGGCAAAACTGCCGACCCTGAGCTTCGGCCCCTGCAGATCGACCAGGATGCCCACCGGGCGACGGTAGACATTTTCAAGCTCGCGCAGCATCGCCACCTTTTCGGCAAGCTGCTCGCGCGGCAGGTGGCTCATGTTGAGGCGAAACACGTCCGCGCCAGCCTCGAACAGCTTGCCGACCATCTCGGGCGTGCTTGACGCCGGACCCAGCGTGGCAAGGATTTTCACTCGGCGGTGACGGCGCATGGGTGATCTTTCGAAAATGTGAGGCATCAGCGCGGCGCATCTGTGAGCTGGATCGTCCAGCTTTTCTGTTCGCCAGTGTCGACTTCAAAAAAATTGGCCCGGTCAAGCCCGCGGGCAAGACAGTCCTCGATGCCGCGTATCGTGAACTCGCGGTTGCGCACGCACATCAGCGATTTGCCCGTCCACTCGCCGCCCTTGTCGTAATCGACGGCGTGGATGTAATAGAAACGCGCCGCGAGCGTGCCGCGCAGGATGGTTTCGCAGCCACGCGGGCTGAGATTCCACCAGCCTTCGGTGATCCAGCCTGTTCCGTCGCGGTAGCCAAGGGCAACGCCGACCCTGCTGGTCGTGTTGTTGCAGATGCGCAGATCAGCCTGTGCGGTGCCAGACGCAAGGCAGCCCGCCACCACGGCACAAGCCGCCACGGCATGGTGCAGATGCCTTGAGAACGGAGGCGCGGTTCTGGTTCTGCCTGTCATCAGCTAGTCACCATCAGGATCGATCAGGATGACACGGCAATCATTCACGTTCGTCAGCGTCGGCCCCGGTGTCAGCAGATCACCCAGAGCCTCGAAAAAACCGGTTGAATCGTTGTCGGCCAGCATGGCGGCGGCATCAAGACCGAGCAAGCGAGCACGTCCCAGTGTCCCTGGATCGACAAAGGCACCAGCCGGATCGATGGCGGAGCCGCCGCCGCCATCCGTGCCGTCCGTGTCGCCCGAAACCGCCGCGATCCCGGCCTCGCCATCCAGGGCCAGAGCAAGTCCGAGGGCATACTCCTGGTTTGGGCCGCCGCGGCCATGGCCCCTGATCGTGACCGTGAGTTCACCGCCCGAAACGAGTGCCGCCCGCTTGCCGGAGCGTTTCAGCGCCACAGCCTGGCGCGCGTGGTCCGCAGCCACAAGACGTGCCTCACCCTCGAGATCAGCGCCGAGCGACACAGGCTCATAGCCAAGCGCCCGGCACCGTTCGACGGCAGCCTCGATGGCCATCGACGGCTTTGCGATGACGCGGAAACGTGAGCGTGACAGCATCGGGTCACCCGGTTTCGGCGTCTCCACCGCGGGATCAGCCAGCAGGGCGCTGGCGCTGGCAGGCAACGAGATGCCATATTTCGCAATCACGGCGCGCGCATCGGCGTTGCTGCTGCCGTCCGCGACGGTCGGGCCGGACGCGATGATCCCCGGCTCGTCTCCCGGCACGTCCGACACTGCGAGCGTGATCACGGGAGCAGGCCATGCAGCAAGGGCAAGCCGCCCGCCCTTGATCAGCGACAGCCGCTTGCGCACGCTGTTGATCTCGTCGATCGCGGCGCCTGACCGCAGCATCAGGCGGGTGATCGTCTGTTTCTCAACCAGCGTGAGCTGCCCGGCCGGAGCGATCCAGTTGGCGGAGCCCCCGCCTGACAGCAGCACCAGCACCAGATCATGCTCACCGGCATCTGCCGCAAGTTCCAACGCGCGTGCCGCCGCCTCGAGACTTGCGGCATCTGGCACCGGATGGCCGGCCTCGATCATGGGAACCAGCCGTGTGGCAGCGCCATAGCCATGCCGCGCCACGGCGAACCCGGCGATCCGGGCCGGATCGATCTTCAACATGTCAAGATAGTGCCGCTCTGCGGCGGTGACCATGCTGCCCGCCGCCTTGCCCGCCGCAAGGATGATGAGGCGGCCCTGGGGCATCGGCGGCAGATGTGGAATGAGGCTTTCATCCGGCAAAGCCGCCCGGACAGCCGCCATGTAGACCGAGACAAGGCTCTCTCGCAGATGGCTTGAGACGGGCATGAACCGACTTTTGGTTAAGTGCATATTTATCGACAAAAGTTGCTGTCTTGTTAGACCGATTTGACGCGTCATGTCATTACCAATCACGCGGGAATCAGGTTGGCGACAGGGCCGGGGCAGATGGATGACAAGGCTGAAGGTGTGGCCGTCTGGCAGCGCGCTCCGCTGCACTGCGGCGACGTGGAAGCGATTGCCGGGCTGCTGTCGTCGCAGGCGCTCGTGTTGTGCGACCATGCGTCCAATGCCATGCCGCCTGAATTCGGCACGCTCGGCCTCGCGCCAAGCCAGCTTGAACGCCATATCGCCTATGACATAGGAGCGGCGTGGCTCAGCCGCAGGCTGGCCGCGAGACTGCACTGTCCTGCCCTGCTCACCAGCTTTTCCCGCCTTCTGATCGACCCCAACCGCGGGCTTGATGATCCCACGCTGGTGATGCGCCTGTCGGACGGTGCCATTGTCCCGGGCAATGCCAGGCTGGATGACAGCCAAGTCGAGGAACGCATCGCGCGGTTCTACCGCCCCTATGACGAGGCGATCGCCTCGGCGGTTAAGATAGGCATCGAACAGGGATGCCCTCCCGCGATCATTTCGGTGCATTCGTTCACGCCATTCTGGAAAGGGGCGCTCAGGCCCTGGCATATCGGCTTGCTCTGGGACAGGGACGCCACATTGGTCGAGCCGCTTTTCAAGGCCCTGAGGGCCGACCCTGATCTGATCGTCGGAGACAATGAACCTTATGCCGGCTGGCTCGAAGGCGACACCATCGACCGGCACGCCACCCGTCATGGCCTGCCGAATGTCCTGATCGAACTCAGGCAGGATCTGATCGCCACACAGGCCACGGCGGAAGCCTGGGCCGACCGGCTGGCAGCCATGCTGGAGCCGATCCTGGCTGACTGGCGCGGTCGGCATGCCGCACCTTCGCGCCTTCACATGGCGTCCATCTGAAATCTGGATGCTTCAATTCAGAGGCTGCGGTGCCAGCGCCCTGGCCACTTTCTCGATGCGTTCGGCGGCGCTGCTGATCGCATTGATGGCCAGCCTCTCGACGCCCTCGGCGCGGGCATCGGCTGATCCGGCATCGCCTTTCAGCGCGTCGAGCTTCTGCTCGAGATGATCGACCCGCTTTCTCTGCTCGGCCATCTCGTCGGCCAGCATCAGGGCAGCCATCACGTGAAGCCTCATGTCGCCAAGCTCGCCAAGGTTCTTGCGCATGTCCTCGATCCTTGAATCATACATCGCAGCCAGACCTTCCAGATGCGCCTCCTCACCGTCACCGCACGACATGCGGTAGAGTTTGCCGGCAATCGTCACCGTCACCTGGCCCATCTCACGCTTCCTTGTCTGTCTGCTGGTCCGTCCGGACAGGTTCTTCGCCAAGGGCTGCATGGATGGCGAGCATCGCCCTGTCGAGCCTGAGGACCGCATCGCCTGCCGCAGCCTCGACCCTGTTCAGCCGGGCCATGGTCCCGTCCAGGTCCGTCGCCAGGCGCGAGCGGTCATCCTGCATGATGGCCAGTTCGGTTTCGAGGTCTCCGCGTCGGCGTTCAAGATCAAGCTTGCGCTGGGCTGCGCCTTCAAGCTGGATCACAGCCGCTTCAAGCAGCTTGATGACGGTTTCAAAGGAAGGCGCTTTCACAGCTTGGCTCCGGATCATGGTGGGGCTGGCTTGCGGGAACAGATAACCGATTCGCGACTTTAATCCGCTTTGGATCGATTGCCAGAACCGTTGCGACGGTCAGGTGCCGCGCAAGAATTGACTCATGGCCCTGTCATTGACTCGAAGCCGTGTCGCGGCCTATCGACCCTCAAGCATCAGGCCAGGCCGGAACAGGCCGCCCGCACGAAACATCTCGAAAAGACCACCAACCCTTGCCGAAAGCTGATTGAACATGTCGACCACGGTGGACCGCAAACATCACGACCTGCTCGCCAACGCCATCAGGTCACTGGCCATGGATGCGGTGGAGCAGGCCAAATCCGGCCATCCGGGCCTGCCTATGGGCGCGGCCGATGTGGCAACTGTCCTGTTCGGCAAGATCATGAGATTCGATGCGGCCAACCCAAGCTGGCCCGATCGTGACCGCTTCGTGCTCTCCGCCGGGCATGGCTCGATGCTGGTCTACGCGCTGCTGTATCTCACCGGAACTCCCGGCATGACGCTGGGCGAGATCAAGCACTTCCGCCAGCTTCATTCGAAGACCCCCGGCCACCCGGAGGTCGGGCACACGCCAGGTGTCGAGATGACCACCGGGCCGCTGGGCCAGGGCATCGCCACCGCTGTCGGCATGGCGATGGCCGAACGCATGCTGGCGGCCGAATTCGGCAAGGGCATCGTCAATCACCACACCTATGTGCTGGCCTCAGATGGCGACCTGATGGAAGGCGTCAGCCACGAGGCGATCGCGCTCGCGGGCCACCAGAAGCTGAACAAGCTGATCGTGTTGTTCGATGACAACGGCATCTCGATCGACGGGCCGCTCTCGATCTCGGATTCGGTCGATCAGGTGAAGCGTTTCCAGGCCGCCGGCTGGCGTGCCGAACGCGTGGACGGCCACGACCCCGAGGCAATTCTGGCGGCGCTCGGCCGGGCAAAGGCATCATCGAAGCCATCCCTGATCGCCTGCAAGACCGTAATCGGTTTCGGCGCGCCGAAGAAGGCGGGCACATCCAAGGCCCATGGTGAGCCACTTGGTGCGGACGAATTGGCCGCCGCCAAGAGCAGGCTCGGGCTCAGCGCCACGCCTTTTGATGTGCCTGCGGACGCCCTGAAGGCCTGGCGCGAAATCGGCAGCAAGGGTGCGCCTGAGAGCGCAGCCTGGGCCGAGCGGTTTGCGGGCCTCAACACGCGCAAGCAGGATGAATTCAATCGCCGGTTGGCTCACGTCGTGCCTGTCAAACTCGGCAAGGCCATCGCCGCGCACAAGAGCGCTCTGGCGGCGAACCCGCCCAATGTGGCGACCCGCAAGGCTTCGGAAATGGCGCTCGAGGCCATCACGCCGGTCATGCCCGAACTGGTGCTGGGATCAGCGGACCTGACGCCCTCCAACAACACGAAGATGAAGACGGCCATTCCCTTCACGCCGAAATCGCCCAAGGGGCGCTATGTCCACTACGGCATCCGCGAACATGGCATGGTTGCAGCGATGAACGGCATGCTGCTGCATGGCGGTTTCCGGCCTGCAGGCGCGACCTTCATGGTGTTCACCGACTATTGCCGCCCGGCCATCCGCCTGGCCGCGCTGATGAACCAGCCTGCGATCTACGTGATGACACATGATTCCATCGGTCTTGGCGAGGATGGCCCGACCCACCAGCCTGTGGAGCATCTGGCGGCTCTGCGCGCCATCCCGAACCTGCGAACGCTCAGGCCCGCCGACGCGATGGAAACCGCCGAGTGCTGGCAGATCGCGCTGGAACGCACGGATGGTCCGACCGTGCTGGCCTTGACCCGGCAGAACCTTGCACCGGTGCGTTTCACGGCCAGCCGCAGCAACCTGTGCGCCACCGGGGCCTATGAA
>JANMHN010000276.1:0-4304 GCA_031375185.1 Allobosea sp. | reverse complement strand
TGCGTGCCGCGGCTTTCCGGCAGAGCGGCACCGAGATCGGCGTGGAGAAGCTGGTGACGCTGGCGACCTCGACCACCGCGGCCACGACGCTGGTAGGGCTGTGCTTCAACGGACTCGACGGGATCGCCGCGACCTCGCGCGGGCTGCTGCTGGACGCCAATCGCGGCATGGCCTTCGTGGTGGATACCTCCTCGGCGAAGGAGTTCGCGCTGGCGCATTGGCTGGTCGGCGGCGTCGATGGTGGGCGGCTCTTCGTGCGGGTCTTCGACGGCGCGGCCAACGTCCGCGAGAACATCGCGGGCGACGTGCTGGCCTCCGGCACTACGATGCAGTGGAACGCGCCGGCGAAAGGCTGGAACGCGGGTGCTGTGATGACCGACGCCTCGCTGAACCGGCGGCAGACATTGCGCTTCGGGCCAGCCGTCGCCTGGGCGCAGCTGGGCATCGTGGGCTTCGACGGACCGGTCGAGGTGCAGGCCCTTCGTCTCTTCGGGCTGCCCGAGGCCGCGCCGCCCGTGCTAAACGGCACGCCGCTCCTGTCGGGGCCGGTCTTTGGGTCGGGGCGGCGCGAGTTCGCCGCAGAGGTGTCCTGGGATCTGCCGAACCTGGCACCGGGGGCGACGGCGCTGATCGACGTCACGGTGAGCGGGGCTCGGGCGGGCGACCTTGCGCAGGCGTCCCTGGTGTCGTCGACGCGGTTCATCGAGCTGAGCGCCGCGGTGTGGTCGAACAACACCGTGCGCGTGATGGCACGGAATATCTCCGGCGCGACGTTCGATCTGGCAGCCGCGACGTTGTCGGTGGCCGTGACGAAGCGGCGGGTGCCGTAATCCGGTCGCCAAGACGATGAAGGCAGTCTCCGCGGCGAGATCACATGATCTGGATGCCGTGCCAGCTCATCGCGGACCGCAACCCGCAGCCCGCTCACGGTCGACGTCGGCTTGATAGGCAGATCTCAGTCGAAGCACGGGTATGAGTTGGGAGCCGCCCGGCATCAGCATCTGTTAGAGAAGCGGTCGTACGCGTCGATGCGACGCGGGAGAAGGTCAATCTCGCGCTGGTAGATACCAGCCTTCAAGAAGGCCAGCTCAGCCTCACGGGCGGCTTCCTCAACGTCGATGTACCAAGCTTTTGGCGAGCCATTGCCATCCCCATTCCATCGGTAGCCGCGAGCCTTCAGGAAATCCTTAAAGTCGTATGGGCTGTTCTCCGCCCATATCCGCCAAGAAGGCGTCCGCGCCCGCTGAAGAAGTTGCCCGAATGCGGATCCAGCACTCGTGGGCAAGGCGCGCGCCAACAGCTCGATGGCCGCTAGGCAGTCATGGACGGCCCGATGCTTATCGTAAAAGAAGCCCGACGCCTGCGCGAGATAGCCGAGTTTCGTGCCCTCATAGCCTGCTTCAGCCCAAGCGACCTGCGTCATGGAGCATGCCTGTTGATTGCCACTGAGAACTGACCCGGGAAGGCGCCTAATTTCCACTGAGATTTGACCCATGTGACCCTTCCCCCGGAGCGATGCGCGAGGGGGGCAACGGAGTGATCCACATGGGACTTTTGAATGTCATTCGACGCATGTCACTGCGGGAGCAGGTGCCGATACGCGAGATCGCGCGGCGCACCGGCCTGTCGCGCAACACGGTCAGGAAATACCTGAAGTGCGGGGCGGTGGAGCCGGCGTTCGCGACGCCGGAGCGCGCGAGCAAGCTGGACCCCTTCGCCGAGAAACTGGCGGGCTGGCTCAAGACGGAGGCCGGCAAGGGCCGTAAGCAGCGCCGTACGCTCAAGCACCTGCACGCCGATCTGGTCGCGCTCGGCTTTACCGGCTCCTACAACCGGGTAGCGGCGTTCGGCCGCGAATGGCGGGCGGGGCGCCAGCGCGAGGAGCAGACTGCGGGGCGTGGCACCTTCGTGCCGCTGCTGTTCCAGCCGGGCGAGGCGTTCCAGTTCGACTGGAGCGAGGACCACGCGATCATCGGCGGCGAACGGACCAAGCTGCAGGTCGCCCATGTGAAGCTGTCGCACAGCCGTGCCTTTCTGCTCCGTGCCTATCTGCTGCAAAGCCACGAGATGCTGTTCGATGCCCACTGGCATGGCTTGCGCGTGTTCGGTGGCGTGCCGGCGCGCGGGATTTACGACAACATGCGCACGGCGGTGGACCGGGTGGGCCGCGGCAAGCAGCGACAGGTCAACGCCCGGTTCATGGCCATGACCAACCACTACGTGTTCGAGCCGACCTTCTGCAATCCGGCGTCCGGTTGGGAGAAGGGCCAGGTCGAGAAGGGGGTGCAGGATGCCCGGCCGCGGCTGTGGCAGCTGATGCCCGCCTTCCCCGACCTCGACGCCCTGAACGCATGGCTGGAGGAGCGCTGCATCGCGCTGTGGCGCCAGACCGAACACGGCAGCCTGCCCGGCACCATCGCGGACGTCTTCGCGGCGGAACGGGCGGCGCTCATGCCCCTGCCGCCCGCCTTCGACGGCTTCGTGGAGATGCCTAAGCGGGTCTCGCCCACCTGCCTGATCACCTTCGAGCGCAATCGCTACAGCGTGCCTGCATCCTTCGCGAACCGCCCCGTCAGCCTGCACATCTACCCCGGCCGGCTCGTGGTGGTCGCCGAGGGGCGGGTCCTGTGCGAGCACCCGCGGGTGATCCTGCGGTCCCATCACGTGCCGACGCGCACCGTCTACGATTGGCAGCACTACCTGGCCGTCATCCAGCGCAAGCCCGGCGCCCTGCGCAATGGTGCTCCCTTCGCCGAGATGCCAGAGGGCTTCAGGCAGTTGCAGGCCCTGATGCTGCGGCGCATCGGCGGCGACCGCGAGATGGTCGACATCCTGGCGCTGGTGCTGCACCACGACGAGCAGGCCGTGCTGGCGGCCGTGGAACTGGCACTCGCCGAGGGCGTGGCGACCAAGACCCATGTGCTGAACATCCTGCACCGCCTGGTGGACGGCAAAACCGCCACGGGGCCGGACATCGACACGCCGCAGGCACTGGCCCTGCGCCGCGAACCCAGGGCCGATGTCGGGCGCTACGACGCCCTGCGGGCCCGGACCGCGGGAGGCCGCCATGCGTCATGACCCCGCCAGCGGCGCCATCGTCATCATGCTGCGCAGCCTCAAGATGCACGGCATGGCGCAGGCCGTCACCGAACTGATGGAACAGGGATCACCGGCCTTCGAGGCCGCGGTGCCGGTCCTGTCTCAGCTGCTCAAGGCCGAGCTGGCCGAGCGCGAGGTGCGCTCCATCGCCTATCACATCAAGGCGGCGCGCTTCCCGGCCTACAAGGACCTCACCGGCTTCGACTTTGCCGCCAGCGAGATCAACGAGGCCACGGTGCGCCAGCTGCACATGGGCAGTTTCCTCGATACCGCCCAGAACGCCGTGCTGATCGGCGGACCCGGCACCGGCAAGACGCACGTCGCCACCGCCATCGGCGTCCAGCTCATCGAGCATCACCGCCGCAAGGTCCGCTTCTTCTCCACCACCGAGCTCGTCAACGCCCTCGAGCAGGAAAAGGCTCGAGGCAAGGCCGGACAGATCGCCGAGGGTCTCATGCGCCTTGATCTCGTGGTCCTGGATGAACTCGGCTACCTGCCGTTCAGCGCCTCGGGCGGCGCGTTGCTCTTTCATCTGCTGAGCAAGCTCTACGAGCGCACCAGCGTGATCATCACCACCAACCTCAGCTTCAGTGAATGGGCCACCGTCTTCGGCGACGCCAAGATGACCACCGCCCTGCTCGACCGCCTCACCCACCGCTGCCACATCCTTGAGACCGGCAACGACAGCTTCCGCTTCAAGGCAAGCACCGCTGCCGCCCGCAGAAAGAAGGAGGGCACCACCACCTTGACACCCCCCTGACACCCAGAACTCAATAACCAGCCGGGTCACTTCTCAATGGAAATCCCGGGTCAATTCCGCGTGGAAATCAACACGCCGCTGTCGGAAAGCCCGCGAGTAAGAGGAATCCACCCGTTGGTGGGTCAGAACCCAAGCCGGCTGGGCCAAGCCGCCGCACCCTTCACTCATCCACCACCACAACAGCAGGGGGCCGTCGGATCACCCGGTTCGGCGCCCGTGCTGCTTTCAGGAGACTCCATCCCTATGCGCAACTATGTGCAGCCCGGCGACAGCCTGGCGCTGACCGTCCCCTATGCGGGCGGCGTTACCTCCGGCCAGGGCGTCCTGGTCGGCGCGCTCTTTGGCGTCGCCGCCGTCGATGGCGTGCAGAACGCGGTCATCGAATGCCAGACCAAAGGCGTCTTTGACATCACCAAGGAGCCAGCACTCGCCATCACCGCCGGGG
>JANMHN010000268.1:0-8788 GCA_031375185.1 Allobosea sp. | reverse complement strand
CCCTCCGCCTTGATCCGCCCGAGCACGCCAGCCGCTTCCGGGTAGGCGGACAAGATGCGGTAGGCCGCAAGCAGTGCGGGGCGCAGCGCCGGATCAATGGAAGGAAAATTCGCCAACGCGAAATCCAGCGCGTCCTGCGTCAGCAGCCAGAAATCGCGATACTGCCCGGCGAGTGACAGAACCCAGGTGTATTCAAGCTGCTTGGCGCGCCACATTGCCGAAAAGGCGGTTGCATCAGGCCCGATGCGGGGTCCAAGCGCCAGTACGGCGGAATGCACATCGAACAATGTGCCGTAAGCGTCGAACGCGATGACGCGCGGGCGGGGCGTGCGGCTGGCGAGAAGGGACGACGGCGTGATTGTCATGGCATGACAATCCATGCCGCGCCTTGCCGCGTCAACCACATGCGTTTTCAGCGGTTGTCCGCAGGCCCTGATGCGTGCCAGATTTGCCGACGAACGGCGCACGTTCGGGGGGAGCAGCATGCCATTGCCAAAGGCCGACACCATCCTGACGGGTGGCCGTGTGTTCATCAGCGCGGCCCATGGCGTGGCGGAGGCGGTGGCGCTTTGGAAAGGGCAGGTTCTGGCCACGGGCACCGCAGCCGACATCGACGGCCTGCGCGGCCCGGCCACCCGCGTGATCGACCTGGCCGGGCGCATGGCCACGCCGGGTTTTTACGAGGCGCACCTGCACCTTCTGCCGCTTGGCCTGATGATGGCCGATGTCGATGTGCGGCCACGGCAGACCCGCACGCTGGATGGCCTGCTCAAGCTGATCAAGGCCAAGGCCGACAGCCTGAGGCCCGGTGAATGGGTGCTGGCGCGCGGCTATGACCAGTTCGAACTCGACGTGAAGCGCCATCCCCATCGCTCCGAGCTGGACGCTGTTGCGCCCCATAACCCCGTCTATCTGGTGCGGGCCTGCGGGCATCTCTCGGTGGTCAATTCCCGCGCGCTGGAATTGGCGGGCGTGGATGAAAACACCGCCGTTCCGCAGGGCGGGGCCATTGAGCAGGTTCAGGGGCGGCTCACCGGCCTTCTGGCCGAAACCGGGCGCGATGCGATCAAGAAAGTGCTGCCGGAGCCAAGCCACGAGCAGCTTGTCGCCGCCATCGAGCGCGCGGCGCGCTATTGCAACCGGTTCGGCATCACCAGCTGCATGGATGCGGCGGTGGGCATGCGCGCGAAATATGCCGAAATCATCGCCTATCGCAGCGCGGTGCTGCAAAACCGCATGCCGATCCGCACCAGCCAGTGCCTGTTGGGCGGGCCGGGCGGCATCGTCGAGCAATGCCAGAGGGAAGGGCTGGTCACGGGCTTCGGCGATGACCGGTTGAGGGTTGGCCCTGTCAAGATTTTCACGGACGGCTCGGCGGGCGGCAGGACGGCGGCCATGTTCGGCGCCTATCTGGGCGAGCCTGAAACCAGGGGCCTGTTCCTGCTCAAGGATCATGAGATGGACGAACTCACGCTCGACTATCACGCCAAAGGCTACCAGCTCGCGATCCATGCCATTGGCGACGCCGCCATCGAGCAGACCTTGCGCGCCATGGAGAAGGCGCTGGCGAGATATCCTGATCCTGACCGCCGCCACCGCATCGAGCATTGCGGTTTCAACACCGATGACCAGATGCGCCGCATGCGTGCGGCGGGCATCGAGCCTGCGCCGCAGCCGGTGTTCATCCACGATTTCGGCGATCTGTATGTGTCGGTGCTGGGCGAGGAGCGCGCGGCAGCCAGCTATCCGCTGCGCAACTGGATGGAGCGCGGCTTCAGGCCCTCCGCGTCGTCGGATGCGCCCGTGTGCGATGCCGATCCGTTCCCGAACCTTTACGCGATGCTCACGCGCAAGACCTCGCGGGGCACCGTGCTGGGCCAGGACCAGACCGTGACCATGACGCAGGCGCTGCAGGCCTACACCGAGTTCGGCGCGTATGGAAACCATTGCGAAAACCATCGCGGCAGGCTGCTGCCCGGCATGGCCGCCGACATTGCCGTGTTCTCGCGTGACCTGCTCAGTGCCTCGCCCGAACAGGTGCGCGATGACACGGCGTGCGACCTCACCTTGCTGGCGGGACAGCCCGTGCATGACCGCCATGGAATTTTCAACTGACCCGGAGCCATCATGACTGACACATCCACCATGAACGGCGCGGAAAGCCTTGTGCGGACGCTCGTTGCCGGCGGTTCCGACGTGTGCTTTTCCAATCCCGGCACATCAGAGATGCACTTTGTCGTGGCGCTCGACCGGGTCGAGGCCATGTCCTGCGTGCTGTGCCTGTTCGAGGGCGTGGCCACCGGTGCTGCTGACGGCTGGGCCAGGATGACGGGAAGACCGGGCCTGACCTTGCTGCATCTTGGCCCCGGCCTCGCCAACGGGCTGGCCAACCTGCACAATGCGCGCAAGGCGGGCAGCCCCATTGTCAACATCGTGGGCGAGCACACCACGCAGCACCTGCAATACGATGCGCCCCTGACCTCCGACACCGAAGGCGTGGCGCGGCCCATGTCGCACTGGGTCCATACTGGGCGCGACAGCCTGGGCATCGCCGCAGATGGTGCGGCGGCGGTCACAGCCGCTAGAACCGCCTGCGCGGCAGGCCCCGGCCAGATCGCCACGCTGATCCTGCCGGCCGACACCGCCTGGGGCCCCGGCAGCACCCCCGTGACACCTCAGCCTGCGCCCGCCCGCAAGCATGTTGATGAACCGACCCTGGCAAGGGCCGTGGAGGCGCTGAAGCGCGGGGCTGAAACCCTGATTCTGCTCGGTGCGGATGCCGTGCGCGCCACACCTCTTGGCCTCATCGCGGGCGTTGCCGCCAGAACCGGGGCCAAGCTGATGGGCCGGACCGCGCTCAGCCGCAGCGAACGCGGCGCAGGCACGGCGGCCTTGCCGCGGCTGCCCTATGCTGTCGATGCCGCCCTGGCGGCACTCATGCCGTTCCGGACGATCATTCTGCTCGGGGCTGCCGATCCGGTCGGGTTTTTCGGTTATCCGGGCAAACCCAGCCGCCTCGCGCCCGATCATGCCGAGATCATCACGCTGGCCGATGGCAGCCATGACCTGCAGTTGCTGGCTGAACAACTGGCG
This sequence comes from Allobosea sp., assembly GCA_031375185.1. Lineage (GTDB taxonomy): Bacteria > Pseudomonadota > Alphaproteobacteria > Rhizobiales > Beijerinckiaceae > Allobosea. The sequence goes on along the minus strand of JANMHN010000268.1, from coordinate 5,695 downwards.
CATGCGGTCGGTGCGACCACAAGGGATGCGCCACGTTCGGCCTTGCTGCTGCCCGGTCTGCCGACGGGTGCGCTCAATGCCGAGAAGGCCATGGCAGCCGTGGCAGCGCTGATGCCTGAAGGGGCGGTTATCGTCGATGAATCGGTCACGGCAGGACGCTTCACCGGCCCGATGACGGCCCACGCACGCCCCCATGACTGGCTGCAGATCACAGGCGGGGCCATCGGCATGGGGCCACCTGCTGCGCTCGGAGCAGGCGTTGCCTGCCCTGACCGGAAGGTCATCAACCTGCAGGCGGATGGCAGCGCCATGTACACGCTGCAGGCCCTGTGGAGCCAGGCACGGACCGGTGCCAACGTGCTGACGATCATCTGGGCCAACCGCAGCTATGCGATCCTGACCGGCGAACTGATGGCGGTCGGCGCATCAAATCCGGGCGTCAAGGCGCTCGACATGCTCTCGCTCGACAATCCGGCGCTGGATTGGGTGTCGCTCGCAAAGGGCATGGGTGTTCCGGCTGTGCGGGCTGGCACGGCGGACGAGTTTACCGCTGCGCTGCGTTCAGGGCTTGCAGAACACGGCCCGTTCCTGATCGAGGCCCTGATCTGATCAGGTTGCTGAAAAAGGCAAACACCAACCGTCATTGCGAGCGCAGCGAAGCAATCCAGATCTCTGCGGCCTCGCTGAGGCCAGATTGACGGGAAAACCCGGCGCCTTTGATGCCCAGGATTCTGGATTGCTTCGTCGCTTCACTCCTCGCAAAGACGCGTTGGTTTTTTTAGCGCCTGTCGAAGCATTTCGTATTAACCATAAGCGGTAATCACTTTCTCACAGCACGTCCTAATCATGCCCCACCCGCAGGCGGCGCTCGAGGAACCGGCTGTAGGCACCCATACCCCAGCTAAACACCAGATAGATGAAGGCGGCAAACAGGTAAGCCTCAAGCACCGCGATGCCCTGCCAGGCCGGGTCGCGGATGGCCCCGCGCACCGTGTCGAGGAAATCGAACAGGCCGATGATGGTGACAAGCGTCGTGTCCTGGAAGAACCCGATGAAGGTCGTCACCAGCGGCGGGATCACGATTTTGAGCGCCTGCGGCAGGATGATCAGGCGCATCATCTGCCAGTAATGCAGGCCCATCGCGCCGGCGGCCTCGAACTGGCCTTTCGGGATGGCCTGCAGGCCGCCACGCACGGTCTCGGCGATGTAGGCCGCTGCAAAGAAGATGATCGCAATCTGGGCGCGCAGCAATTTGTCGATGGTCATGCCCTCCGGCATGAACAGCGGCAGCATCACCGAGGCCATGAACAGGATCGAGATCAGCGGCACGCCCCTGATCAGTTCGATGAACATCACGCAGATGATCCTGATCGCCGGCATGTTCGACATCCGCCCCAGCGCCAGCACGATGCCGAGCGGAAAGGCGCAGACCAGCCCCACGAAGGACAGCATGAACGACAGCGGCAATCCGCCCCAGGTGTGGACCGGCACCCGCACCAGCCCGAAGATGCCGCCCCACATCAGGATGGTCATGGCGGTCACGGAGGCGGCCCACAGCCCGATCAGCCAGCGCCCCCAGAAGCGCGGAATCATGCTCATGAAACCCGTCGTCAGGAAAATCGCCATCGCGAGGCCCGGCCGCCAGTGCTGCTCGTAAGGGTAAAAGCCGAAGGTCATGAACCTCAGCTTTGCGGCGAAGAACGGCCAGCAGACGCCGATGCCGCGCGTCACCTTGCAGTCCTGCGGCGTGCCCTCATAGAGGGCATTGACGAACAGCCACGAGACCAGTGCCTGCAGCGCCAGGATGACAAGTGCGATGCAGCTGATCGTGATGATCGCGTTGAGCGGGGTGCCGAGATAAGGTTTCAGGACAGTCCACAGGCCCGGTCCGCCATGTGGGCGGCTTTGTGGTTCGATCATGCGGTGATCGTTGACGCGGGGGTCGCTGATGCGGTGATCGCTGATAACCGTCATGCCTCACCGGCCCTTCAACGCGACACGCGCATTGTACCAGTTCATCAACAGCGAAATCGAGATCGAGATCGACAGATAAACGCTCATGAAGATCGCGATGCCCTCGATCGCCTGCCCTGTCTGGTTCATCGTGGTGGTCGAGACCATCACAAGGTCCGGATAGCCGATGGCGACCGCAAGGGAAGAGTTCTTGAATAGGCTGAGATAGCTGCTGGTCAGCGGCGGGATCATGACACGCAGGCCCTGCGGCAGCACGATCTTGCGCATCACCTCGCCCTTGTGCAGGCCAAGCGCCTGGGCCGCCTCCCACTGTCCTTTCTTGACGGACTGGATGCCGCTGCGGACGATTTCAGCGATGCTGGCCGAGGCGTTGAGCGCAAGGCCGACCAGAAGAGCGGTGAACTCCGGCGTCAGGGTCGAGCCGCCCGACATCCTGAAACGCCCCGCTTCAGGCCAGTCAATGCTCCAGTTTGGCTGGAAAATGAACAATCCGATCAAGGTTGGCACAGCCAGCGCGATCAGCATCATCGGCCAGATGGGCCGATCAAGGCCGGTCGCCACGCGGCGGGCGATGGCCGCGCGCCGGTAGAGCAGCGCTGCGATGACACCGAACAGGAAACAGGCCAGAACGCCGGTCTTGGCCGCGCTCCAGTTCAGCGATGGCACCACAAGCCCGCTGTTGCTGAGATAGACATAAGGGATGGGCTGCAACGCCTGGCGCACGTTCGGCAGCGTGAAGAGAATGATGGAATACCAGAGGAAAAGCTGCAGCAGCAAAGGCACGTTCCTGAGGAACTCGACATAGAGCAGCATGAGCCTGGCCAGCAGCGGATTGGAAGACAGCCGCGCGACCCCGACCACAAGACCGATCAGGGTGGCGAAGAAAATGCTCAGAAGCGACACGTTGAAGGTGTTGAGAATGCCGACAATCAATGCCCTTCCGTAGGAATCGGATCCCTTGAAAGGAATAAGCTGGGTCGAGATCGCGAACCCGGCCTCGCGCTGGAGATAGGCGAAGCCGGTCGCGATGTTCTTGTCCGAAAGATTGGTGACGACGTTTGAATACAGATACCAGCCGAGGAACAGCACGCCGCCGACGGCCATGATCTGATAGATGATGGCCCGAAAACGCAGGTCGTAGATCAAACGGAAGGCGTTTGACACAGGTTCCAGCCTTGTTTGCAAGTTGCACGGGACAATTCGAGGACGACGTCACACGTCCTGTGCGCACGATGGTGCGGCGACAACCCGGATGGGCGCTGATTGCGCCGGATGCTCCGGGTTGCCTTTTTCAGGGGTTCAATCGCGCGATGACCGAACCTTGAGTGCCAGATCAACGGAACGGCGGAGAATACAGCAGGCCGCCCTTGGTCCATTGCACGTTGGGGCCGCGCGTCAGGCCAAGAGGTGTCTTCGGTCCGAGGTTGCGCTCGAAGATTTCTTCATAGTTGCCGACGGCCTTGATGGCATTGTAGGCCCAGCGATTGTCGAGGCCGAGCATCTTGCCGAATTCGCCCGTCACGCCCAGGAGGCGCTGCACTTCGGGGTCCTTGCTCTGCAGGGCGGCATCGACCGTCGCCGACGTGATGCCTTTTTCCTCGGCTGTGAACAGCGCATTGACGGTCCACGCGATCACCTTGCGCCAGTTGTCGTCACCCTGGCGCATGACAGGCGCGAGGGGCTCCTTCGAGATGGTTTCGGGCAGCACCACGAAATCAGCCGGATTGTTGGCGACGGCGCGGGCGGAGGCCAGGTCGGACCGGTCCGTGGTCAGGGCATCGCAGCGACCGGAGAAGAAGGCATTGCGCCATTCGTCCGGGTTCTCGAACAGGATCGCTTCATACTTGATGTTGTTGGTCTTGAAGAAATCTTCGAGGTTCTGGAGGGTGGTCGTGCCAGGCTGGGTGCAGATGGCCGCGCCTTTCAGCTCGAGCGCGCTGTTGACGCCCAGCTTTTTGTTCACCATCAGGCCCTGCCCATCATAAAAAACGGTGGGTCCGAAGGACAGGCCGAGCGAGACGTCGCGCGTGAAGGTCATGGTCGACTGCCGCGAGAGCAGGTCGACTTCGCCAGATTGCAGCGCCTGGAACCGGACCTGGCTGGTCAGCGACACATACTGCACCTTGTCCGGCGTGCCGAAGATCGCTGCAGCAACGGCGCGGCAGATGTCGGCATCGAAGCCGCGCACGATGCCGCGGTTGTCCGCAAACGAGAACCCGGCAGAGGATGGCGCGACGCCGCAAAGGACCTTGTCACGCTTCCTGATGGCGTCGACGGTGGCTTGCGCATTGGCGCTGCCTGAAAACGAGACTGCCGAGCCGATCACGGCTGCCGCGAGACCAAATGCTCCCCAGCGCTTCGAGATGTTACTCATAGACTTCTCCCCATGACGTGACGCGGGATGGCCGCTGTCCTTCACAGTTTAGGCAGGGATGCACGCTGCCCGCAAGCATAGATATGCGGCGCGAAATGCTGCGAAAAACAGCAGGTGTCGGGACATGGTCGGCGAGCTTGGCCTGAACCGCGCTGTCATTCGTCCGGTGTCAAGATCGGGGGTGACGCCTGCCCTGTTTCCGGTTTAACCCTTGTGGTGTCGCAAGGTGCAAAAATGACCGATCACAATCCTGCAGACCACAGCTCTCAAAGTGTCACCGTCGTCCGAAAGGCGCGCTGGCTGGTTGGTTGGGATGCCCATTCAGGCTCCCATGTCTATCTTGAAGATGCCGATCTGGCCTTCTCGAACGCTGGCGTCCTGCAGGTGGGCGGCAGCTGGAGCGGCCCCGTTTCCCGCGAGATTGCCGGCGAACACCTGATGGTGATGCCCGGTCTGGTCAACATCCACTGCCATTCGGGTGACGAGCCGCTGGCCAAGGGCCTCTTCGACGATGTCGGAACGGCGGCGCTGTGGGGCAATGCGCTCTATGAATATGCCACGCTGATCGATTCAGACGATGATGCGAAGGCGGCCTGCCAGACGGTCATGCTCAGCGAGTTGCTCTGTTCGGGCGTCACGACCGCGCTTGACATTGCAAGCTGGCATCCTCGCTGGCTGGATCTGATGGCCGCCAGCGGCATCAGGGGCTATGCCGCGCCCGGTTTCCGGCAGGCGGCCTGGCGCATGGTCGGTAGCCACCGGCTGGAATACGACTGGAATGATGCGCGGGGGCGCGAACGCTATGCGCAGGCGCTCGAGGTTGCCGATGCCGCGCGCGCCCATGCCTGCGGGCGGCTGGAGGGCGTCATCGCGCCCTCGCAAGTCGAAACCGTGCGCGAAGACCTGCTGGCGGAGGCTGCGGACGCTGCACGGGCGCGCGGCATGCCGCTGACTATCCACGCCGCGCAGACCATGGCGGAGCATGAGGAACTCTTGCGCCGAACGGGCAAGACCGCCGTGCAGTTCCTCGATGGGCTTGGCATTCTTGGTGAGCGGCTGATCCTTGGCCATGCGATCTTCCTCGATCATCATTCATGGACGCGCCAGCGCAGCCGGGACGATCTTTCGCGGCTTGCGGCGAGCGGCACATCTGTCGCGCATTGCCCGGTCACATTTGCCCGTTCGGGCATGGCGCTGGAAACGCTGGGGGCCTATCAGCGGGCGGGGGTGAATGTCGGCATCGGCACCGACACCTGCCCGTTCAACATGCTGGAGGAAATGCGGCAGGCGCTCATTCTGGCCCGCATGGGCGGCAAGCAGGTGTTCGAGATCGACACCGCAGGGGTT
>JANMHN010000266.1:0-14862 GCA_031375185.1 Allobosea sp. | reverse complement strand
TGGTTCGTGGCCCAGCCCACCAATGCACTGGTGCTTTTGTCGCTAGTGAGTGCGGGATTGTTGTTCACACGGTTTGTCCGTCCTGCGCGGTGGCTGGCGCTGCTGGCATCTGTCGGCCTCATCATGGGCGGCATGAGCCCCCTGCCCTATTGGCTGATCAGGCCATTGGAAGATCGCTTCCCCAAGGCCGTGATCACGGGTGACATCACCGGCATCATCGTGCTTGGCGGCGCCATCACGACGACGCGTGGCATGACCAGCACAAATGCCTCGGCGGCGCGGATGATGGATTCGGCAGCGCTTGCGCTGAAATACCCAAATGCAAAACTGGTTTTTACAGGCGGCGATTCATCGCTGGTCGAGGACGCCGGAACCGATGAGGCGCGCACCGAGGCGGAAGCTGCCAGCCGCTTTTATCAGTCGCTCGGGATCGACCCGAAACGCATGATCCTGGAAGACAAATCCCGCAACACCTTCGAGAACGCCGTTTTCACCAAGCCGCTGATCAACCAGAAGCCGGGCGAGCGATGGCTTCTCATCACATCGGCCTGGCACATGCCGCGTTCGGTCGGTATCTTCCGCAGGGCAGGCATCGATGTCGTCCCTTATCCTGTCGACTTTTCGACATGGGGCACCCCCCGTGACTATCGCCAGCTCAACCGTGGTTTCTCGCATGGTCTCGAACTGACAGATTCCGTTGTGAAGGAATGGATCGGCCTCATCGCTTATCGTCTCGCAGGCTACACCGATGCGCTGCTGCCAGGGCCATGAGGCGCAAGACGCGAGCATGATCCTCGATCATCATAACTGAGAGCATGCTTCAAGCGAAAAACCGTTGCCACTTTTTCGCAGCATGCTCTGGGCTTCAAGCCTTTCTCGGCAGGCTCAGGCGATACACCCTTGAAATCGTCACTCTCCACAACGCGCCCCTTGCGCAGGATGGAGAGTTCGCCCCGCCCCTTCAGCCGGATGGCGGCCTTCCGCACAGGCTGCATCAAGGGCCCCCAGCCATCGGGATGAGGGCCACCAAGTTCTCTTGCCGCCTCGGAGGGGCAGATCGTCTTGCCCTCCCCGCGCAGGGCCACAAGCCGCAGGATGACAGCCTCGATCTGGTCGTGGAGGGAATGATCTGCGTCCGTCATGGTGATGTTGCCTTGTTGCCGAGCGCCGCCAGCGAATCCGAACCGTATTGCCGCCGCCACATCACCAGAAGCACGGATGCCGTGAAGATGGCGAGCGCGGCCGGTCCCACGAACCAGCCCAGATAGGCCAGCGCGAAAAAGAAGGCGCGCTGCCCGCGGTTGAAGTGCCGCCCGGCAACGATGTTCATCCCTACGCATTCGTCGAGCGCCTGCTTGCTCGCGGGCGCCTCAGCATGTGACGCCAGCGGCAAGGCCCCCAGCAGGATGGCGTTGTAGTTGAAGAGCCTGTAACTCCAGGCAAACTTGAAGAACGCATAGGCAAAGATCACCGCAAGCCCGATGACCTTGACCTCCCAGATGGCGCGGGTCGTAGGGGTGACAAATGGCAGGTCGCTCGTGACCTGAACGACCTGGTCGGTCACACCCATCAGCGAAATCGCGCCGCCCACGGCCAGCAGCGAGGTCGAGGCAAAGAAAGCCGTGCCGTTCTGCAAGCTGCCCAGCACCTGCGCGTCGATGATGCGGTTGTCGCGGCAGAGCGCCTGTTCGAACCAGCGCCGTCGCCGCGCATTCATCTGCGTCGTCAGGCTGTGCGGGGCACGCGGCCCGCGCTCGACGGCCACATGATAGCCGAGCCAGGCGCTGATGAAGAACAGCAGCGCCACAAGGTCAAAGGCCCCCAATCCGTTCAAATCCGATCCTCCCTGCACCACAATGCGATGCAGCGGTGCGACTGCGCAACCCTGATCACCTCATGATCACCTGCGGCGTTGACCTCGTCATGCCAAGGCGGCACTGTCGCCACAACAAGGGAGAAGCCGATGCCACAGACCATCACCAAAGGCTACAAGGCCCTTGTGGCAGAGGCGGAAGCGACGATCAGCACGCTCGATATAGCCGAAGCGGCAGCGCTTGTCGGCCATGAGGATGTCGTATTCGTCGATCTGCGTGATCCACGCGAGCTTGAACGCGAGGGAAAGTTGCCGGGCGCATTCCATTGCCCGCGCGGCATGCTGGAGTTCTGGATCGACCCCGAAAGCCCCTATGCCAAGCCCGTTTTCCAGCAAGACAAGCAGTTCGTGTTTTTCTGCGCGGGCGGATGGCGCTCGGCACTGGCGGCGAAGACGGCGCAGGACATGGGCCTGAAGCCGGTCGCACACATTGCCGGAGGTTTCGGCGCGTGGAAAAAAGCCGGTGCGCCTGTCGAATCTGCCGATCCAGCCAACAGCAGGGCATGATCCGTTGACATGGTTTCTCACGGGAACGGCGGTCACCCTTTGGCTGTTCCGCAAGTTCATCTCGCGCAAACTCGCGCCCTATTTTCCAGACCGGACCACGCGGCACAGGTTCCTCGCCATGGTCATCACGGCCTTCGCCATCGTCGCAGTGGTCAGGCTGGTGGCGCTCTACGCCAAAGGCTGATCTACGGCTCCCACCCCCACGCATCCGAGGCGCGCAGCCGTGCCGACGGTCGAACTCGGGGCAGCGGCGCGCGGCTGCACCTTCGGATCAGGCCCTGCCAGTGGCATCGCGGCGCCATTCAGGCCCGGCCCGGAGCGCAGGAACCGCTTCATCTCCTGGACGTAAGCCCTTGGCAGAATCCAGCTTTCGGCGCTGGCGATGACGCTTTCAAGATAGCCGGTGCGCGGCACACCGACGGTCGATGACGCAGCGACATAAACCAGCGCCCTGCGCGGCCCGCCCGCTGCGATCACCGGCTGCATGATCTTGGTATAAAGGCCCCGATCAACGTCCTCGAACTTATCCAGCACCCGCACATGCGACAGCGCCAGATCCCACAGCACGCCATGAACCTCGGTTCGCGGATCCCGCACGACCGAAGCATAGCCATCGGTTGTGACGATGAACCGGTGCCGTGGCAGCCGCGCGACACCAAGCGGCTTCGCGCCCGGACAGCGCATCGCCATGGCCGCAATGTCCATGTTGGCACCATAGGCGAAGTAAAGCGGCATCGCGGCTCTCCGTTAACAGCATTGCGCACAAACGTGGGCACCGGTTTTGTGCATTGGCAATGCTCCAGAGTATGATTTAAGCAAATTCCATGATCACGGCATCAACGGCAAGGCTGTCGCCCTCTTTTGCGTTGAGCTTGGTGACGACCGCATCTTTCTCCGCCCGCAGCACGTTTTCCATCTTCATGGCCTCGACGATGCACAACATTTCGCCGGTCTTGACCTCCTGCCCGATGCTGACGGAAATCGCCTTGACCAGACCCGGCATCGGACACAGCAGCAGTTTGCCGCTGTCGGCAACGATCTTCGCCGGCATTTTGGCGCTCAGTTCAGCCTCGCGGTGGGTGTAGACCTTGAGCGCGGCCTGAGCGCCTGCATGGGCCAGCGTTACACCATTCTGTATGGGGCGCACCTGCATGACGATTGTCTGGCCATCGACAGTGCCGCGCCAGACCGGCTGTCCCGGTCGCCAGCCGGACACGATCCGCACTGCGGTTTCGCCTGCGAAGGCCATGGTGATGCAATCAAGCGCTCCCCCCACATGGGCCTCGAAACGGGCATCGCCCACCAGCACGACCCGTTCGGCATCGAACGACACGGTGCGCCAGCCCTCCATCTGATCGGAGATCGCACGCTTGCGCAGGTTCTGGACATGATCGATGGCAAACGCGACGATCGCCATATGGCGTGCCGCGTCGCCAACCGGCGGCTTGAGCGCGAAGCCGGTCGGAAACTCCTCCGTGATGTAGCCGGTGGAAAGATCGCCCGAGCGCCAGCGCTCCTGCCCCATCATCGTTGCCAGAAACGGGATGTTGTGACGGATGCCGTCAATGGCAAAGGCATCAAGCGCGCGCGCCTGCGCGTCGATGGCATCAAGGCGCGTCGGCGCCCATGTCACCAGCTTGGCAATCATCGGGTCATAATGGATCGGGATTTCGCCGCCCTCGAACACGCCGGTGTCGTTGCGCACGATGGCTGTGCCATCTTGCCCTTCGGCAGGCGGACGATAGGTCACAAGCCGGCCGGTGGACGGCAGGAAATTGCGGGTCGGGTCTTCGGCATAGATGCGGCTTTCCACAGCCCAGCCGTTCAGCTTCACGTCGCCTTGCCCAAGGCGCAGCCGCTCGCCAAAGGCCACGCGGATCATCTCCTCGACCAGGTCGACGCCCGTGATCATCTCGGTGACGGGATGCTCGACCTGAAGCCGCGTGTTCATTTCAAGGAAAAAGAAGGAACGGTCCTGACCGGCCACGAACTCGACCGTGCCTGCGCTGTCGTAATTCACCGCCCTTGCCAGCGCGACGGCCTGCTCGCCCATGTGTCTGCGCGTGGCCTCGTTGAGCAGTGGCGAGGGCGCCTCCTCGATCACCTTCTGGTTGCGCCGCTGCACCGAGCATTCGCGCTCGCCCAGATGGATGACATTGCCATGCTTGTCGCCGAGCACCTGGATTTCGATATGGCGCGGGTTGACGATGAACTTCTCGACGAACATCCGGTCATCGCCGAAGGACGACTTGGCCTCCGATTTCGAGCGCTCGAAACCTTCCTTGACCTCGGATGCGCTCCACGCGATCCGCATGCCCTTGCCGCCACCGCCTGCCGACGCCTTCAACATCACCGGATAACCGATCTCGTCAGCGATCCTTGTGGCGTGGACAGCGTCCTCGATCACGCCAAGATAGCCGGGCACGGTGGACACGCCTGCCGCAGCCGCAGCCTTCTTGCTCTCGATTTTGTCGCCCATCGCCGCAATGGCGTGCGGATTGGGGCCGATGAAGACAATGCCGGCCTCCCTGAGCGCCAGGGCGAAGGCTTCCCGTTCCGACAAGAAGCCATAGCCCGGATGCACAGCCTCGGCGCCGGTCTGGCGGCAGGCCGCGATGATCTTGTCGATGACCAGATAGCTCGCGGCTGCGGGTGCAGGTCCAATATGCACGGCCTCGTCAGCCATCGAAACATGCAGGGCATCACGGTCGGCATCCGAAAAGACCGCAACCGTCTTGATGCCCATCCGGCGCGCCGTCTTGATCACACGGCAGGCAATTTCGCCACGGTTGGCGATCAGGATCTTTGTGAACATGCGTTCCGCCCGGAGTGTTATGTCATGTGTTTGTTATCCGGGGCTTTACGGTAGCGCGACCTGCTCGTCCACTTCTCCAAAGGTCTTGAAGCAGGCTCAAACGCATGAATGCCGCCTGCGCATTGCTGCACAGACGGCAGGTCAAGCCAGCTTTGTTCTTGAAACGAAGGGTCTCGAAACGCCCGTTCAGGAAGCCAGCAAAGCCATGTTACTGCGGGACAGATCCTGGCGCGCCTTCAGGCTGCCCTTGCCCATGGCAAAACTGATCAGCATCTCGTCGCAGCGGTCAGCCTCGCGCACCACCTCAAAGGCAATCCGCATCGCAGTTTCGGTCGGGCCTTCCCCGATCGACAAGGTCGTGATCAGCCATTGGGCCAGATCCCGGCTGATGATCCCGGTCGGGCGGCTGGTCCAGACCACGTAATCCACTGTCGTTGCCACCAGAAACTCGGCCCAGTTGGCATTCGGCGTTGCAACAGCGCGGTCGAGTGCCACCAGAACGTCGATGACCTCATGCGAAATGGCACCATGGGGAAGAATAGTCCGTGCCAGCCGATGAACATCAGCATCGCAGATCTGATGAGTTTCGAGGATTTGTTCAACGAAATCACGAAGTTCATTAACAATCATTGCTCAACCCCTTGCAGCGTTTTATTGTGCCGCTTGTCCCTGTTTGTGAATCCAACATGGTTATACCGGGTGCCTAATTGGTTAATTCGCAAATCTGAAATTCTATTCACCTTAAACACTTGGAACCAAACGTGGTTTCGCAGTTGTAACCTTTACGATGACTTTACCTTGCGGTTTTGCAAGCAGGAATTTGCTAACCTTTTCATTTTGACAAGAACGGCCCATCTCACCATCTGACGATCAAAACAGGGCAGAATCCTTGCCCTCCACAACCCTTGGAGATACGCCATGACCGGCATTCACCATGTCACCGCCATTGCAAGCGATGCCGCTGGCAACCTCGCCTTTTACCGTGATGTCCTCGGTCTTCGGCTGATCAAGCAGACCGTGAATTTCGACGATCCCGGCACCCACCACCTGTATTTCGGCGATGAGGGAGGCAGTCCCGGCTCGATCCTGACCTTCTTTCCACATGCGGGCGCTGCACCCGGCCGTGTCGGCATCGGGCAGGTCGGCGAAACGGTGTTCGCTGTTCCCGAAGCCAGCATCGGCTACTGGACAGAGCGCTTCATCGCATACGGCGTCAGTTTCACGACACCCGAAAAGCGCTTTGGCGAAACCATGCTGCCATTCCAGGACCGTGACGGCACGCGGCTGGCGCTGGTCGCTCTCGCTGAAGCCAGCGACCTTCCGTCCTGGACCGGAGACGGCGTTGGTGCCGAACATGCCATCCGCGCCATCCGCTCTGTGACCATGTGGGTGGCCACGTCTGATCGCACCGGCGCTGTCCTGACCGGGGCGCTCGGCTTCCGCGAAACGGCGCGGGATGGCAGCTTCATCCGCTACAGTGCAGGCGATGGCGGGCCCGCGCCAGTCATCGGCGGTGCGGTGGACCTGCGTGTCATGGGTGAAGTCTTGCCTGGCAGGATGGGGGCAGGTTCTGTGCATCATGTCGCGTTCAGGGCTGACAACGATGCGGCACAGGCAGCCATGGCCACGACGCTTGAGAAGGAACTGGGCATCCAGAGCACCGAGCAAAAGGACCGTTGCTACTTTCGATCGATCTATTTCAGGGAGCCATCCGGCGTGATTTTCGAGATCGCCACGGATGCGCCAGGCTTCACGACAGATGAAACAGTCGAGGCGCTCGGCTCGTCGCTGCAGTTGCCATCATGGCTGGAGCCTCGGCGTGCGCAGATCGAAAGCGCGCTGCCCACTCTGGCAGCAGCCAGCGCCTCGTGACATCATGACATCTTCAAGCGCTCGCGGAGCCACATGATCCGCGTGCGCGAAGAAGTGGAACCGGGTGGGACATGCTTCAGACATTGAACGGCTACCATATCCAGTTCGAGCCCGGCACGGATGCGGATGCGGCTCCGCTTCTGCTGCTGCATGGGACGGGTGGAGATGAAAGCAGCCTGATGACGCTTGGACGTGCCATGGCACCGACGGCACCCCTGCTGGGTGTGCGCGGCTCGCAGATGGAAGGCACGATCACGCGCTGGTTCAAGCGCTTCGGCGAAGGCAGGTTCGATCTTGAAGATGCCGCACTGCAGGCGGACAGGCTTGCCGGTTTCATCGAGATCGCGGTGGTCAAGTTCCGCTTTGCATCCATGCCGGTCGCAGTGGGCTATTCCAACGGCGCGAACATCGCCTCCGCCGTTCTGATGCGCAATCCGCATGTGTTTGACAGCGCCGTGCTCATGCGGGGCATGAACTCGATTCCGCCTGTTTCCGGCCTCGAGCTTGGTGGAAAACGCATCCTCTACCTGAGCGGCGCAAACGATCCGTTGGCACCGCCTGAAAGCCGCGCCATCATGGTCAGCAACATGCGGGCGGCGGGAGCGGACGTCACCGAACATGTCACCGGTCCGGGGCACGACATCGGCATGGAAGATGCGATTGCGGCGCGGGACTGGCTCAACCTGCCATCGGCAAGGGTCGCTTGAGCGCTTGCGCGATCAGGACAGGCAGTTCTGCCACGCTGAGCGCAACAGAACCTGCCCCTGCCTCGACGAGCATGGCAGGCGGCTGGAAGCCCCATGACACGGCAATCGCCGCCACTCCCGCAGCTTTTGCCATGCGCATGTCATGCACGCTGTCCCCGATCATCACTGTGCGTTCTGGCGAAGAGCCCGCATCGGCCATGGCATTGAGGATCATGCCGGGGTCGGGTTTTGATGGCGCGCTGTCGGCAGTCTGAAAGGTCATGAACATGTCGTGCCAGCCATACATCTCGACCACATAATCAAGCCCGCGTTTTGTCTTGCCAGTGGCAATGCCCAGGCGCGCATCCTGCCATGCTGACAACTCCGCCAGCACGTCCGGCACACCACCGAACAACGGCTCTTCAAAACCAGCCGTGCCACGCATGCCATTGAAGATGCGCTTGTAAGTGTCACTGAGGTGATCGACCGGCACAGCGTTGCCGAACAACCTCGCGAGCGCGAGATCGAGCGACATGCCGACCACGCCGAAGCCCGCCTCGCGGCTGGGATGAACAAGGCCAAGTTCGCTGGCCGTGCGCTCCTGCGCACCGATGATGATGTTGCCGGAATCGAGCAGCGTACCGTCGATATCGAACAGGATGAGGTCAGTGCTCACGTGCGTTCACTCGTCCGGCGCTTCGACGATCGGGTCATAGGGGGATGAGTCAAACCCGAGCAGATTCCAGCTCTGCTTCATGTGGTCCGGAAGCGGTGCGGTGACGTCGATCACGCCCTGCCCGCGCGGGTGCGGCAGCACGATGCGCCGCGCCAGCAGGTGCAGCCGGTTCTGGATGCCGCCCGGAATTTCCGCATTGTGACGGTCGAAATACTTCGGATCGCCGATGATCGGATGCCCGATATGGGCGGCATGCGCGCGCAACTGGTGCGTGCGCCCGGTCACGGGCTTCAGCGACAGCCATGCCACCTTCTGCGCCGCTGTCTCCACCGTGGCATAGTAGGTCACCGCATGCTGCGCACCTTCGTCGCCATGCTGCGCGACCTTCATGCGGCTGTCGCCATCCACCTGCGCTTCACGCGCCAGATAGGTGGAGATCCGGCCCTGCTTGACGCGGGGCACCAGGTACACGAGCGCCCAGTAGATTTTCCGCGCCGAGCGTGTCCGGAACGTCTTGGCCAGCGTGGTGGCGGCAAAGCGCGTCTTGGCGATCACAAGGCAGCCCGCAGTGTCCTTGTCCAGCCGGTGAACCAGCCGTGGCCGCGTGACCTCATCCTCAGCCAGCGCCATGAGCATGCCGTCGACATGCCGTGTGGTGCCGCTCCCGCCCTGCACCGCAAGGCCTGCGGGCTTGTCGATCACCAGCACATCGGCATCTTCATAGAGCGTGATGGATTTGAGGAAGGCGCGCACGTCGCCTTCCTTGAACTGCTGTCCGCGCGGGCGCTGCCCCTCTGCGACAAGCTTCAGTGGCGGCACGCGCACCTTCTGCCCGGCTTCGATCCGGTCATTGGTGTCCACCCGCTTCATGTCGACACGCAGTTCGCCCTTGCGGGCGATGCGCTGGATGTGGCTGAACGGCAATTGCGGAAAGCGCGAGATCAGGAAACGGTCCACCCGCATCCCAGCCTCGTCATCGGTCACGATCAAGGTCTGCACACCGGTGGCGATGGTTTCGGACGCTTCGGCCCTGGCCTCCGCCTTGGTGCGGATCGGAGCTTCATCCCGCGCATTCGCCTCGTCGCGAGGCCTGTAAGCCTGCGGATCGTAGCCACCCTCTTCCGGGCGCGGGGCGCGGTCCTCACGCTGCGAAGGCCTCGCAGGGCGTGGCCCGGTCGTTCGCATGCCGGTCGGCTTGGAAAGGCGGCGCGGTTCATCGCCATAAGCGGGTTTTGCGCCGCGTGCCGCCTTGGCCCGGCCAACCGCAGTCTTGCGGCCCGCCTCTTTGCGCAGGTCGCGGTCCTCGCCGCGTCCGCGACGGTCGCGCCCGCCAGATGCAGGTGGAGCCCCTCTTGGGCCGCTGGTGCGCCCGCCTCCGCCAGCGCCTCCGCCGCTTGCCTTGCCACCTTTTCTCACGACACAGCCCTCACCAGACCCAGGCCAGCGGCAAGCGCGGCAATCGACAAAACAACAGAGGCCAGCACATAGCCGCCAGCCTGCAAAACGGCACCCCGCTCCCAGAGCAGCGCGGCATCCAGCGAAAATGCCGAAAAGGTCGTGTACCCTCCCAGTATCCCGGTCATCAGGAACAGCCGCGCGTCCTGCGCCCATCCTGCCCCGGCGCGCAACGCCAGCCACCCGGCCACAAACCCCATGACCAGAGAGCCGGACACATTCACCACAAGCGTCCCCCATGGGAAATTGACGCCAAACCAGCGCAGGCACATGACGTTCGCGCCATGCCGCAGCAGCCCGCCGACGCCTGCGCCAAGGAACACGAGGAAAAAGGAGTTCATCGAGGTTCTTTAGAGGCGGGTGGCGCTTCTGTCACCTTCAGTGTTGAAAGGTGTCACGAGCGCTTCGCGCAAGGCAATGTCTGGATTCCGGGTTCTCATCCGCTTCGCTGCTGAGCCCCGGAAACGCGCCAATCTCTCCGCGCTTTTCCGGGGCCACGTAGCGTGAGCGGAATGGAACCCGGAATCCAGACAATATGCCGCCGAAGGCGCCCAAATTTCACCCGTCGCGCTCCGACCTCAGCTTCGCCCACCAGTCCAGCCGTTTCCGGATCTCGCGTTCGAAGCCGCGGTCCGGTGGGTCGTAAAAGCGTTGCCGACCCAATTTTTCCGGCCAATAGTCCTGGCCTGAAAACGCATCCGGCTCGTCATGGTCATAAGCATAGCTTGCGCCGTAGCCTTCCTGTTTCATCAGCTTGGTCGGCGCATTGAGGATCGGCTTGGGCGGCATCAGCGAACCGGCCTCCTTGGCTGTCCGCACCGCAGCCTTGTAGGCGACGTAGGCCGCATTCGATTTGGGAGCCGTGGCGAGGTAGAGCACGCAATTGGCCAGCGCCAACTCCCCCTCCGGAGACCCAAGCTGCTCGAACGCATCGGCGGCGGCGCGGGCATGGACAAGAGCCTGTGGATCGGCCAGGCCGATGTCCTCCACGGCCATCCTCACCAGCCGCCGCGCCAGGAAACGGGGATCTTCACCGGCATCCAGCATGCGTGCGAAATAGTAGAGCGCCGCATCAGGATCGGAGCCCCGCACGGTCTTGTGCAGCGCCGAAATCAGGTTGTAATGGCCATCGGCCGCCTTGTCATAGATCGGCGCGCGGCGCTGCAGCGCCTCCCCGAGCGCAGCCTCGTCCATCACCTCGCCGGGCCGTGCCGCCCGCCAGAGTTCTTCGGCAAGCGTGAGCGCCGCACGCCCGTCTCCATCGGCAAAGGCTACGAACGCGGCGCGCGCGCCTTCGGTCAGAGGCAACTCGCGATCTTCAAGCGCTTCTGCGCGGGCCAGAAGCGCTGAAATCGCTGCTTCATCCAGCGCACGAAACACCATGACGCGGGCGCGGGACAGCAGCGCGGCATTCAGCGCGAAGGAGGGATTTTCGGTGGTAGCGCCGATCAGCGTGATCGTGCCGTCTTCCATCACGGGCAGGAAGGCATCGAGCTGGGCCTTGTTGAAACGATGGATCTCATCGACGAACAGCAGCGTGCCGCGGCCCTGCAATCGGCGCGCGCGGGCCATCTCGAACACCTTCTTGAGATCGGCGACGCCGGAGAAGATCGCGCTGATCTGCTCGAACACAAGTTCCGTCTCGCCCGCCAGCAAACGCGCCACGGTTGTCTTGCCCGTGCCGGGCGGGCCCCAGAAAATCAGGCTGCCGATCGAGCCCGATTGCAGCAGCCGCATCAGCGCCCCGTCAGGCCCGACCAGATGATCTTGCCCGGCCACATCCGTCAGCACCACAGGCCGCAACCTGTCTGCCAGCGGGCGCGGGCCAGCCTTGTCCAGCCCCGAAGCCGAGAACAGGTCGCTCACCCGCGCACGACCGTGGTGAACACCTGCCCCTTGCGGCTCAGCGTGATTTCCCAGCCGCGCGCCCGGTCCCGCGTCAGCCGCTCCACATCGCGGGACGTCGCGATCTTGTCGCGGTTGATCGAGATCAGGATGTCACCCTTCTGGAAGCCGATCTGACCGGCGGGGCTGTCAGGCTCGACATCCAGCACCGCAACGCCTTCTGACCCGACCTCGATGGTCAGCTCTTCGGCAACGGCAGGTGAAAGGTTGACGACGGTCAAGCCCGTGAACGGCCCGCGCCCGCCGACCTTTACCGCATCGCGCGGGCGCGTTTCAGGAGCCACGATCATCTTCACGGGCAGGACCAGCCGGGTTCTCCCACGCATGATGCTGAGCGAAGAGGTGCCGCCCAGCGTGCGGGTGGCCAGCCTGTAGCCGAAACTGTCAGGGTCTTCGACCTGCTGGCCATCCATCTGCAGGATGACATCGCCGCGCTTGAGGCCGGCATCCTCTGCGGGGCTCTTGTCGAACACAGCGGCCACCATCACGCCGGTTGGCCGGTCAAGCCCCAGCCCTTCGGCGATGTCCGGCGTCACACCTTGCAGGCGCGCACCAAACCATGGCCGTCGCACCGAGGCGCTTCCGGCCCTGGCGGATTCCACCACGATCCGCACCATGGTGGCCGGGATTGCAAAGCCGATGCCGTGGCTGGCACCAGTCTTGGAAAAGATGGCCGTGTTGATGCCAATCAATCGGCCCTGCATGTCCACCAGCGCGCCGCCCGAATTGCCGGGATTGATGGCTGCATCTGTCTGGATGAAGGACTGGAAGTCGGCGATGCCCACCTGCGTGCGCGCAAGGGCCGAGACGATGCCCTGCGTCACCGTCTGGCCGACCCCGAACGGATTGCCGATGGCCAGCACAAGATCCCCTACCTGCAAATCATCCGAATTGCCGATCTCCAACGCGGATGAGAGCCCGCTTGTCGTCTTGAGCTTGAGCACGGCCAGGTCTGTACGCGGGTCACGCAGCACGATCTCGGCTTCCACCTCGCGCTTGTCGGCAAGGGCGACCTTCACCTCGGTCATGCCCTCAATGACATGATGGTTGGTGACAACAAGCCCGGCAGCTGCATCGACGATCACGCCAGAACCCAGCGATTGCTGCGCCCTTTCGCGCGGCACGCCAAAACCGCCATCGCCAAAGAAGCGCCGGAAGAACGGATCATCCATGAACGGGTTGGAGGCGCGCCGCTCCTGCCTGAGCCCGTAGACGTTGACCACCGCAGGCGTGGTCTTCTGCACCACCGGCGCAAAGGACAGCGTGATCTGCTGGCGCGCTTCCGGTGCCACACGCACCTGCGCCGGAACGGGCGTGGCAAAAACTGTGACGACCATCAATGTCGCCAGAAGCGCAACGGCCCTGCACTGCCGGCAAAGCCTTGGCCACATCAAGACGGAGGGTTCGGTTGTCAAAGGCAAGCTCCTGCTTCAGATCATGAAATGCAGATAATGCGCATGTCTGCATGGCGCAAACACGGCATGTTGCACAGTCCCCATCACAGCGGATGCAGGCTGTTCGAAGATGGTGGTGGTTCAGATATCCGAATAAAATGAGCAGGCATTTCATCCTTTATGCAAGCGATGCGCGTCTGCCCGATGAACCGGCTGAGCGGCTTGTTCAGCTCTGCAGTATCCTCTCGCGGGCCAGACGGCACAACAATCCAAATCAGGTCAATGGTTATCTTGCATTGGTCGGCAACCCGTTCATCCGGATTCTCAAAGGCGACAGCGCTGTGCTCTTGGGCATCATGCTGCGGATCGGCATCGATCATCGGCTCGCAAATCCCGTCGTGCGGGAAAAAGGCAAATCCTGCGGCGCAATGGCAGCAATGGTTTTCGGTCAGGGTGTGATTTCGCCAGATTTTGAAAAACTGACGACGTGCGGCGTTGCAGTGATGTTAAAAGACGTATTCCATCAGTCTTTCCGCACAAGACGATGACTGCGAACGACATCTGTTGCGACCTGCCTTTTTTGGCAAGACCGCTGAACACATCCTGTTTGCGCCATCCAATGCGCGGCGGACGTGCGCGCACGTTCCTCTACGCGCAGAAATTGAAGACATTTGCTTGACGTATCCGGGGTATCCATCAAGCGTGCTTGTATGATTCTTCAACAGGCATTGTACACGAGCCAGGCCGTGCTGCCGACCGAACCGGTCAGCCGCCTTGCCACGATAGTCGACATCCTGGCCAGCGCGCGCAGATTCAACGAACAACATGGCCTGACCGGATATCTGACCCTCGTCGATGGTCAGTTTCTGCAGATTCTCGAGGGAGATCCGGGTTCGCTAAAGGATGTCTTGCGAAAAATCAGCCTTGACACGCGAAACGACAGGATGATGGTCCTGGAACAATCCGAGATCGAGGAAAGGATGTTCCTCGACTGGAGCATGGGCTGCTCGCTTGCACCTGAGCTCATCAACACGGCATTGAACTTTGCGGGCTTGGCCACACACACCAGCTTTGCACAATCATCATCCGGCGCACTGAAGACGTTTCTCGTGATGTTGTCGAACATATCTGCTAGGCGGAACGCAGAGCTTGCAAGCTGACCTGACCGCATGACAAAGGCGGCTCCTGCAAGCCGCCTTGTCTGTGCGATTCTGCAAAATTCGGAGATCAGGCCGCTTCCGCGCTGTCTTCCTTCATCGTCGGGCCTGAATCCTTGCCGCGCGCGGTCACGTCACGGTCCACCATCTCAATGACGGCGAGCGGCGCATTGTCGCCGTAGCGGAAGCCGGCCTTGAGCACACGGGTGTAGCCGCCATTGCGCTCCTTGTAGCGTGGACCGATGACGTCAAACAGCTTCTTGGCCATCGCGACATCCTTGATCTGCGCGATCACCTGCCTGCGGGCATGAAGATCGCCGCGCTTGCCAAGAGTGATCAGCTTCTCGATCACCGGGCGAAGATCCTTGGCCTTGGGCAGGGTCGTGACGATCTGCTCATGCTTGATCAGGGCGTTGCACATGTTCGCGAACATGGCCTTGCGGTGTTCAGTGGTGCGGTTGAAACGACGACCGCGAAATCCGTGACGCATTGTGGCTCTCCTTCGTTATGCGCCCGCCGTGC
>JANMHN010000239.1:0-2037 GCA_031375185.1 Allobosea sp. | reverse complement strand
ACCTGGTGGCAGACCGAGACCGGCGGCATCCTGATCACGCCGCTGCCCGGCGCCATAGCCCAGAAGCCAGGCTCGGCCACGCGGCCCTTCTTCGGCATCAAGCCCGAGATCGTCGATGCGGAAGGCAAGATCCAGACGGGTGCCTGCGAGGGCAACCTCGTGATCACGGATTCATGGCCGGGCCAGATGCGCACGGTCCATGGCGACCATGCCCGCTTCATGGACACCTATTTCGCCACCTACCCGAACACCTATTTCACGGGCGATGGCTGCCGCCGCGATGCGGATGGCTATTACTGGATCACCGGCCGTGTCGATGACGTGATCAATGTGTCCGGGCACCGCATGGGCACGGCTGAGGTCGAAAGCGCTCTGGTGGCTCACCCGAAGGTGTCCGAGGCTGCCGTCGTCGGTTATCCGCACGACATCAAGGGGCAGGGCATCTATGCCTATGTCACGCTGATGGGCGGGCAGGTGGTCGATGCCGACCTGCGCAAGGAGCTGGTCAGCTGGGTCCGCAAGGAGATCGGCCCCATCGCCACGCCTGACCTGATCCAGTTCGCGCCGGGCCTGCCCAAGACCCGTTCGGGCAAGATCATGCGCCGCATCCTGCGCAAGATCGCCGAGGACGAATTCGGCGCACTCGGCGACATTTCGACCCTCGCCGATCCTGCCGTGGTCGATGACCTGATCGCCAACCGGCAGAACAGGAAGTCTGGCTGATTACCTGAGCTTGAGCGCCCGCTGCTGCGAGCCCATGATGTGAAGGGTCATCTCGGCGCGGGCTTTCTCTGCGTCGCGCGCTTCGATGGCCGCGATCACGGCCAGATGCTGCTGCATGACCGGCTCGAGCAGTTCGGGCAGCAATCCGGTTTCATGGTGCCTGATCAGCCTGATCTTGATCCAGTTGACCCGGTAGGCCTGCGCGATGATCTCGTTGCCCAGATGGGTGATGATCGCCTCGTGGAAGGCCAGATCGACCGCTTGCGCGGTTTCAATCAATGTGTCGCTGATTCCGCCCGACGCCCGCTGCAGGATGTCCTCATGCGCGGAACGCTGCTGTGCGACAGCGGAGTCTGTCGCACTCGCCGTGTAGTGCATCACCGCTTCGCGTTCCAGAAACAGCCTGAACTGGAAGGCGTTGCGGATCAGGTTCACATCAACATGGGCCACCTGCATGCCGCGCTGCGGGACGGTGACAATCAGGCCTTCTGTCTCCAGCCTGGGGATCAGTTCGCGAATGGCTCCCAGCGGAAAGCCGGTCAATTCGACAAGTTCGCGCTGCGAGACGAACTGCCCCGGACTGATCTCGCGCGAAAGCAGGTGCCGGGTGAAGCTGTCATAGGCGCGGTCGCGCAGTTTGCCGTTGTCGGTGGTCATTGAAGATTGCCTGAAATTGGGCCGGGTGCCGCCCTGATGCCCTGAATGGCGTCGTGAAGCGCTGCCGCGTCTTCCGCGTTGATCGGATCAAGTGGCGCGCGCATCATCCTCCAGGCCGGATCATCCAGCCGTGCCGCGATCAGCGCCTTGATGGCAGGCATGAAGGAGTGGCCCAAGATGGCCGTCACCATCTGGTTGACGCGGTCGTCTTCCACGCCGTTCCAGGCCAGCGGCCTCAGCAGGTCGGGCGTGACATTGGCAAGGCCGCAGATCGAGCCCGCGCCACCTTTCCGCACGGCGCGGGACAGCTGGCGCTCGTCGCCGACAAGGATCTGCAGGCCAGGCAATTCCGTCAGGCGCCGCTCGGTCGCGGCCCAGTCGCCATGGCTGTCCTTGAGGCCGATGATCACGCCGGGAAAGGCCTCGCTCAGGCGCTGCGTCAGGGCAATGGACAGGTGTACGCCCGTCATGCCGGGGATATGGTAGAGCAGGATGCCCCGCGCCTGCGTGCCCAGGGCCTCGATCACATGGGCGAAAAACGCGAACAGCGCCTCATCGCTCACGCCTCTGAAATAGAAGGGCGGCGCCAGCAGCAGCCCCCGGCAGCCAGCCTCCAGCGCCAGCCGGGATTGTGCGATGACATCCTCAATGGCGGCG
>JANMHN010000238.1:0-2893 GCA_031375185.1 Allobosea sp. | reverse complement strand
CGTCTTCTTCGCCATCGGCATGAATTTCGGCATCGATTTCAAGGGCGGCACCCTCGTCGAATTGCAGGCCAAAAGCGACAAGGCCAACATCGCCGATGTGCGCGCCAAGGCCAACGCCCTCGGCTTCGGCTCTGTCGAGGTCGCTGAATTCGGCTCTCCCCGAGAGCTGCTTCTGCGGCTTGAATTGCAGACCGCGCCGACGACCGCCGAGCAGGAAAGGGCGCAGCAGAATGTCATCGTGAAGCTGCGTGATACCTTCGGCGAATCCTACGAATTCCGCCGCGTCGAAGTGGTTGGTCCACGCGTCTCGGGAGAGCTTGTGCAGAATGGCACCATCGGCGTCATTGTCGGCATTCTGGGGGTTCTGATCTATCTGTGGTTCCGCTTCGAGTGGCAGTTTGCCATCGCGGCCGTGATTGCCACCTTGCATGACATCGTCCTCACCATCGGGTTTTTCGTGGTGATGCAGCTGACCTTCGACATGACCTCGCTGGCGGTGATCTTGACCATTCTGGGGTACTCGCTGAACGACACGGTTGTGGTGTTCGACCGCATCCGCGAAATGCTGCGCAAATACAAGAAGCTGAGGCTGACGGAGGTGATCGACATATCGATCAATTCGACCCTGTCGCGCACCGTCATCACGGCGACGACGACCTTTCTCGCGATGCTGGCCATGGCCATCGGCGGCGGCGAAGTGCTGCGCACATTCTCGCTGGCCATGCTGTTTGGTGTGGTCATCGGTACCTATTCGTCGATCTTCATCGCAGCGCCCATCCTGATCTATCTCGGCCTCAAGACAGGCGGCGGCGACCCTGCCAAAGGTGGGAAGGACGAGGGCGAAAAGGACGAGGACACAAAGGCACTCCCCGCGAAAGCGAAGGTCTGAAATCGTGACAATGGGCAAAATCCATGATGGTTTTGTCCCGGGCCGTCACCTGATCGACGCTTATGGCGCAGGCGGCTTCCGGTTTGGCGAGATGAGCCACAAGGGCTCGATCCTGATGTTGCCATCGGGGGTCAAGGCCTGGGCGGTGGTCGACAGCCAAGCCTGGGCCGGAAACCAGTTCGCCGATGTCTTTGCCGAGGCTGGCGACATCGAGTTGCTTCTCATCGGCACCGGCGTCAATCTGCGCCCGCTTCCAGAGGCCTTGCGCTGGCGCTTCCGTGAATTGAAGATCGGCATCGAGCCGATGACGACACCTCCTGCCGCGCGCACCTACAACATTCTGGTGGCCGAGGGGCGGAAGATTGCTGCAGCCCTGATTGCTGTTGATTGACCGATTGACGTCTTGATGACCCGGTCCATATCTTCTGAAGCAGTTCGTCTCCCGCGCAATCGGACCTGAAAACAAACGATGTCACTGCAGACGCAACCGGACAGTTCCGAACCGCCCCGCGAGCTTGATGGTGCCTATCGCTATTGCGAGGCTCTTGTCCGCGATGTCGACAAGGATCGTTATCTTGCCACGCTCTTTGCGCCTGCCGACAAGCGGCCACATCTGTTCGCATTGTATGCGTTCAGCTTCGAAGTTTCGCGCGTGCGGGAGGTTGTGTCCGATCCGCTTCCGGGCGAGGTCCGGCTGCAATGGTGGCGTGATGCGCTGGCAGGTGAGGCGCGGGGCGACACGCTCTCCAACCCGGTTGCCGCCGCCTTGATCACCACCATCAAGACCTTCCGCTTGCCTGTCGAACCGCTGATCGCGCTGATCGATGCCCGTATTTTTGATCTGTACGACGATCCCATGCCCACTGTGGCCGACCTGGAAGGTTATTGCGGGGAAACATCATCGGCCATCATCAGGCTCGGCAGCCTGATCCTTGCAAATGGCGAGGATCCGGGCGGTGCCGAAGCTGCGGGCCATGCCGGAGTGGCCTATGCGGTCACGGGCCTGTTGCGCGCGTTTCCGTGGCACGCCATGCACGGCCAGGTTTACGTGCCGAAAGAATATCTGCTGCAGTATGGCGCGACGCGAGATGATGTTGCCTCGGGGCGAGGCGGGCCTGGCGTGATGTCTGCCATCAGGGACATGCGACAATTGGCCCGGCACCATCTTGACAAAACCCGTGACCTGCGGGCCTCGATCATCCCTGCCATCGCACCTGCATTCCTGCCGGTCTCGCTCGCGGGAACCTATCTCAATGCGATGGAAAAACCGGGTTATGATCCATTCACGACCGTGATCCAGACTCCGCAATGGCACCGCCAATGGATCTTGTGGCGTCAAGCCCGCCGCGCCATGCACTGAGCGGCACAGGCCTCCACGCTTAAACTTTAGTCTTGATTGTGCCCAAATCCCTCGCTTACGTTTGGGGAACGATCTGGGCTTGACGTGACAAGGGTCAGTGTATCCCGAAGGATCATCAATCCGGGATCGCGGCATGCGGCGGCGGCCGCATGTGGAACAGGTGTTCAGTGGCGAGCACCTGACCTTGAAAGGGTCCTGGAATGATGACTGGTACTGTAAAGTGGTTCAATGCCACCAAGGGGTATGGGTTTATTCTCCCTGATGACGGCGGCAAGGATGTGTTCGTCCATGTCAGCGCGGTGGAACGTTCGGGCCTCGGCCCGCTCAAGGATGGCGAGAAGGTCAGTTTTGAAATCACCACCGACAAGCGCACGGGCAAGGCGGTGGCGGCCGACCTGAAGCTTCTGTAGGCAGAGAGTACAGAGTTTGTCGCTTCACCCGGACCTGTGCCATGCGTAGGCCACGGTCGCATGCCTTGTGTTGGTGGAACGCTGCAAACGATTTCGGAAGAAATGATGTATCCGCCGCGCGTTTACCGGGGTCAGCAGCGCCGCGGGTGAGACCCCGGAACCCGCGGGAGGGGCGGCCCACGCTGGTGGCGCGTGGCGCGGTGCCCCGCGGCGCCCTTCAGGTGCCCCAACACC
>JANMHN010000235.1:0-2256 GCA_031375185.1 Allobosea sp. | reverse complement strand
TTGTGTTGCGCGAAGTGCGCATCATATGTTCGCTTCGCTCTCAGCGTCATGTCTGGATTCCGGGTTCCGATCCGCTGGCGCTCCTCGGACCCGGAAACGCGCGGAAGGCTCGGCCATCGCTGGTGGCGCGTGGCGCTGTGCCCAGCGTCGCCATTCAGGTGCCGCATCAGCCGACCATGCCATGTCTGGTGCCAGCCCATGCCGCCATGCTCTCCTTGGCTCTGGCGGTCAGGGCGCGCTTGCGGGCAATCGCTTTCTCCGGGCCGCGCATTCGCTTGCCGCTTTCGTTCTTCATGGCAAAGCCGATGGGCGGGAACAGGCCGAAGTTGATGTTCATCGGCTGGAACGAGCGCGGACCCTCGTCGATGGTCACGATATGACCGCCTGTGATGTGGTTGATCAGGGCGCCCAGGGCCGTTTCGGCAGGGGGCGTGCCTGCCGGTCTGCCGTGCCATTCCGCCGCCGCCATCCGGCCAGCCATCAGGCCGATGGCCGCGCTTTCGACATAGCCCTCACAGCCGGTGATCTGCCCTGCAAAGCGCAGGCGTGGTTCGGCCTTGAGACGCAGCAGGCTGTCCAGCACCTTGGGTGAGTTCAGATAGGTGTTGCGATGAAGCCCGCCAAGGCGCGCAAATTCCGCATGCTCCAGTGCCGGTATCAACCTGAGAATGCGTGTCTGCTCCGCATATCTGAGCTTGGTCTGGAAGCCGACCATGTTGAACAGCGTGCCGAGCGCATTGTCCTGGCGCAGTTGCACGACAGCATAAGATTTGACGTCAGGCTGTCGCGGATTGGTCAATCCCATGGGTTTCATCGGCCCGTGGCGCAGCGTTTCGCGCCCTCGCTCGGCCATGATTTCGATGGGCAGGCAGCCATCGAAATAAGGCGTGCTCTCCCACTGCTTGAAGTCAGTCTTGTCGCCGCCGATCAAGGCGTCGACAAATGCCTCGTACTGGTCCTTGTCCATCGGACAGTTGAGGTAGTCGGCACCGGTCCCCCCTGGCCCGGCCTTGTCATAGCGCGACTGGAACCAGGCCACGTCCATGTCGATGCTCTCGCGGTAGACGATGGGGGCGATGGCATCGAAGAAGGCAAGTTCGGTCTCTCCGGTCAATCCTGCAATGGCCGCTGCCATTGCGGGCGAGGTGAGCGGCCCGGTCGCGACGATGACGGAGTGCCAGTCAGGCGGCGGCAATCCTGCCACCTCGCGCCGGTCGATGCTGACCAGGGGGTGAGCCTCCAGTGCGGCAGTCACGGCAGTTGAAAAGCCATCACGGTCCACCGCCAGCGCGCCGCCGGCGGGCACCTGGTTTGCGTCGCCCTTGGCGATGATCAATGAACCGAGATGGCGCATTTCCCAATGAAGCTGCCCCACGGCATTGGTGGAATTGTCATCCGAGCGGAACGAGTTGGAGCAGACCAGTTCAGCCAGGCCATCTGTCTTGTGGGCATCCGTGCCACGTTCCGGCCGCATCTCGTGCAGCACCACGGGCACACCGGCCTCGGCGATCTGCCAGGCCGCTTCAGACCCGGCCAAACCACCGCCGATGACATGGATAGCTTGCTTGTGACTCATGAGCCGGGACATAGGCCTGAATGCGCATGGGCGCAACCGAGAGGGCTTTGCGGGGAGAGGCAGGGACCGGATTTTGGCGAAGGCAGTCTGCAATTCTTGACGATGATCGCGAGCGTCAGACGCCCTTGATCGACCTGTCCGTCACATTGAGGCGGCCTTCGATGATCGCGTCGATCACAGGCTTTTGGTCTGGGGTTGAGGCAACAAGTGGTGCGAGCAGGTCGATCTGGTTTGTGGCGATCAGCGAGAGGATGTCGGTCATCACGGAGCCATCCATCCGGCGCGGTAATCTGGCCACGACCTGCACGAGTTCAGGCGGCTCACCCTGGTCCAGCATTCTCAGGCCATGGATGATCTGCGCACTGCTGGCCGTGCTGCTTTCGACAAAGGCATACAGCCCGACGCCTTTGCGGCGATAAGGATAGCCGACGATGGCTGCCGCGCTGACACCGGGCAAGCCGGCGGTGATCTGCTCAAGGCGAGGTGCCTCGCGATGCAGCCTCAGACCGCCGCCTTCACGGTCGCGAACCCCGAGAAGATCGCGCGTGATCAGTTTGTATACTTTCTTGCCGGTCATCAGCCAGATGCGGGAGGGCAGGCTCTTGGCTCGCAGCACGCGGCGTTCGCCAGGGGTGATGGCATCCGGGCAGAACTTGCGCTTGTGCTTGAGCAGATGGCGC
>JANMHN010000136.1:0-1594 GCA_031375185.1 Allobosea sp. | reverse complement strand
AGCCGGTGGAGATGTGGAACACCGAGCCTTGTGGCACATAGAGGTTGCAGACGGGAACCATCACGCCGACAGCGGCGAGAATGGCGAGGAACACCAGCCCGCGCCCTTCGATCATGGTCATGAAGCGCGTGGTCAGCATGGGCGCGTGCCTGCCGTCATTCCGGGGCGCCGCAGGGCGGCGAGCCCGGAAACCATCGGCGTATGTTCCGGAAGGCTTGCAACGACGCAGAAACCCGTGTCCGGCGTCAGGCATGCGGAGGCTGGTTGATGGGTTCCGGGCTCTCGCCTGCGGCGATCCCCGGAATGACGACGGTTCACGTTTTGACTCACTGCTCCACCGCCCTGCCCTTGAGCGCGAACAGGCCGCGCGGGCGCTTCTGGATGAACAGGATCAGCAGGATCAGGATCACGATCTTGCCGAGCACGGCACCGGCGAACGGCTCGAGCAGTTTGTTGGCGATGCCCAGTGTGAAGGCCGCCACCAGCGTGCCCCACAGATTGCCGACGCCGCCGAACACCACAACCATGAAGCTGTCGATGATGTAGCTCTGGCCCAGATTGGGCGAGACATTGTCGATCTGGCTGAGGGCAACACCGGCGATCCCGGCAATGCCGGAGCCAAGCCCGAAGGTCATCGCGTCGACGAAACGGGTGCGGATGCCCATGGCGCTGGCCATGCGGCGGTTCTGGGTCACGGCGCGCATCTGCAGGCCCAGCGGCGTCGCTTTCAGGATCAGCAGCAGGGCGGCGAACACCACGAGCGTGAACACAACGATCCAGAGCCGCCCATAGGTGATCTGCAGCCCTAGGATATCGAACGATCCCGCCATGTAGCTTGGGGCGCTGACCTCGCGGTTGGTCGGCCCGAACCAGGTGCGGATCGCCTGCTGCAGCATCAGGCTGATGCCGAAGGTGGCCAGCAGGGTCTCCAGCGGGCGGCCATAGAGGAAACGGATCACGCCGCGCTCGATGGCGACGCCGATCAGCCCGGACGTTAGGAAGGCGAGGGGAATGGCAATCGGCAATGACCAGTCGAGCAGGTGAGGCGCATGGCTCCTGAACATCTCCTGCACCACAAAGGTCACGTAGGCACCGATCATCACCATTTCGCCATGGGCCATGTTGATGACGCCCATGACCCCGAAGGTGATGGCAAGGCCGATGGCGGCAAGGAGCAGCACGGACCCCAGCGAGATGCCGAACCAGACGGTCTGGAACCAGGCACGGATACGTTGCGCCTGCTCGATGGTGGTAATGCCCTGGTCGATGACGGCCTTGAGGCCTCCCGTGGTTTGTGGCGAGAACTGGCGCAGCAGCGAGATGGCATCGTTGTCTCTTGCTTGTGCGATCCGCCTCGCGGCGGCAATCCTGTCCACCTCCGGCGCGGCAGCCGTGGACAGGATGATCGCGGCACGTGCCTCCTCGAAGGCCTTTCTGACACGCGGATTGGTTTCTTTCGGCAGCGCCGCCTCGATGATGGGCAAGGCCGCCGGATCGCGGGATTTGAACACCGCCTCTGCCGCGCGCAACCGCTGCACGGGATCGGGAGACAGAAGCGTCATGGAGCCGAGCGCTGCCTGTACGCTGTTCCTCA
>JANMHN010000135.1:0-11294 GCA_031375185.1 Allobosea sp. | reverse complement strand
TTGGTGTACCAGGGCTGCAGGCGCAGCAGCAGGAAAAGCCGCTCGAGAACGCCGATGTAGCGTTGGCTTGTCACATGCGAAAGGCCGAGGGCCGCGCCGATCGCAGACTGGTTGATGAGTTGTCCGGCATGTTCAGCGAGGACATTGAAGAAGACCGGCAAGCGGTCCAGCTGCTCGACGCGGGCGATGTCTCGCACGTCCCGATCCAGCACCAGCCGGGCGTATTGCGTGAGCCAGCTCTGGCGTCTGGCCTCCGATGATCGCTGGACTGCAGCCGGATATCCACCTTGGAGAACCAATGCCACGAGGTCCTCGCCGACTGTCGTCGGCGCGGAAAAATCCGGGCCCTCCCCTGCAAAGATGCGGTCAAGAAAGGTGCCGGAGGTTTCCTGCAACTCACTTTGCGAAAACGGCAGCAGCGAAATCACCTCCATTCTGCCGGCCAGCGAATCCGCCACGGTGGGCAAGGTGGACAGATTGGCTGACCCCGTCAGGAGGAAGCGGCCGGCGGCCTGATTGCGGTCGACGCTTTCCTTGATCGCGAGGATCAATTGTGGCGCACGCTGAACCTCGTCGATGATCGCTGTGTTCAGGCCCCTGATGAAATTGACAGGGTCGGTTCGCGCAGCCTGCAAGGTTCCTTCGTCGTCAAGGGTGACATAACGCCTGCTCTCGTCTTCGAACATGCGGGCAAGCGTGGTCTTGCCGGCCTGGCGAGGTCCGGAGATCAGGACTACACGCGTATCGGTCAACGCCGTCGCGACGAGCGCTTCAGCTTTTCGGCGAATGAGCGGCGGGAGCGCGGATTGAATGGGCATGATGCGCGAGCTTCTACGATATACTGGCGCAGATTGAAACACTGGACTTCGCGAATTGAAACAAGTCTATTTCGCAGACGTCGCTACCATCTTGGCTGTGTTCGCCCCCTACCCTGCGTGTCCACCGGTTGGGCGACGATCAGTGCTTCACCAAAGGCTGCGATCACGCATCGGTGTCGGGCCGAAGCGCCACACGCGGGAGCGGCGTCTTGACAAAGGCGATGTCTTGACAAGGGCGATGTCTTGACAAGGGCGATGTCCCAAAATCGCCGTTCCTCACCGACCGTCGCCAGCAAGCCAGCCAGCACAGCGGCCGTGGCCTCTCGATGAAAGGCTACCAATGACCGGATCGAAGCCTTGGCCAGCCCGCCATGCACCACGCGGTGTTCCACCACAACAATCTCCGCCACCGGATCAAGCATGCTCAGGCTGGTCAGGATATGCTCCCACATCTGCCCTCACTGGAAGGCAAGCTCCGTTTTTTCGCCGATTATCTGGTGGGCGTGAGTCTGCCAGAGTTCAAGCAAACGCACGCCAAGAGCGACCTGACCTAAGAGCCTCATGTCAAGCGCAACAGCGCCCTGTCTGCTCTTTGATGAAGCGGCGATCATGTCTCAACCCCGTTGACAAGAGTTCTTGGCATTTCCTGCCAGCCTCGAACGCACCAAGACGTTCGAGGCTGAGTCGGGTTATTGCAGGGCAGGTCACTCCGCCGGAACCGGGCTGAAACCACCTGTGCCGGGTTCGCGTTTGTCCTTCGACTGGCGCGCGGCGGTGGCGCGGGCGACGATGCCCGAGAAAGGCCAGGATCGCGCCACGTTCAGATGCCTTGATCTTCGGTCCGAAGCTGAGGAGTTGCATGCGGATGGCGCTGCATCCGGCACCATCGATCTGCTGTCGCAAAGCCTTCATCTGTCTGTGTTGCTTCCGCAACAAAACCTCAACGATAGCGTCATGCTGGCGATTTAATTGTCTTCGGTGCCGATCAAGATCGACCGGCGAGCGAGGTCTTACCATGGCAAGCAGAGTTATCACGGCAGCCCTTCTGGCGCTGGCCACCACGGCGGGAGCTGCGCAGGCTCAGGCTCAAGCCGCCCGCATCAAATTCGATTACTGGTATGGCCTGACCGGTCAACTCGGCGAGGTCATGGCGGAGCATTGCAAGCGCTTCAACGAGGCCCAACCAAGGTTTGAGGCGAACTGCGTCGGCCAGGGTGGCTATGACCGCGCCGAGCAGAACACGATCGCTGCCTTCCGCGCGCGTCAGCACCCAACCATCGTGCAGATTTACGACGCGGGCACGGTAAACTTCATGCTGTCCGGCGCCACCTACAACGCGGTGCAGTTCGCCAAGGACTTCAACATGAAGATCCGCTGGGACGACTATTTCGCCGGCATCAGATCCTATTATGCCACCTCCAAAGGTGAGATGTGGTCCTTCCCGTACAACTCCTCCACCGCCGTGATGTACTGGAACAAGGCCGAGTTCGCCAAGATCGGACGGACGGAGCCGCCAGCGACCTGGGAGCAGTTCGAGCGCGACATGCGCGCGCTGAAGGCTGCAGGTCACACCTGCGCCTACGGCTTCGATTTCGATACATGGCAGTCGATGGAGCAGCTTTCCGCCATTCACAACCAGCCGGTCGCCACCATGGGCAACGGCTATGAGGGCCTGAATGCCGAACTCATCATCAACCAGGGCCTGTTCCCGCGTCATGTCACCAATCTGAAGAAGTGGCAGGACGAGGGCCTCGCCCGTGTGCAGACCGCGCAGACCGGCAAGACCATCGTCCAGGCGTTTGCCGATGGCACCTGTGCCTCCATGCTGTCGTCGATCGCCAACCACGGCGTGATTGGCGACACAGCCCGGCAGGGCCTCGACTGGTCAGTTGCGATGATCCCGACCTATGAGGGGTTCACACGCCACAACTCGCTGGTGGGCGGGGCATCCCTCTGGGTCATGGCCAACAAGTCGAAAGAGGAATATGAAGCCGCCGCCGCGTTCCTCGATTTCGTGCTGACGCCCGCCGAAGTGAAATGGATGCCGAACGTGACCGGCTACATCCCGATCACCAGCCCGGCCTTCAACCAGATGCGCGACGAAGGCTTCTACGCGCAGCCGAAGTTCCGCGGGCGGGAGATCGCCATGCAGTCGCTGACCTTCACCCCGCCGACCCGCAACACCGGCGGCATCCGGCTCGGCAACTTCACCTCGATCCGGTCGGAGGTTCGCTCCGAGCTCGAAGCCATCATGAACGGGCAGAAAACGGTCGAGGTTGGCCTCAATGATGCTGTGGCGCGCTCCAACCAGATCCTGCGCCGCTTCGAGCAGACGTTTCGCGGAAAAACCCTCCCCTGATCCGCGACCATCAGGGTCGGTCCGGATGTGGTTGACGCATCCGGACCTCATCTTTTTCGAGAGCGGCTTTCGGATGTCGCAAAGGCCAAGGCCATGACCGGTAAGCGCGTCACCTTTTCCAACACATGGCTGGCAGCGCTCCTGATCGCGCCGCAACTCATCCTCGTGTTCACCTTCTTTTACTGGCCTGCCGGTGAAGCGCTGTATTGGTCCTTCACGTTGGAGCCACCGTTCGGTGGCGACAACCAGTGGGTTGGTCTGCAGAACTTCAAGACCGTGTTCGAAGACCCGCTGTACTGGAACTCAGTGCGGATTTCTGTGATCTTCGCGTTGGCCTCCACCATGCTGGCCATGGGCATGGCACTGATCCTCGCTGTCTTCGTCGACCGGCAGTTGCCGGGTTACCAGACCTACCGCTTCCTGTATTTCTGGCCCTATGCTGTGGCGGCCCCTGCCGTCGGCCTCGCCTTCCGCTTCATTTTTGCGCCTGATGCCGGTTTCGTTTCGGCGATCAACCAGTGGTATCCGGGCCTGTGGAACCCGGCCCGTGACGGCGTCGATGCGGTTATCCTGATCACCCTGGCCAATGCCTGGTCGATGGTTGCCTACAACTTCATTTTCTTCCTGGCAGCTCTCCAGTCGATTCCGCGCACGCTGACCGAAGCAGCCGCGATGGATGGTTCAGGCGTTCTGCGCCGCATGGCAGACATCCAGTTTCCGCTGCTCGCACCGACGTTCTTTTTCCTTGTCGTGATCAACCTCACCGACAGCTTCGTGAACTCGTTCGGCATTGTCGATATCACGACAGGCGGCGGGCCTGCCCGCGCCACGGATCTGATGGTCTACAAGATCTATTCCGACGGCTTCAAGGGCAAGGACTACTCCCTTGCCGCAGCCCAGTCGCTGGTCCTGATGCTGCTGGTGGTCAGCCTGACCTTCATCCAGTTCAAATTCGTCGAACGCCGCGTTCACTACACCTGAGGCTGAGATGGTTGAACGCACACCCATTCTGAACATTCTCACCCATGTGATCCTGCTCACCGGGCTGATCATGCTCCTGGTGCCGCTCTGGATCGTGTTCGTGGCCTCCACCCATGATTTCAGGACCGTGAACACCGTTCCGATGCCGCTCTGGCCCGGCAACCAGATGGTCGAGAACTACACGCTGGCCTGGAACCAGTCCGGTTTCGGCCCGAAGATGGTCAACTCGTTCATCGTCGCCATCGGCGTGACCGCTGGGAAGATCACGATCGCAGCCATCTCCGCCTACTCGATCGTCTACTTCAACTACCGGTTCCGCACGCTGTTCTTCTGGCTGATCTTCGTGACCCTGATGTTGCCGCTCGAGGTGCGCATCGTGCCGACCTACGCGGTGGCTGCAAACGTGCTGCGCCCTTATCAGACCATCTTCGATGTCAGCGGCCTGAGCACGCTGCTGTCATTCATGGCAGGCATCGAGGTCAGTCTGCCGCAGTGGTCGATGCTAAACTCCTACACCGGCCTGATCCTGCCGCTGATCGCCACCGCCACCGGCACGTTCCTGTACCGGCAATTCTTTCTGACCGTGCCGGATGAGCTTGCGGAGGCCGCGAAGATGGATGGCGCAGGCCCGCTGCGCTTCTTCTGGGATGTGCTGCTGCCACTATCGAAGACCAACATGGCTGCGCTCGGCACGATCATGTTCGTCTATTCGTGGAACCAGTATCTCTGGCCGCTGCTGATCGTCACCGACATCGCCAATTATGGCACGGCGGTGATGCAACTCCAGCGCATCGTGCCGGGGCCTTTGTTCGGCGAGCCGCCGCGCTGGCACATCGCCATGGCGGGCACCTTGATGGTGATGACGCCGCCCTTGCTTGTGGTGATTTTCATGCAGCGCTGGTTCGTGCGCGGCCTCGTCCAGACCGATAAATAGGCGTTAACAGGAGTCGAACATGGCTGATATCGCGATCTCGAATGTCACCAAGAGCTACGGCAAGAGCCAAGTCGTGCATGGCGTCGATCTGGCGATTGCGAACGGCGAGTTCGTGGTCATTCTTGGGCCTTCAGGCTGCGGCAAGTCCACGCTTCTGCGCATGATTGCCGGACTTGAAGAAATATCCGGCGGAACGATCGCCATCGCCGGCGCTGTCGTCAACGACAAGGAGCCGCGCGAGCGTGGCTGCGCCATGGTCTTCCAGAACTATGCGCTCTACCCGCACATGAGCGTGGCCGAGAACATCGGCTACAGCCTGAAGGTTGCGGGTGTCCCCAAGGCTGAACGGACGCATCGCATCGAGCAGGTTGCGCGCACCGTTGGGCTGCACGAGTTCCTGGATCGAAAGCCAGGCCAGCTGTCCGGCGGGCAGCGGCAGCGGGTCGCCATGGCGCGGGCGATGATCAAGGAACCGAAGGTGTTCCTGTTCGACGAGCCGTTGTCCAACCTTGACGCCAAGCTGCGGGTACAGATGCGCATCGAGATCAGAAAGCTGCACCACCGTCTCAAAGCCACCTCCGTCTTCGTGACACACGATCAGGTCGAGGCGATGACGCTGGCCGACCGGCTGGTGGTCATGGACAAGGGGTTGATCGAGCAGGTCGGCACGCCGAAGGAGATCTACGACCGCCCGGCGACGGTTTTCGTCGCCGGGTTCATCGGCGCGCCGGGCATGAACCTCCTGCAGGCGACAATCAGCACTGACGGGGCAACTGTCGTCCTGGCGGACGGGCAGGCCATCCCCGTCGACACCGCACGCTATGCCGACGTGAAACCCGGCCCCGTGACGCTCGGGGTGCGCGCTGAAGCCGTTGGTTTCCAGAACGGCGACGGTGTGCGCCTCACTGCGGAATACGAATTTGCGGAAGAGCTCGGCGTTGGGCGGCACGTCCATGTCGATCTGGCCGGCCACTCGGTCGTGATCCACACCGACCTTGCAATCGACAGGCGCGCCGGGGAGGCCGTCGCCATCATGGTCTGTCCAACAACCGTGCAGTTTTTCGATGCCCAGACCGGCAGGCGCTTGCCGGAGACGTTGACCATGCGAACGATGAAGGCCGCCGCCTGACCGTTCGACGATCTGTAGCCCGCTGCGCCGTCTGCCAACCCTCAAGGAAGCCGATCTTGCAAAAAGCCTCTCGTGTTGTTGTGGTCGTGTTCGATGGACTGCGGCCAGACATGCTGACGCCGGAGCGTATGCCGCGCCTTTCCGCCTTCGCTGCGGACAGCCTCTGGTTTCGGCAGGCCCGGTCCGTTTTCCCGTCGATGACGCGGGTCGCGACCTCATCGATCAGCACGGGGACGACACCCGCGTTTCACGGGGTTGTCGGCAATGCGTTCTATTTCCCGGAAGTGATGCGCGATGTCGTGTTCGACACCTCGCGCGCCGAGCATCTTCGGAGGGCCGAGGCGGTGCTCGGTGCCCCCCTGCTCACCGCGCCGACATTTGCCGATCTCATGGCCATGCAAGGGCAGCGCATGGCTGTGGTCCATGCAGGCTCCGCAGGCTCGTGTTATGCCATCAATCCTCGCGTGGCTGAGCAGGGCCATTGGACCTTTTCGATCCTGGGCGAGGCCCACACCCGGACGCCGGAGGCCAACCGCGAGATGGTGGCGCGCTTCGGGCCTCTTCCGGAACGCACGCTGCCGCGCTTCGCCGAGGCAACCTATGCGGCCCGCGTCATGGCGGAGCACGTGATACCAGAAATGAAGCCCGCTGTCGCACTGATCTGGTTCAGCGAGCCGGACACCAGCTTCCATTACTGCGGCATCGGCTCGCCAGAGAGCGCGGCCATCCTCGCCCATGTCGATGCGGCGTTCGGCACGATCCTCGACGCCATCGCCGGACAACACGACGCCGGCGAGATCGCGATCAT
The DNA here is from genome assembly GCA_031375185.1 of Allobosea sp. GTDB lineage: Bacteria > Pseudomonadota > Alphaproteobacteria > Rhizobiales > Beijerinckiaceae > Allobosea. Next base: position 4,265 of record JANMHN010000135.1, on the reverse strand, counting down.
GGTTGCCTCGGATCACGCCCAGATTTCCAGCACCGGCCTCCTACCCATGCGGGACATGCTGGCTGCGGCCGGCCACACGGCAGCGGCGGCGGCGGATGCTGCGATCAACGGTGCCGACATCACCTTCACGGGCGGCAACATGGGCGAAATCCGCGTCATCGATGGTGACCTCGACCGGCGCGACGCCATTGCGCGCTGGTTGATGACACGCGACGAGATCGGGATGGTGTTCACGAGCGGTGACGATCCGGTGCTGGGTGCGGCACCCGGCACGCTCTCAACGCGCCTTGTCGGCCTTGATCACGCCCGTGGTCCTGATCTTGTCTACGTGCTGCGGTCTGACGATCGCATGGATGCGGCCGGCCTGCCGGGAACCTGCCTGATCACTGATGGTGATGTGCCGCTGGGTGGCGGCATGCATGGCGGCCTCAATCGCCATGAGATGAACACGGTGTTGATGCTCGGCGGGACCGCGGGACCGGTTTCAACCGAAGCAGGTGAGAACGGCTTGAACCACGCCATTGTCGGTATCATCGATATCGCGCCGACCATCCTGGATTACCTGGGCCTGTCGGCACCCGTCACCATGATGGGACGAAGCCTGCTCGGCACTTCCGCGCACGAGCGCGGCATCGAACGGATCACCCATGAGGCGGGCAGTGGGACTTTCCGCCAGAGACTGGAGGTCGCGCGTCGGCATGATCACCTGTTCCCCATCCACGGCGGCCGTGTCTGATTCCTGTGCTCCTCCCGCCACCCGACTCTAACGCGTCATCCGGTCGTCACCGCCTTCTGAGACAAACTCCCCGACCAGGCCAGACACCGGCCTGCCTTTCCAGCAAGCACAAACGGATTTCACCATGACCTCGTCCGCCTCATTGCCCATCCTGGGTGTCGCCTTGCCACTTGCAGGGGTTCGCCAGCACCGTGACTGGATCTTCGAAAAGCAGCGTGACCTCGAAATCCAGGACTTCTGCTATGCTGATCTGCTCGACGGCGACTGGCAGGGTGCCGTCGAGCATTACAAGCTCCTCCTCGACGGCTACACGGGACGGCTGGGAATCCACGGACCGTTCTGGGGCTTCACGATTGCCTCGATGGACCGCGAGATCCGGGCAGTGGTGACCCGGCGCATGATGCAGGGCCTCGATGTCTGCGCGGCGCTGGGTGCCAACCAGATGGTGATCCACTCGCCCTACACGACCTGGGATTACAACAATCTCGATTACAATCCCGGTAGCCGGTCTGGCATCATCGAGCGGGCGCACGACACCCTTCGCACTGTTGTTGCGCGGGCCGAGAACATGGGCTGTGTCCTGGTCATCGAGAACATCGAGGATATCGACCACCATATCCGTGTCGATCTGGCGCGTTCGTTCGACAGCCCCTCCGTGCGCGTCTCGATCGACACCGGCCACGCCAACTACGCACATGGCTCAACGGGCGGTCCACCGGTCGATTACTATGTCCACGCCGCCGGCGACATGCTGCATCATGTGCATCTGCAGGACACCGATGGCCACGCCGACCGCCATTGGAACCCCGGCGAGGGCAACATCTGCTGGCCCGAGGTCTTCCGCGCCCTGAGCCGGCTCGGCAGCCACCCGCGGCTCATCCTCGAAGTCCGCAACAAGGACACCGTGAGGGCCGGAGCCGATTATCTCATCGGGCTGGGATTGGCCGAGTAGAACATTTTCAAGACCTTTGTCAGCGGCTTTGGCTCGCTCGCCACAACCAAGGCGAGCGAACGCAGCATCATCGAGGCCAGGCGCAATGTTCGCGAGGTGATGGAGGCGCTGGACCTCCTGAAACCTGCAACCTGGGATCAAGCAGGCGAACACCCAGCCTTCCGCCCGCCACCAGACAATACCGGATGGCGTCCATGGCGCAAACAAAGCCAGCAATTGCAACGTGGCAAGGATGGCATAGGTTGTGGTGGACAATGTGCGGCCATAGTGGCCGGGCACGAGCCGTCCGAGTACGGCCCTGCCATTTTTGGTCAGAAGCACCGAGAGCCGCATGACAACGGCGAAGACAGGCAAATGGCACAGCACCAACCGGAACTGCCGCTCGGATGCGACGACAGCGATGTGCGACACGCATTCGTTGCGCAATGGAATACCCACATGCGCGATACTCTGCCCTGCATGGCAAAGCTCCAGCCATGGCCGGTGACACAAGATCATTGTTTCATGCGCATCTGCCTCGACACAGCGCTTGGTGCGCCGTGGCACCGTATCGTCAAACGTCCAGCCATCCGGCATCTCTCGGACCAGCAGCTTGCCGACGCGATTGCCGTGGCAATGCGCATTGTCCGCGAGCCCGCAATCCTTCCCGCCCTGAATACCCAAAGCATCAGCTGGCGCAATCTCGCTGCTTCAGGGCAAATGCGAGCGACCGGATGCCAAGATTCGACTGGTCATACGTCAGATACATAGCCACCAAGAGTCGCAAATCTGGCGGTTTCCGAGGCTGCTCAAGGCCAACGTCTGGCCGAATGCGAGTGCGACCCGTTTCGGGCGCAAACGCCTCGATGGTGCCCGATACCGGATCTCGCGACTGCTCACGAGACGGTCGTATTCCGGCGGTTTGAGGCCTCAAGCATTCACAAATGTGTTCGCATGGCCTCGACGAGTTCGTCGATCATGCCGAACGTGTGCGTCGCGAACACGGCGATGCGCAGCGCGCCTTCGTTGTCCACGCCGGCATAGTTGCGCGAATGGGCGATGGCGACGCCGCGCGCCAGCAGTGCTGTCTGTAGGCGGGCCATATTCGCGCCATCACCGATACTGACGCAGACGATCGGCGTCGGGTGGTCCGGCAGTTCGAGGCCGAGCCCCCGCAGGCCCGCGCGCAGGTGGGCAGCGTTGCGGCGCAGCGCCTCCCGACGCATCGGTTCGTCAAGGCAAAGGGCAAGTGCGGTGGCGGTCGCGCCGGCTGCAGGCGCGGGCGTGGCAGCCGCGCCGTGATACCAGTTGGCGGTGGTCTTCAGGCGCACGATGAAGGCGTCGTCCCCCGGGATGATGCCACCTGATCCACCAATGGCCTTGCTCAGCGTTCCGCACATCCAGGCGTTGCGGCCGTTGTATCCGCAGCCTGCGGGCACTTCGCCAGCGTTGACGCCGATCGCCTCGCCCGCCTCGTCGGCGGCATGTTCGAGCGTGCCGCGCCCGTTGCGCCCGAGCACGCCGACGCCGTGGGCGTCGTCGATGATCAGCCGGGCGTCGCCGTGCGCCTGCAGCACAGCGAGATACGCGTTGACCGGCGCCACGTCGCCGCGCACGGGCGAGACGCCGTCGCACAGCACGAAGACGGGTTCGCGCGCGCCATGCCGGGCGAGTTGCGCACGCAGGTCGTCCGGGTCGCAATGGGCGAAACGCTCGACGCGCGCGCCGCTCAACGCAGACGCGTCGCGCCCGGCCAGATGCAACCAATCGTCGGCGAGGATCAGGCCGGGCGGGCGCGGCGCAGCCTGCACAAGCGTCGACATGCCCGCATAGCCGGAAACGACGTACAGGGCTCTCTCCGTGCCGAAGAACCGCGCTGCGCGTTCCTCGACGGCCAGAAGCGGCGGGGACTCGCCGAAGCCAGTGCGGCTGGTTGCGGGGTGAACGCCGTAGGTCCGCGCCGCCTCGCAGGCGGCTTCGATGACGCGGTGGTCGCCCTGCAGGCCGAGATAGCCCGTGCCGGCGAAGTAGAGCACCTCGCGACCGTCGATGATGACGCGGGGACCGGGCGGAGACTGCATCACGGGCATGGCGGCCTCACGCCATCACGAAATGGCCGGGGGCGACCTCGTCATAAGCCCGCTGCGGCGCGACGAAGCCGTTGGGCCGGAACGGGCTCTTCAGCTCTTCCACGTCCTGAGTGCGCCGCAGACCCCGCCGCGCCGGATCGGGCACCGGAACGGCAGCGATCAGCTTCTTCGTATACGGATGCTGGGGCGCCTCGAAGATGCCGCGGCGCGGGCCTATCTCGACGATCTCGCCCATGTACATCACCGCGACGCGGTGGCTGACGCGCTCCACCACCGCCATATCGTGGCTGATGAAGAGGTAGGCGAGGCCCAGGCGTCGCTGCAGGTCCATCAAGAGGTTGCACACCTGCGCCTTGATCGAGACATCGAGCGCCGACACGCTCTCATCCGCGACGATGATCTTCGGGTCGAGCATCAGCGCGCGGGCCACGCAGATGCGCTGGCGCTGCCCGCCGGAGAACTCGTGGGGCAGCCGGTCCATCACGGCCCGCGACAGACCAACCTGCTC
>JANMHN010000116.1:0-14338 GCA_031375185.1 Allobosea sp. | reverse complement strand
TGCCGGCCTTCAGCCACGCGTTCCTCATCGACGAGCGCGCCGAGATAGTCCCAGATCGGCGTCTTGAACTCAGGCTGGCTGTTCATGGCCTCGATCACCTTGGGATCAGGCGTGACTCCGGACATGGCCCTGTCGAACACCGCACCCGACACACCCTGCGACAGCGCGGCGGAACGGATGCCTGCCACGCATTCATCAAAGTCTGCATAGGCTGGCAAGGCCAAGGTCAGGGCGGCGGCCACCACGGATATGGCGGCCAGACGCGAACGGGATGGTCGGAATGCGGACATGCGTGGTCCCTCACAAAGACAAGCAACGATGCTGTCAGAAGGCATCGCGCATGGTTAAGGAAGTTTTGAGGCAGCGCTGCCGAACATGCCGGAATACCGCAAAATCGTCCATCTGGACGCGAGCCTTCCGGCGGCGTAGAAGGTCAGCAACCCGAACAAGCTCCCATCTCGAGGAGCGGGAGGCGTATGATGAAATATGTTCTGATCGCGGCCATGCTTGCTGCCGCCCTTGGTGCCTGCACGGACACGACGACCGCGTCCCGCGCGCCGACCCAGGCCCCCGGCGTGCCGATTGCCGTGGAGAGCATTTCAGGTGCCCCCGATGGCGTGCGCGGAACCTTCACCTCCGCCCTGTCCAGCGAAGCCAATGCCCGGCGCGTGGACATCGTCGATCCTGCCACCAACCCGCGCTACCGGGTGCGAGGCTATCTTGCCGCGCAACAGACGGATGATGGACAAACCGCCCTGGCTTTCGTCTGGGATGTGTTCGACGCCCAGAAAAAGCGCGCGCAGCGCGTGCAGGGCACCACAGTTGCGCGGGCAAGCGCCGGTGACTGGACGGGCGTGGACCAGTCCACCGTCAACAAGGCAGCCTCTGAATCGATGGACCAGATCGCGCAATTCCTCGCAGGCCAGGAGCAAGTGGCCGCTGCTTCTCCATCAGCAGGCAGGCGCATCGGGACAGCAACCGCTTCCGCGACCCCGACACTTGGATTTCGGCGCTGACAGTCGATGCTCACTAGAACTCATCCTTCGACGGGCTCAGGATGAGGATGGTTAGGCTGGCTTGGTCTGGCGTCCCTGCCGAATGAAGGCATTTTTCCAGCCTGGCCTGTACCACGCACCATCCTCATCCTGAGCCCGTCGAAGGATGAGCTCCAGTTGGCAGAGCGCTCATGTCCTTTCTTGCCCTCCCGATTCTTGCCATTCCTTTCCCCATCATCGATCCCGTGGCCATCTCCATCGGGCCGCTTTCGCTGAAATGGTATGGCCTGGCCTATGTCGCGGGTCTGCTTGGCGGCTGGCTCTATGCCCGCTGGCTGGTGCAGCGCGATGGGATGTGGGGTGCGCTGTCGCGTCCCAAACCAATCGAGCTTGACGACATGCTGGTCTGGGTCGCCATCGGCGTTGTGTTCGGCGGGCGGCTCGGCTATGTCCTGTTCTACGATTTTGCCCGATATGCGAGCGATCCGTCGCAGATCCTCGCGATCTGGCGTGGCGGCATGTCATTTCATGGCGGACTGATCGGCGCGATCACAGCGCTTGCGCTGTTCGGCCAGCGCAGGGGTTACAATCCGCTCAGCATCTTCGACATCGCGGCGGCTGTCGTGCCCATTGGCCTGTTTTTCGGGCGCATCGCCAATTTCGTCAACGGCGAGTTGTGGGGGCGGACAGCACCCGATTTCGCCTATGCGATGGTGTTCCCCGATGGCGGGCCTGTGCCGCGTCATCCAAGCCAGCTCTACCAGGCCTTCATGGAAGGGCCGGTGCTGTTCATCATCATCACCCTTGCCCTGTCCCGCTTCGGGTTTCGCCGTCCTGGCCTGATCGCGGGCGTGTTCGGCATCGGCTATGCCTTTGCGCGGATTGCCTGCGAGTTCTTCCGCGAGCCTGATCCGCAGCTCGGTTTCCTGTTCGGCGAGGGGAACATGGCCTTTGGCGGCGGCATCACCATGGGCATGGTGCTGTCCCTGCCCATGCTGGCCGCAGGCATCTGGCTCGTGCTGCGCGCCAGAGCCTTGCCGCCAGCATGAGACACGGTCATCACGAGAGATGCGCACGCTGAAGGACGAGATCATTTCGCTGATCCACCTTGAGGGCCCGATGCCGGTCGAGCGCTATATGGCGCTGTGCCTCGGTCATCCCACGCTCGGCTATTACATGACGCGCGACCCGTTTGGCGCGGAGGGCGATTTCATCACCGCCCCCGAGATCAGCCAGATGTTCGGCGAACTGATCGGGCTGTGGGCGGCGCAGGTCTGGATCGACATGGGCAGCCCTCCCGGCACGGGCCTTGTCGAGATCGGGCCTGGCCGCGGCACGCTGATGGCGGATGCACTGCGGGCGATCCATCAGGCGGTCCCTGCCATGCTCAGCGCCATAGACGTGAGAATGGTCGAAACCAGCCCGGTGCTGCGGGCGCGGCAGCAGGCAAACCTCAGCGGTGTGGATGTCGCCGCCCTCTGGCATGCCGACATCACCATGGCCCTCCACGGACCGGTCATCATCATCGCCAACGAGTTGCTGGACGCATTGCCGGTCCGGCAGGTTCTGCGCACTGAGAAGGGCGATATCAGGCGTGTCGTCGGGCTTGGCGCGACTGGTGAACTGGTTTTCGGCTTCGAGGCAAACCTGCGATCAGCCGACATGCCCACGGCCGTCCTGATCGAGGAGCCTTTCGCAGCCGATATCCTGATCGAACAGGTCGCGGCTCATCTTGCGCAAGACGGGGGTGCCGCGCTTTTCATCGATTATGGAGCGGAGCAAGGCATGGAAGGCGATACCTTGCAGGCTGTCAGGCAGCATGGCTTTGTCGATCCGCTGGCCGATCCAGGCCTGGCCGACCTGACGACGCAGGTGCGTTTCGGCCGCGCGATGGCGCTGGCCCGCGCTGCCGGGGCGCGGGTCCAGCCACTCGCGTCCCAGGGCGATTTCCTGATGCAGCTTGGCCTTGCCGAGCGTGCCGCAGTGCTGAAACGCAGGGCAACAAGTGACAGGGCGCGCGCGATCGACGAAGCCGTCTCGCGCCTCACCCGCATGGACGAGCGCGGAAAGAGCGGAGCGGGCATGGGTGCCTTGTTCAAGGCCATGGCTTTTTCTCATCCTTCGCTGGAGGCATTGCCGGGTTTCGGTCCGCCTGCAACCTGACCCTGCAGCCTGACGGGCATGGCTTGACGGAAGGCACATGCCCACACACAACAGCGCCATGTTGATCACATCCCCCGATCTTGCGGCATTGCCCGGCATCAGCCACGCTTTCTTCACGCGGCACGGCGGGGTGTCGGATGGCATCCATGCCTCGCTCAATGGCGGCCTCGGCTCTCAGGATGCGCCGGCGAACATTGCGGAAAACCGCCGCCGCATGGCAGATGCGCTTGGCGTGGAACCGCAGAACCTTATCAGCCTGTGGCAGGTCCATTCGGCGGATGTCGTGGTCGCAACCGGCCCATGGCAGGCCGAGCGGCCAAAGGCCGATGCGATGGTCACGACCACGAGGGGCGTCGCCCTTGGCGTTTCCACGGCTGATTGCGGCCCAATCCTGTTTGCGGATGCCGAAGCCGGCGTGATCGGTGCCGCGCATTCCGGATGGAAAGGCGCCTTCACGGGCATCGGCGAGGCCACGCTCGCAGCCATGGAAAAGCTGGGCGCGCGCCGCGAGCGGACGATTGCCGTGCTGGGCCCAACGATCGGGCCGGATTCCTATGAGGTTGGCCCCGAGTTTGTCGAACGTTTCAGGATGGCGGATGAGGATCATGCGCGCTTCTTCAGGCCGTCGGCGCGTGAAGGGCATGCGATGTTCGATCTGCCGGCCTTCATCGAGGCCAGGTTCATGGCGGCAGGCGTGGGCCGCTTTATCAATCTGGGCTTGTGTACCTACGCCGATCCTAAGCGGTTCTTCAGCTACCGGATGACCACGCACCGTGTGGAGCCTGATTATGGCCGCCTGATTTCGGCCATCGCCCTCACCTGACATCGCGATCAGGTCCTGTGATTCGTCCACAGGCCTTCGCTGTGGACGAATCGGTGCAGCCATTGTTGTGGCCGCCCGAATCCACGACGCATGTGTTCGTTGATTTCGTCGGAGCGAAGGGATTCACCTGATCCCGAAAGCTCTCTAAGGTCAGTGAAGAGGTTGATTCGGCTCTGTTTTCCCATGGCCGAAAGTTCCGGGTTCAGGCTGCCCTGTTCATCTACATCTCGCCTGACGCGTCATTGAGCGTTTCCGCACCTGCGTTTTGATCCTCCTGATGAGCTTGTTTCCGGCATGCTGGACTTGGAACTTGACATGGACCGCTCCAACCACCCGCTCGATGTCGTGGAGCGTCTGGCCGCGCTCAATGACTGGAGCTTTGACCGTGATGGCGAGGACGAGATTTCCGTTGCCGTGTCCGGAGCTTGGGCGGAGTATCAGGTGGCCATTACATGGCTGGACAGGATGGAGGCCATCCACATCGCCTCTGCCTTCGATCTCAAGGTGCCGGAGCGTCGCAAGAGCGAGGTTCTGCTGTTGATTTCCCTGATCAACGAGCAACTCTGGCTTGGCCACTTTGATTTCTGGAATTCGGAGAACGTGGTCATGTTCCGCCATTCGCTGCTGCTGTCGGGCGGGGCTGAACCGACGGACGAGCAGGCCGGCATGCTGATCACGTCTGCGGTCGAAACCTGCGAGCGTTATTATCAGGCCTTCCAGTTCGTACTCTGGGCTGGCAAGTCGGCCCGTGAGTCGCTGGACTTCACGATGATGGAGACCGCGGGCGAAGCGTGATGCCTGCCCGGACACCAGGCCTATTCGTCCTTGTAGCCACGGCTTGTATTGTCCCAGCAGGTGAACATCGCTGATGTTCCGATATTTCGGAAATATGATATCGGATAAAGCTCATATTTGCCGGTGGCAGGGTTCATGGTGTGAATGAAGCAGTCATTCTTGCCGACAGCCCTGTCGTTGAAGAACGTGATGCCCCAGATGACCTGCGCATGGTACCAGATGCCAGTCGGGGTGTGGATGCGTGGCGCCGCCATGAACCAAGCCTTGTCCCTGAGCCTGTCCAAGATGATCGTGTCACTGAAGCCGCCCTTTGTGTCCTCTTCACCAAGGTATGTGTTGAAAATATAACCGAAGTCCTTCGCGACCTCTCCAAGCGTCGTGCCGTTCACGCCACCGCCCCTTTGTTTGTCACCATAATCCTCGGCCAACATGGCTTCGGTCGGAGCGCCACTGACTCCCTTTGTCTGCAACAGTGAAGACATGCAGGCTGCCCAACAGGTAGCCCATCTTTGTTGCTTGATGCGAACAGGAGGATTGAGTTGATAATCTGAGTTTGACGGCATGACGACAATCCCTTGAATTCCTTCCCGATGTTAAGCGAAAATACCGTTACGTAAAGTATGTGTTTTGGAACATTTGGCGGTTCTTGTCCGTGGCAACGATGATGCGGAAACAAAATCGCATGTGCCGCACGACAAGCCGTGCAATTGTTCCTAGATGAGACACGCGCATCTCCTTTCACTTTACCGGGCATTGCCATGACGATCATTCCACTGCCCAAGAGCCTTGTCCTGATGGGTGCCGGCAAGATGGGGGGCGCCATGCTGGAGGGCTGGCTTGCTGGAGGTATCGACACCAGTGGCCTGACGGTGCTTGATCCCCATGCAAGCGAGGATCTGAAGCTGCTCGCGACGCATCATCACTTCCGTCTCAATCCGCCGCTGCCGGAGATCGAGCGGCCCGATGCACTGGTTCTGGGCGTCAAGCCTCAGGCGCTCGATGCAGCAGCCGAAACGCTTGCAGCGCTTGCGGGGCCGGACACGCTGGTCGTGTCGATCCTGGCTGGCAAGACCATTGCAAATCTCCGCCAGCGGGCACCCGATGCCAGAGCCTTCGTGCGTGCCATGCCAAATCTTCCGGCGTCCGTCCGCCGTGGCGTGACGGGCGTTGCCGCCAGCGATGGTGTCAGCCCTGCGCAGCGCGACATGACGACTGCGCTGCTTGCAGGGATCGGTTCTGTGGAGTGGGTGCCGGGCGAGGGTAATATCGACGCCGTAACGGCCGTCTCGGGTTCCGGCCCGGCTTATGTGTTTCATCTGGTCGAATGCCTTGCCGATGCCGGTATCGCGGCGGGCTTGCCTCCTGATGTGGCCCAGCGGCTCGCTCGCGCCACCATCGAGGGAGCGGGTGAGTTGCTGCACCAGTCGGCGCTGGACCCCGCCACGTTGCGCCAGAACGTCACCTCGCCGGGCGGAACGACGGCGGCGGCGCTTGAGGTGCTGATGGCCGAGAATGGCCTCAAGCCATTGATGCGGCGGGCCGTTGCCGCAGCCAGGCAACGTGCGGAAGATCTCAGCGGGTGATGCGTCTGTCAGCGTGTCCTTGACGTCGACAGCTTTTTTGAGGTCCCTCACACGCCCATGAAGGCATCGAGCGCGGGGGAGCGCCCGGCTTTCAACATCTCGTGCGGCGGTCCGCTGTGCTGCACCTGCCCCTCCGCCACGAAAGCGACCAGATCCGCCGCGTGCGCGATGTCCGACGGTGTGTGGATCGTCATGAGAACGGTGAGGCCATGCTGGCGGCGCAAGCTGTCCGTCAGCGTGATCATGGCCTTGCGCAAGCCAGGATCAAGTGCGCCGAACGGCTCATCGAGCAGGAGCAGCGGCCTGCGCATCACCAGTGCGCGGGCCAGGGCAACCCTCTGGCGCTGGCCGCCGGAGAGTTCGCCGGGCAGACGGTTGGCCTCACCATCCAGATCGACCGAGATCAAGGCATCCGCCACAATGCCCCGCTCTTTGTCAGACAGCGAAAGGCCCGGTTTCAATCCCAACGCCACATTCTGACGGGCGGTGAGGTGCGGAAACAGGTTGTGATCCTGGAACAGCAGGGAGCAGGGGCGCGAGGCCGGCGGCAAGGGTGCGAGATCACGGCCATCGAAGCTGGCCTTGCCGCTGACAACAGGTTCGAAACCGGCAATCGCGTGCAGCATCGTGGTCTTGCCGCCACCTGAAGGGCCGATGACGGCACACAGGGCACCTTTGGGCACGGCAAGCGTGTAGTTGCCCGTGAAATCGGGATAGCGGATGGTCAAGGCCTCAAGCTCGAGCATCGTCAGGCCCTGTCCGCGATGAACATGAGACCGACAGCCGCCGCGACAAGGACAAGGGCAACAGCGCCCGCCTCATCGACACGGTAGGCTCCCATCCGTTCGGCCATCAGATAAGGCAAGGTGATGAGATCGCCACCACCAAACAGCGCGATGACACCGAAATCTCCCATGGACAGTGCAGCAGACAAGGCAAGGGCTGCTGCCAGGGGCTGTTTCAAGGCTGGCCATGTCACGATCCGCAAGCGGGCCAGACCGTCAAGACCAAGGCTTGCAGCCAGCCGCCCATGTCGCACTGCGCTCTGGCGCAGCGGCGGCGCGATCAGGCGATAGACGAAGGGCAGCGCCATGAGGGCATTGACCAATGGCACCATCAGCAGGCCGACGCTGGCGAGCGAGGCATGCCCGCGCAGCAGCACGAACAGGCCAGTGACCAATGCAAACGGAGGCAGGCCCAGCACGGCGAGAACGGCAAGATCAATGAGGCGCGCACGTGACGCACTGGGCCTGCCAAGCGGGGCCGCTTCCGCCGCAGAGGCCATGAGGAGCGCCAGCGTCACGGCGATGACAGAGGCGAGGCCTGCAAGGAGTATGCTGGTGATGGCCGCGTCCACGACCTGCCGGTTGGCAAGCGATGGCAACTGGCCAAGGCCGGTCAGGACGCTGAGGAGCACGGGTGCGATCAGCAGCACCACGAAGCTGATGACCAGGGCATCCAGGGCCAGAAGCCAGCGGGATCCCGCATCGGGGCGGGGGCGCGCAGCCATGTGGCCGCTCGTGTCAGGAAGCCGCGCGCCGAGAAGGCCGAAAGCCAGAATGATGCCGAGACCAAGGACAATCTGGAACAGCGCGATGGACGCCGCGCGCTCAAAATCAACCTCAAGCCGCAATGCCTGATAAATCGCGACCTCAAGCGTGGCGTTGGCCGGGCCTCCGCCGAGGGAGAGCACCACCGCAAAGCTGGTGAAGCACAACAGGAAGATGAATGTGGCAAGGCCGGGCCATTCACGCCGGATCACGGGCCAGTCAAGATGGCGGAAGCAATCGCGGCTTGAGAACCGCAGCATCTGTCCGAGGCGGCCATGCTCGGCTGGCGTAGCAGACAGCGCCCCCAAAAGGACGCGCGCGACCAGAGGCGCGTTCATGACGACATGCGCCAGCACGATACCGTGAAGGCCATAGATGGGTGGCAGCGTCAGCCCGAACTGACTGGCAAGAACCGGCACTGGACCCGAGCGGCCAAACACCGCGACAACGCCGAAGATGATGACGATGGTGGGGGCAACCGTCGCTGCGGAGATCACGGCCATGATCAGTCTGCGGCACGGAAACACAGGACGCCGCGCCAGCGCCAGCGCCAGCGCTGTGCCAAGCAGCAACGAGAGCACGGTTGACAGGCCAGCCTGCACCGCTGCGCCGCGGGCTACGCCCCTGAGATAGGGCGAAGGCAAAAAGCCGCTTGGGCTGCCTGCCAGGCTTCTGGACTGTCCGCCCGCACTGGCAAGGCCTGCGAGGGCGGCTGCCAGAATGACGACGAGCACCGCCGCCGCGATCAAGCCCGGATGAGGCAGGCGCGAGCGGGCGATGCCTCCAGCCATCAGCGGCTGATGGCGTTCTGCCAGCTTTCGATCAGGGTGCGGCGCATGACCAGCACCTCATCAGGCGTGAAGGCAAGTGTCCGCGAGGGCTTGATCAGGTCAGCGAACGAGGCGGGGAGGCCGGCTGCTGGCATCTTGACGGGGTACATCCAGTTGCCTTCGGGTATGGCGCTCTGGAACGTATCAGACAGCATGAAGGCCAGGAACTGCCTGGCCAGATCCGGCTGTTTCGTGCTGCGCAGCATCGCGCCTGTCTCGACATAGATGTAATGCCCTTCGGCAAAGGCCGCGGCCTTGAAGTTGGTCTTCTTCTCGGCCCCGACATGGTAGGCAGGCGAGGTCGTATAGGACAGGACCATGTCGGCTTCGCCCTTGAGGAACAGGCCATAGGCTTCGGACCAGCCTTTCGTGAAGGTCACGATGCGGGGTTTCAGCTTCGCCCAGGCCTCATCGGCCTTGTCGCCATGGACATGGCGCATCCAGAGCAGCAGGCTCAGGCCCGGCTGGGAGGTGCGCGGATCCTGCAGCACGATGCGCGGCCCGTTCGGGTTTTCGACCAGCTCCTTCAAGGAGGCAGGCGGGTTCGCGAGCTTGGAGGAATCGTAGATGAACGCCATGTGGCCATGGTCGAAGGGCAGAAATGTCATGTCCGTCCAGGGCAGATCGAGGCCGGTGAGGCTCTGGCCATGGGGCGCGAACATGCCGGTGGCGCGCGCTTCGGCGAGGATGTTGACGTCGAGGCCAAGCGCGACATCGGCTTTGGTGCCTTCGCCCTCAAGGCGCAGACGGCCAAGGAGCGCCCCGGAATTTTCGGTTGCGACCCAGTCCAGCGTGCAGTTGCACACCGCCTCGAAGCCATCCTTGATCTTGCCGCCGGGGCCATATTTCCCGGTGAACCCGGAATAGCTGTAAACGGTGAGGACCGGCTTTGTCTGCGCGGCGGCAGGGAGCACCGGGCCGAAAGCCAGCACGGCGGCCATTGCCAGAACGGTAACGACGAATTGTCTCATGATCAGCATGCAGAACTCCCATCAGGTTGGGATCCGTCACATGCGGCAGACAAACCGAAAGCTGTTGGCACAGTGGCTTTCACGCTCAATCCCTCCGCCGACATGACCCGGATCAGGTTCGACGGGTTGGCGGCTGAACAGCCACCTCTCAGCTCGTTGGCGAGCACCCCGAGAGACACAACTGACAGGTAGATCAACCTCGTGAGGTGCGCAAGGGCTGGCTGAATGGCGCACAGCTCCTGACCCTAGCCATCAGGCTAACGTACCGTAGAATACCGGGCATGATGTGCTTCTCCCGCAAGGGGAGAAGCACATCATTCTGTCCAGCGTGCAAAATCGTGCCAGACATGGAAAGTTACCTTGATGAAACCACCCAATCCCCTCACCATGCCGCCTCACGATGCAGCTATCCGCAAGGCTGCACGACCCGTGATCTGTTATCCGGTCGAGACCTTGCCTGTACCTGACATGGATGCCTATCGCGCGGCGCGTGCCGGATGGGAGCAGATTGACAGGATCTTGGTGCCTCCGCGCGAGGCGGCCGGTTTCCTGGTCCCGGCGGGTTGTTACTTCCGGATTGTCAGCATCGAAGGACCGCAGGTGGGCGATCTCAACCTGTGGCATGCGGACGACCTTGGCGAGCGCTTCTACTCGGGCAAGACGCGCGCACTGCATGGCACCCACCTGTCGACTGGCGACAGGCTTTGGTCGAACCTGCCACACCTGCGCCCCATGGCGACGATCACGGAGGATACGCTCGACTGGTACGGTTTCGACAGGTTCGGCGGAGCGGTGCATGACGTGATCGGCACGCGCTGCGATCCATATACGCATCGCCTTCTCGCCGGGAGTGACTATCACCATTGCTGCCATTCGAACCTGACGCGCGCGTTTGCGGACCGCACGGGCCAGACACTTGCCGAGGCTGAACACCATGTCCACGATGTGCTCAATGTGTTCATGTGTACCGGCTTCACGCGCGACACGGGCCAGTATTTCATGAAGGCCAGCCCCGTCAGGCCGGGCGACCATCTGGAATTTTTCGCCGAGATCGATCTTCTGGGTGCCTTGTCCGCCTGTCCGGGCGGGGATTGCAGCGCTGAGCATTCCAGCGATGCCGCCGCATGCCATCCGCTGTTTGTGGAGGTGTTCAGGCCGCTGAAGCCTCCTGCAGGATGGCTGCAGCCCGCGCGCAATGCCTATGCCCGCGGGCATGGGCGATAGGCCGCCGGTTCAAAACTTCATGTAGACATAGCCTTTGCCCACAAGCGCCGCCGCTTCCGCGACCGAGCTGGCGACGATGTCCTCGCGTTTGACCATGTGAAGCGCTGCCGGATCAAGTCCGCGCAGCACCAGCGTGTTGCGGCAGACCACGAAGATCACGCCCGCCTTGCGCAGAAGGTCGATCTCGCTGGCCAGCTTCACATCGCTTTTCGCCTTCAGCAGCAGGTCCATGCCGCCGCCTTGCAGCACGACGCGCAGGTCAAGCTCACCGAACGCGACCGCATCGACATGGTTGCGGGCCACGTGCAGCATGTTCCTGAACTTGCGCTCGAAGAACCATTCTCCATCGGTGACATGATAGATCACGCGCTGCGGCTCATAGGGCGCAAAGTGCATCGCCACGACCTGGGGCGGTGCCACCGCCCTGGCTTTCAGCACGAATGGCATGGTGAGGCTTACTGCGCCGATAAGGGCCACGGCCAGCAGGGCTCCGATTGTGCCACGAGGGGTCATGCGCATAGATATCTCCCGTACCGGATCAGTTCTGTGCCATGCCGGATCACATGGCCTGGCTCCACGCGTTAAGGTTTCATCAACCATGCCAAAGCCTTCGCGATGCTTGCATGACGGCCATTTGCGGTTAAGACGCACAGCAAGATTTCATGTCTCCGAAAGGGCGCTTCCATGGCTTCGCACAAACTCCTGATCCTGCCCGGCGACGGCATCGGCCCCGAGGTCGCATCGCAGGTCGAGCGGGTGGTGGGCTGGTTCACGAAGCGGGGCATTGCCAGTTTCGAGACCGAGCGTGATCTGGTGGGCGGCGCGGCCTATGACGCGCATGGCGTGGCCATCTCGGACGACGCCATGGCGCTGGCACAGGCGGCTGATGCCGTGTTGTTTGGTGCTGTCGGCGGGCAGAAGTGGGCGGGCGTGCCCTATGAGCACCGGCCGGAAGCGGGCCTTCTCAGGCTGCGCAAGGACATGAAGCTGTTTGCCAACCTGCGCCCCGCCATCTGCTATCCGGCGCTGGCGGACGCATCATCCCTCAAGCGCGAGAATGTCGAAGGGCTCGACATCCTGATCGTGCGTGAACTCACAGGCGGGGTTTACTTTGGTGAGCCCAAGGAAATCGTCACGCTGGAAAACGGCCAGAAGCGTGCCGTCGACACGCAGGTCTACACCACCGGCGAGATCGACCGGATCACCCGTGTCGCTTTTGATCTGGCCCGCACCCGCCGCAACAAAGTCTCGTCCGCCGAAAAGCACAATGTCATGCGTTCCGGCGTGCTCTGGAAGCAGGTCGTCACCGAGATCGGCAAGGAATACCCCGATGTCGAACTGGAGCATGTGCTGGCCGATAACTGCGCCATGCAGCTGGTGCGCTGGCCCAAGCAGTATGACGTGATCGTCTGCGACAATCTGTTCGGTGACATCCTGTCGGATGTGGCGGCGATGCTGACCGGCTCGCTGGGCATGCTGCCATCTGCCTCGCTGGGTGCGCCTGATACCAAGACCGGTGCGCGCAAGTCACTTTACGAGCCGGTGCATGGCTCTGCCCCTGACATCGCGGGCAAGGGCCTTGCCAACCCGATCGCCATGATCGGCTCGTTTGGCATGGCGCTGCGCTACTCGTTCGGCCTGACCGAAGCGGCTGACCTTCTGGACGCGGCCATCGCTGATGTGCTGGCCAGCGGCGTGCGCACCCGTGACATCGCCGGGCCGGGCGTCAACACGGTCGGCACGGCGGAAATGGGCCACGCCATCCTCGCCGCGCTTGATGCGCGGGGGTAGGGCGAAAGGCTCTTTCACCCACACGAATCCTCATCCTGAGCCCGTCGAAGGATGAGTATGAAAATGCACCTCATCTGGAACCTCGTCCTTCGACGGGCTCAGGATGAGGCGCTTTCTGGTCAAATGACAGGTTTGATCAGTTGGCTTTCACTCCGGCCTTGGCGAGGCTCTCTGCCAGATCCTGCAATTCGTGGCACTTGCCACAGAGCTTTTCCAGCTTGGCGAGATTGGCCTTGGCGGAGGGTATGTCGCCCGTCTCGATGTACCATTCGCCCTGGTATTCCAGCGCCGGCAGATAGTTCGGGTCCAACAGCAGCGCCTGATCATACCACTTCTTTGATTCCGGATAGCGCTTGAGCTTGCGGTTGGCATAGCCGAGCCAATTGGCGATTTCCGGGGCGGCGGCGTTGTCAGGCTGCATCTTCGCAAAAATCAAGAGCGCCTTCTCGAAATCCTTGGCGTCGATGGCGGCCACACCGGCCTTGTAGTCGGCGGTCTGCGCCAGCGGCGTTGACGGCGGGCCTGCCGCGATGGCGATGGTTGTCGCAAAAACGAAGGCAGATGCAGCAATGACAAAACGGATGGACATATCGTTCCCCTGAGTTGAGCGACCACATAGCTGATTGCCGCGCTTGTGACGATCCTGCGTCTTCCAAGCAGCACCGATTCACCCCATATTGTGATCATGGCCAAATCACCCAGCAAGCCCGCGCGCGATCCGGCGCGCCCCACGAATGCAAAAGCCTCCAAGCCTGCCGTGAAGCCGCTGGAGAGTTATCTCGCTGACCTGCTCAATCCCGGCATCAACCGGGGCACGGCCGGGCCGGGCAGCGCTGCCAGCGACGGGCAGCGCGGCTTTGGTGAAAGCGCGCAGGCAGGGTTCGATGCCGGACCTGTGACGGGTGTGGATGCGAAATTGGCGAAGAGCCTTGGCTTGCCGACTGCGGATGGCGCGCAGCGCTCTCGCATCAAGCCGCCCAGCAACAGGCAGGGCGACGGAGCGGTCTATGGCAAGACCGACAAGACGGAAAAGCCGGATCCATCCGCCAAGAAGGGCCGGAAATGGGGCGTTGACGATACCTCCGTGAGTTACAGCGATGTGGTGGACAATGCGCCGCGCCGGGTGCGGCAGGGCAATGTCTCGTCCGATCCCGAAGAGGACATGGCGGCGCTGACCGGCGCACACATCACGGCGGAGGCGCTGGCGGAGCGCCTGCGCGCGGGCTCACCCTTCATCGATCCGGACAGGCCATGGGCACCGCACCGGCCCGAGCGGCCCGAGAAGAGCGAAGGCGGCATCCCCTTCAGGATCGTGTCGGAGTATACACCCGCAGGCGACCAGCCCACCGCCATTGCTGATCTGGTGGATGGCGTGCGGCGCTTCGAGAAGGACCAGGTGCTGCTCGGTGTCACCGGCTCTGGCAAGACCTTCACCATGGCGCAGGTGATCGAGGCGACGCAGCGGCCTGCCTTGATCCTCGCGCCCAACAAGACGCTGGCGGCGCAGCTCTATGGCGAGTTCAAGAGCTTCTTCCCCGACAACGCGGTCGAGTATTTCGTCTCGTATTACGACTATTACCAGCCCGAGGCCTATGTGCCGCGCTCGGACACCT
>JANMHN010000115.1:0-12642 GCA_031375185.1 Allobosea sp. | reverse complement strand
TGCCGGTGGCCTCAACGTGCGGGACGCCGCCATCCAGTCCCTGTTCGAGCGGGGTGCTGATGTCTGGATGCTGGGCGAAGGCCGTGTTTTCAACATCAGCCGTTCGCTGCTGCTGCCGGATTGAGAAAGACTGAGCATCATATTTCAGAGCATTGCTCTTGCACAAAACCGGTACCCACTTTTGTGCGCAATGCCCTACCCGGTCGTGACCGCCGCCAGCATCAGGCTCAGCGCCGCGATAGCCGCAAGCGCGAGCCGCATCTTGCCATACCATTCCGGCACCACGATGCGGCAGGCGAGGCCATAGTCCAGCAGCCCGAGCAGCACATGAGCCAGGGCCAGCCACCACAGGTCGGCAGGCGATGTCTGGAACCAGGCAAACCAGCCGACCAGCGGCGGAATGACGGAGATGATGAAATCACGGTCGGCCTTCGCGCCGCCATCCTCGCTTTGCTTGATCGCAAGGCCCCAGCGCACGCCGCCCAGGAATGACAGGATGGCAACACCGTAGCCGACAAGCGCAACGCGAATGCTGTCGCCATCCTCGAAACCGGGCATGACGAACCCTGTTGCGAGAGCCAGCGACAGGCCGACAAAGGGCACAACACCGCCAAGCCCGAGCAGGAGCGGCGTTTTCGGAAAACCGGGCGAAGCTGACATGATGTTCCAATGAAGCGAGAGGCAGGTTCTGACATAACCCGCAATGGGCGGAACTCAACCGCAATCTGCGCGCGGGGCGGAAAGATGAGCGCTGACCATGCCACCACGGGGCAGGCAAAGCGTCAGTCGCGGCGGAAGATCACCGTTGCCAGCCAGCCGAAAAGCAGGGCCACCATGGCTGCCATGAGGCCGTAGGCGATGGACCATGTGCGCGCAAACCAGGCAACCTGCTGCTCAAAGCCGATCTGCACCACCTCGAAGCTGGTCTGCTGCCGCGCAAGCTGGACTGTGCCTGAGAGAAGCTCGACCACCACGTCATAGTTGCCTGTGGGTGCTGTGGCCGGAAGAATGATGGAAGCGCGGTACATGGTCGGTGTCAGGAATGTCACCCCGCGTTCCACCTCCTGGTAGAGTTGGCCCGCTCCCTTGAGGCGGATCAGCGCATCTGCGAAACGGGTTTCGCCCGGATCGATCACCAGCCCCGTGCCGGTGGCGATCACCTTGTTCTTGAGGCCCCATTGCAGCCGCCGGGAATCATCGTCGGTGCCCATTTCGCTGAAGGGCCTGCTCGTGAGGGTCGCAAGGAAGCTGGGGGCTTCCCAGAAACGCCGCTGCTCCTTGTTGAGCCAGAACAGCCCGACCCGCTCTTTTTCGCGCACCAGCAGGTGCAGTTTCGGCCCTGTGACGGTCACGACGATATCGAAAGGATCAGCCCGCGCCACGCGCCTGCCTTCGGGCTCCACCGAACCGAAAACGGCAATCTGCGCGCCGGTATAGTTCGAGCCGATCAGGACGCGGTGGGTCGACAAGGACGCGATCAGCCCTTCAGCCCAGGCAGGGAGAGCGACGAACAGGGCCAGCGCAGCGCTGCACAGGCAAGCCGTGAGACGCCGCAAAGAGGGCCGCGCGCCCATCAGCGTTGCCCCTGGATGGCGATCGAGAACGGCTCATCGGGCCTGACAACGACGTCTGAGGCAAAACGGATGCCGACGCCCAGCAGCAGCAGCGCCAGCAGGATGCGGAAGCTCTCGCCCCTCATGTTGCGGCCAGCCCTGCCGCCGAACTGCGCCCCGATGACGCCGCCGACGATCAGGAGGATTGCGAGCACGATGTCCACCGACTGATTGGTGATGGCGTGGAACAGCGTCGCCGCCGTCATGGTCACCAGGATCTGGAACAGTGATGTGCCCACCACCATCGCTGTCGGCACGCGGAACAGATACAGGAGCGCCGGAACCATGATGAAGCCGCCGCCGATGCCGAGCACGGCGCCGATGAAGCCGACAAGCGCTGCAAATCCCAGGATCGGGATGACGCTGGCATACAGCTTCGAGCGATAGAACCTGACGCGTAAGGGCAGCTTGAGCCAGGAAGGATGCTGCCCGGCGCGTTTCAGCCGGGTCGGCCTGCCTGCACGTGCCCTCATCAGAGAGCGCAGGCTTTCCAGCAGCATCATGCCGCCGATGATCAGGAAAAGGGTCAGGTAGGACAGGGCGATCACGACCTCGAGCTGACCTGCGCGCCTGATCGCATTGAAGGCCAGAACACCCAGCAAGGTGCCGGCGAGGCCGCCTGCGACGAGGAATGACCCGAGCTTCAGGTCGATCTGCCTTCGCTGCCAGTTGCCCAGCGCCCCGGTCATCGACGAGGCCGCGACCTGGCTGGTGACGGTGGACACGGCGACAGCGGGCGGCACGCCAAGGAAGATCAGCAGCGGCGTCATCAGGAAGCCTCCGCCAATGCCGAAGAGGCCGGAAATAAACCCGACGGCGGCGCTCATCGCGATGAGCAGCAGCACGCTGACCGGCATTTCCGCGATGGGCAGGTATGTCTGCATGATCGACGAAACGTCTCATGGAAGCAGGAAATGAAGGGCCATTATGACCCTCCAACATGAATGATTCCCTGCCATCACGAACGGTTACGCCAATTCATGTCACATGGACGCGATCAGAGGGGCCCGATCACCCGCACCTGATCATAAGGACGTGATCAGCTCACGCGCTGCTTGGACTGGGGCTTGGCGGGTTTTGGCTGCGGATCCCACCCATCTGGCGGCGCGCTGGCTTCGTTGGCAACAGGATCAACCGTCTTGGGCTTCCAGTTGAGCGAGGCTGAACGCCCTGCGGCCAGATCGACAGGGGTGAGCCGTGCGCCGACCTCGTCGCGCTTCTTGGCAGCGTCATTGTCACCCTGCCGTGCGGCAATGGCAAACCATGTGTACGACTGTGTCATGTCCTGCTCGAGGCCGAGACCCCGGCCCAGCAGGATCGCCAGGTTGAACTGGCTGTCACGGATACCGAATTCGGCGGCCTGGCGGAACAGGCTGGCTGCCGCCGCATAGTCGGGCCGTCCGTCAGCGCCTTCGGCGATCAGCACGGCCAGATTGTGCATGGCCTTGGCGTTGCCCTTATCGGCGGCACGCTTGTACCAGTTCGTGGCAAGTTTTGCATCGCGCGCTGTGCCGATGCCTTTCTCGAAGATGTTGGCAAGGCGGAACTGCGCCGGTGCGGACCCGGCAGCCGCCGCCCGCTCGAACAGGCGCATCGCAAGTTTCGCATCGCGCGCCATGCCGATCCCGTCACCGGCGCGCACGCCGAGCTCGTAGACGGCATTTGCGTCACCTTCGAGTGCAGCGCGGCGCAGGCCCGGCGTGCCGATGGTGGAGGGCAATTCGCCAAGATCAGTGACCCGGCCAGGCTCCGCCGTGAACCTCCCGGACGGAAAGGGATCTGCGGCAGGTGGCGCAAGGGACGCCATGTCAACTGGAGCCTGGAGCACTGGAACCTGTGCAACAGCAGGCGCGGAAGCCACGGATCCGGTGATCTGCCCGCTCGCATCCGCTTTCGCGGGCGCATCAGGCCTGCTCATCGAGGTCTGGTCCTTGGGCGGAGTGGATGCGGAGGGTTGGGTGGCCTCGCCTGCAGGGGCTTCGGGCGTCACGGATTGTGAGCGCTGGCCGATGACAGGCGCGGCAGGCTTGCGCGCAGCTTCCGCTTCGGCGGCAGAGCGGACCTGTTGAGGCACCGGTGCATCCGTCAGGAGCGATGATGCGATCTGGCCAGCCCCGAGGGCAAGGACCACCGCTGCAAGACCGAGCAGGATGGGCTTGCGGCGCTTTTCGAGAGTCTCGCGCAGGCTGATCGGCAGCGAGGTGCGGGCGGCTTTGCCCTTGCCCGACTTTTTGCCGTCTGTCCCCAAAGCGTCCGCTTCGCTGCTGGCAGCCATGGCTGCTCGCCGTGCTGCTGCGATCAGGTTGGGATTGATCGCGCTACCTTGTGTGCCGGATGTGCCCATGCCCGCTTCCGAACGCCCGCGCGGGCGGCCCGATCCCGGTTCGAGCGGCACGTCTGGTTCTGGTTCCAGAATGGATTCCTCAATGCGGCGGGCCACGACATGCGATGGGACATGCGTGCTTTCGGACACGTCCGATGGCCTGATCTGTCGCGCTGCCTCGCGTGCCGCAAAGAGCTTGTCGCTGGCTGAAGATGGTGCAGAGGATTGGCTAATGGGCTGGGCAACAGGCTGGCTGGCCTTGCTGTCAGGCGTGCGCATCATGGCGGCTTCCCGCCTGCCTGACTCGCGAAGATCAGGGCTGCTGTCAGGCTCCCTTGCAGCCATGGTGCGCAGGCGTGCCGATGTGTTCATCTCCTCGCTGCGATCACGGGAGATGTCGTCTTCAAGCTGGGCCAGCCGCTGGACGATTTTTTCCAGCGTGTCGTTGACGGCTCCGATCGCGTTGTGGGTGCGCTTGTCGATGGAGACATGGACATCCTTCAGGCCGGCCAGATCGTCACGCAGCAGTGACAGGTGCTCGGGGTCTGCGGCAGGCCGGGCCACATGCGAGATCGCATCGGCGACAGCCGCCCTCGCAGCCCGGTCAACCGCCGTCGTGGTTTCCTCGCGCAGCCCGCCAAGGTAACGCATCAGATCCTGCAGCGTGTGTTCCAGGCCGTCTGTTGCCGTGGTTGTGTGGGGCTTTGCATCAAGACGCTGGGCCAGCGCGGCAATCTGCCGTTCCAGTGATTGCAGGCCCTGCGCGCTGGAATCGGGGCGCGAGACATCCTCGATGCGGCGTGCCAGGTCCCCGATCATGTCTTCGATCGGGGTCAGGTCGATCTGTGCCGGGGCTGCCGTCGGCACGGCAGGCTGCTGGGCCTTCGCCAGTGCTTCGATGCGGGCGGCCAACATGTCGATCTGCTTCTCGATGGCAGCTGGACCGCGTGCGGAGAGATGATCGATCTGGGCAGACAGGCGTTCGACACGCTGGGCCAGTTCGTCCGATCCACGACCAGACATGTCATCCAGCTTGATGGCCAGCGCTTCGATGCTGCGTGCCAGTTCAAGCGATTCAGGCTGTGTGCGCTGTGCCAGATGGTCGAGCTTCTGGGACAGCAGCGAAAATTGCGTCTTGTCGGTCTCGCCCATGGCGTTGGTCGGCACGTTCTGCATCGCTGTCGCGACAACGTCGAGCTGGTGCATGATGCGCTGCAGTAGGCCATGGCCGATGCCGTTCGCTTCACGTGTTTCGCGCATGAGGGAGGCGCGCATATCCTCGATGGCATTCTCCACATCGCCGGTCGGACTGGTGCGGGACATTTCGTCCCTGACCCGCGAAATGTCCTGTGCCAGGGCGGAAATCTGTCCCGACAGATCTTCGATGCGCGGGACCGCGCTGTCACGGCTCAGGGCATCTTTCAGACTTGTCAGTTCATGCACGGCCGCAGCAAGAAGTTTTGGCTCATGCGCTGATCTGGCAAGTTCCTCGATCCGGCTCCCGAGCCTGTGGATTTCTGTTTCGATCCGGCTGAACCGGTCGCCCTTGTCCAGCGACTGGAGCTTGCCCAGTTCAGCCTCGATCCGTGCAAGTGGGCGGGAAAGTTCATCCATGGCAAAGGTTGCAGGGCGTTTTTCCAGCCGCTGCTCGAGCCGCTGGTCGAGTTGCTGGCCAAGTTCGCGGATGCTTTCTTCGAGCCGTGACGAGGCGGGCGCTGCGGACAGGCTTGCGATGTCGGTCCGCAATTGCGCCAGGTCTGCCCTGATGACATTCATCAGGGGCGTGACATCGGCCCTGCGCTCGCCATTGCGGCGCTCCTCATGGCCGTCACGGCCAGCCCTTTCGTCGTGAAGCCTGTGCCCTGCCATGGCGGGCTGCTGCCGTGTCTGTGTCCGGTCAAGCTC
Organism: Allobosea sp.; assembly: GCA_031375185.1. Classification (GTDB taxonomy): domain Bacteria; phylum Pseudomonadota; class Alphaproteobacteria; order Rhizobiales; family Beijerinckiaceae; genus Allobosea. The sequence goes on along the minus strand of JANMHN010000115.1, from coordinate 6,801 downwards.
GCGCTGCCGCACCTGGATGTCGGAAATGGCATGGGCCAGCGTTTCGCGTGAGAGGATGCCGGGACGCGACATTGCAGCGCCGCGCTCCGTCAGCGAACGCGCCGAGAGCTGGGCTTCAGCAGTTTCGTGGGCAGGCTGGTGTGCGGGTTGGTGTGCAGGTTCTTGGGCACGCCGTTCGACATCCGCCACGCGTGAGCTGACGGTCTTGATCGCATCGGCGATCACGCTGGTGGCCCGCTCCTGGCGCTCCGCTGCCGCTCTCTCGGCTGCGGCCATGCGGCTTTCGGCTTTCTCGATCCACCCGACGATGGATTCGATCGCGCTGGTTGTCTTGCTCTCGGTGTCGCGGGTGCGCGATTCAAGCTGCGCCGCATGGTTCAGAAGCGCATCGAGATCACCATGGCGGGAGGCATCCGCCCTTGCGGCGGCGCTGCTTCGCTCCATTGCCGAGCGCGAGCCTGACTGGCCAAGCCTGCCTGTATCAAGCCTGCCCGTATCTTGTTTTCCCGGATCGTGTCGTCCTGGATCAGGCCGTTCGAGGTCGAGCCTTTGCAGGCGTGACTGGATGTCCGGCGTGGATGCGTGGCGAACTTCAGGTTCCGCGCGTCGTGCTTCCTCGCGGATGACATGCTCGAGCCAGTCGCTGACCGTCATGCCCGCACGGCGGGCCGCATCGCGCGCGGCTTCGCGGGTGTCGGCATCGATTCCCTTGACGCTCCAGGGCAGATTGGTCGCCATCTGTCACTCGCCACGGGGCGCAAGGTGATTGCCGGAGAGGGAAGGTGCGCCCCGATTCTGGCAACTTCCCGCCGGGAGGCCAGGTCCGCAGGATTTCTGTCGGGACAGACGAATCGCTAGCGAACCAGAGCAAAGGCCCGGTCTCGCCACTTTTTTCGCGTTATGGTAAACACATCGTTAAGAGATGTTGAATTTCAGTTACCCAAGGGTCATTTCGAGTTTGCCGACGATGGAAAATGTTATACGCATGAGATCCAGATTACGGTTATGACAGTATAATGTCGTAAAGGTAACGTTTCGAGATTGTTAATTGCATTTATGAGGCAGATTGTGCGACGGCATGCCAACCGCAGCCGTCACGCAGAACCCTAACCAGAGTACGACAACGATGCGCCCAACACCTCGATCAGCCAGTGCCGAAAGGTCCACCAATCCCGTGCCGACGATGACAGCAGAAGCAAACTGGTCGACAATCGGTGACATCGCGCGCGATTTTGATGTCACCCTCAGGACACTCCGGTTCTATGAGGCGCGTGGCCTGCTTGCTCCGCGCCGCGAGGGGATGAACCGTTTTTACTCCGAGCAGGATCGTTCGCGCCTCGAGTTGATTTTGAAGGGAAAACGGCTCGGCTTCACCCTGACAGAGATTAGGGCCATGGTCGGACAGACATCCGAGACCCGTTCAGGGCTGAAATTGTCTCTCCCGCAGATCGACGAGCAATTGAAGTTGCTCCGCTCGCAACTCGAGGAATGCAAGGCCGCAATCATCGAGCTTGAAAGTCAGCGCTCCGTGCTGATGACTGACTGACGTTGATTCTGGACTGTTTGCTGCGCTGCCTGAAGGGGCATCTGGCTTCTTGTCGAGGTTCTTCACCGATCCGCTGTCGACCTTGGAACCCTTGCACCATGTGCAGGGGTTTTTTCAGGTCTGGCTCATCGCTTTTAAGATTATCTGAGGTGCCACTTCACAAGCCTGTCGAGATAGTTTACATATGAACAATCTTGTTGCTGCACTCCCTGTTCTGGTGTCATGATCCCACCACAAAGACCGGGCGATAAGGTGCGGCGAGTTTGTCGGGAGGATTGAAAGATGCCGGTTTACAAGGCCCCTGTGCAGGACGTGATGTTTCTGCTGAACGACGTGTTCCAGATCGAGCGCTACAACAATCTGACTGGCTTTGCCGATGCGACTCCCGACCTGATCGAGGCCATCGTCTCTGAAGGTGCCAAGCTGTGCGAAGAGGTGTTCCAGCCTGTCAACCTGTCCGGCGACAAGCAGGGCTGCACCCGTCATCCCGATGGTTCAGTGACCACGCCGAAGGGTTACAAGGAAGCGTATGACGCCTACAGGGAAGGCGGCTGGCTTGGCCTCCCGGTTCCTGAAGAGTTCGGCGGCCAGGGCCTGCCATCGACCCTGAACGCGGTGATGCAGGAGTTCCTGTCGTCCTCTAACCTCGCACTCGGGATGTATCCGGGTCTGACCCAGGGTGCAGTGGCCGCGATGCTGGAGCATTGCTCGCAGGAACAGAAGGAAATGTACCTTCCCAAGATGATTTCCGGCGAATGGACCGGTACCATGAACCTGACCGAGCCCCATTGCGGCACCGATCTCGGCCTTCTCAAGACCAAGGCCGTGCCCAATGGCGACGGCTCCTATGCGATCACCGGCACGAAGATCTTCATCTCGTCCGGCGAACATGACATGGCTGACAACATCATCCATCTGGTGCTGGCCCGCATCGAGGGCGCGCCGATGGGCACCAAGGGCATCACGCTTTTTGTCGTGCCCAAGTTCAAGGTCAACGCAGATGGTTCACTTGGCGCGCGCAACCAGGTGTCGTGCGGTTCGATCGAGCACAAGATGGGCATCCATGGCAACTCCACCTGCGTCATGAACTATGACGGCGCGACCGGCTGGATCGTGGGCCATGAGAACAAGGGCCTCAACGCCATGTTCGTGATGATGAACGAGGCCCGCCTCGCCGTCGGCATTCAAGGGCTTGGCTGCTCGGAAGTGGCCTACCAAAACGCCGTTGCCTATGCCAAGGACCGTCGCCAGGGCCGCGCGCTGACGGGCGTTGCAGAGCCTGACAAGCCCGCCGACACGCTGATGGTTCATCCGGATGTGCGCCGCAACCTGATGTCGATCCGCGCCTTCAATGAGGCGGCCCGCGCGCTGGTCCTCTGGACCGCGCTGAAGGCCGATGTGGCGCATCGCTCCAGCGATGCCGCAGAACGGCAGGCGGCAGATGACCACATGAGCCTGATGACGCCCGTCATCAAGGGCGTGCTCACCGATGTCGGCTTCGACAACACCGTCAAGGCGCAGCAGATGTTCGGTGGCCATGGCTATGTCGAGGAATGGGGCATGAGCCAGTTCGTGCGCGATGCCCGCATTGCCATGATCTATGAAGGCGCCAACGGCGTGCAGGCCATGGACCTGGTCGGGCGCAAGCTCGGTCGCGATGGTGGCCGCGCCATCATGGCCTTCTTCGGGGAGGTGAGCGCATTCTGCCAGGACAACGCCGCCGACGAAGCCATGAAGCCCTATGTCGGCCCGCTCGGCTCTGCCCTGCAGCAGCTTCAGGGCGCGACCATGTGGTTCATGCAGAACGCCATGGCCAAACCCAACAATGCCGGTGCCGGCGCGCATGATTACATGCACCTGTTCGGCCTCGTGGTGCTGGGCTACATGCACGCCAAGATGGCGAAGGTGGCGCTCGACAAGCTGAAGGCAGGTGCCAACGGTTCCACCGAGCGCATGAACGCCAAGCTGGTCACGGCGCGCTTCTTCATGGAGCGCTCACTGCCCGAGGCCGCCGCCCACGTCGCCCGCATCCAGACGGGTGCGGACATGACGATGGCGTTCACGGCGGAGCAGTTTTAACGTTGCCGTCATTCCGGGGCGCGCCTTGAAAGGCGCGAGCCCGGAACCCATCGCTAGACTGGCAATGGGTCCTTCGAAACAAGAGCAACAATTGTAATGGATTCCGGTCTTCGGCAGCGCCGAAACCGGAATGACGAGGAGGAACCCCACCATGGCCGAAGCCTACATCTACGATCACGTACGCACGCCGCGCGGCAAGGGCAAGGCCGATGGGTCGCTGCATGAAGTCACCGCCATCGAGCTTGGCAGCCAGACGCTGAAGGCGATCAAGGCTCGCAATGACCTTGATGTGTCGCTGGTTGAAGACGTCGTCTTCGGCTGCGTCGATCCGGTCGGCGAAGCAGGTGCGGACATTGCCCGCACGGCGGCGCTGAAGGCAGGTTATGGCACGACCGTTCCCGGCATCCAGATCAACCGTTTCTGCGCCTCCGGCCTCGATGCCGTGAACTTCGCTGCGGCTCAGGTGATGTCTGGCCAGAAGGAACTCGCCATCGGCGGCGGTGTCGAGAGCATGAGCCGGGTCGGCATGGGCGCATCCGGTTTCGGCATCGCGGTAGATCCATCCGTCGCCATCGACACCTATTTCATGCCGCAGGGCGTGGCGGCTGATCTCATCGCCACCAAGTTCGGCTTCTCGCGCGATGATGTCGATGCCTATGCCGTGCAGTCGCACAAGCGCGCCCATGCGGCATGGGAGAAGGGCTACTTCAACCACTCCGTCATTCCGGTGAAGGACATCAACGGCCTCACCATCCTGGGGCGTGACGAGACCATCCGCCCCGGCGCGGACATGCAGGGCCTCGCATCGCTGAAAGCCGCCTTTGCCATGATGGGCGAGCAGGGCGGCTTCGACGCGGTCGCGACCTATGCGCATCCTGATGTCGAGTTCGTCAATCATGTGCATCATGCCGGCAATTCGTCCGGCATCGTCGATGGCGCGGCTGCCGTGCTGGTCGGCTCGAAGAAGGCCGGCAAGGCGATGGGCAAGGCCCCCCGCGCCCGCATCCGTGCCTACGCCACTGTCGGCTCGGACCTCGCGCTGATGCTGACAGGCCCGGTCGATGTGACGGAGCTTGTGCTGAAGAAGGCCAAGATGAGCCTCAAGGACATCGACCTGTTCGAGCTGAACGAGGCCTTCGCCTCGGTGGTTTTGCGCTACCAGCAGGCGTTCGATCTCGATCCGGATCGCCTCAACGTCAACGGCGGCGCGATCGCCATGGGCCACCCGCTCGGCGCGACCGGCGCGATGATCCTCGGCACCGTGCTCGACGAGCTTGAGCGCACCGGCAAGCAGACGGCGCTGATCACGCTCTGCGTCGCCGCCGGCATGGGCGTCGCGACGATTATCGAACGGGTTTGATTCTTGCCCTCTCCCGTTCAGGGAGAGGGTGGCCCGCGTCAGCGGGTCGGGAGAGGGAATGCCCTCACAGCCAATTCAACCGAAGGTGCAAAGCGCACTGACAGGCCCTCTTCCGCCTCGCTGCGCTCGGCACCTTCTCCCTGAACGGGAGAAGGAGAAACACCATGAAACTTGACCATTTCCGCTTCGAGACCGACGCTGACGGCATCGCCCTTGCCACCTGGGACATGCCTGATCGTTCGATGAACGTGATCACGCCCGAAGTGATGACGGACCTGAAAGCCATCATCGACAAGGTTGTGGCTGATGACACCATCAAGGGCTGCATCATCACCTCCGGCAAGGACCAGTTCTCCGGCGGCGCTGACCTCACTATGCTGCAGGGCCTCGGCTTTGAGTATGCGAAACTCGCCAAAACCAAGGGCGAAGAGGCGGCGATGAGTTACTTCTTCGAGGAAAGCCGCAAGCTCTCCTTGCTGTTCCGGCAGCTTGAGACCTGCGGCAAGCCTTTTGCTGCAGCCGTCAACGGCGTCTGCCTCGGCGGCGCGTTCGAACTGGTGCTGGCCTGCCATCACCGCGTGATTTCGGATGATGCCAAGACCCGCGTCGGCCTGCCCGAAGTCAAGGTCGGCCTGTTCCCCGGCGCTGGCGGCACCCAGCGTGTCGCCCGCCTGATGCAGACCGGCGACGCACTGCAGATGCTGTTCAAGGGCGAGCAGATCAAGGCGCTCCCCGCACGCTCGATGGGCCTCGTCCATCAGGTTGTGGCCAAGGAGCAAATCGTCCAGACCGCCAGGGACTGGATCAAGGCTGGCGGTTCTGCCGTCGCGCCATGGGACGAAAAGGGCTTCAAGCTGCCCTCCAACAAGGTTCATTCGCCTGCCGGCATGCAGATTTGGCCACCTGCCAACGCCATCTATCGCCGCGAGACGCAAGGCAATTATCCGGCGGCCCAGGCCATCCTGTCCTCGGTCTATGAAGGCCTGCAGATCTCGATGGACCTTGGGCTCCGCGTCGAGAGCCGCTACTTCGCCAAGATCCTGCGCTCGACCGAAGCGGCGATGATGATCCGCACGCTGTTCATGTCGATGCAGGACCTCAACAAGGGCGCGCGCCGCCCGAAGGCCGAGCCTGCCACCTCGATCAAGACCGTGGGCGTGGTCGGTGCCGGATTCATGGGCGCTGGCGTGGCTTACGTCACAGCCAATGCCGGGATGAACGTCATCCTCGTCGACCGCGATCAGGAAGCCGCCGACAAGGGCAAGGCCTATTCGCACAAGCTCATGTCCGACCAGATCATGAAGGGCCGCGCCAAGACCGCCGACCGCGATGCGCTGCTCGAGCGCATCACGCCGACGGCCGATTTCAGTGCGCTGAAGGCCTGCGACCTGATCATCGAAGCGGTGTTCGAAGACCCGAAGGTCAAGGACGAGGTGATCAGGAAAATCGAGGCCAACATCAAGAAGGGCACGATCTTCGCCTCCAACACCTCGACATTGCCGATCACCGGCCTCGCCAAATCGTCCAAGGCTGCCGACAAGTTCATCGGAATCCACTTCTTCTCGCCGGTCGAGAAGATGCTGCTGGTCGAGATCATCATGGGCAAGAAAACCGGCGATGCCGCGCTCGCCATGGCCATTGACTACGTCCGCGCCATCAAGAAGACGCCGATTGTGGTCAACGATGCGCGCGGCTTCTTCGCCAATCGTTGCGTGCTCGGTTACATCGCCGAGGGCTACGAAATGCTGCTCGAAGGCGTGCCGCCCGCCATGATCGAGGCGGCCGGCAAGCAGGCCGGGATGCCGGTCGGCCCGCT
>JANMHN010000068.1:0-16621 GCA_031375185.1 Allobosea sp. | reverse complement strand
GCCGACGGCAGGCATGGTTGACGCGCTGACGTTGGTGGCGCGAACCGAGGGAATTCTTCTCGATCCTGTCTACAGCGGCAAGGCCATGGCTGGCATGATCGATGCCATCCGGAAGGGGACTTTTGGCGATCAGGAAGACGTTGTTTTTCTGCACACCGGTGGATCGACGGCCCTGTTCGGTTACAAGCACCTCTTCTTGAAGGCAACGACGTCAGGATAGATCAGTGACTTGTCCTTCGTTCATGGTTTCAGCCAGATGACGTCCGCGACAGGCCATGGCTGGTAACTGAGTCCATCGGATCCATCTGCAACAGCGTCACATGGAGTCGCCTTGAAGACCGCAGTCATGGTTGCGCTCCCGCGAGCAATTGGGCCGCCAGCTTTTCCGCAATCATGATGGTGGGAAAACTTGTGTTCGCGCGGGGCACGCAGGGCATGACCGACGCATCGATGACATGGAGGCCGTCGACACCATTGCCGCGGGTAGCGGCTTGGTGAGCGTTCAAAACGTGGGCTTATGCGGCAGCAGGCGAAACACCGATTTCAGGTTGAAATATGATTCTGTATTTTGCCCAGAAGCCTGACAAAATCGACAGGTTTCGTATCAAAATCAACGCAACCAACCTCTCTTGCCTTTTCCCGGTCGCTCGCAAGCGCATGAGCAGTCAGGGCAATGATCGGGATGCCGCACGTGCCGGGATTTGATTTGATCAGCGTTGTTGCCTCCCAGCCATCCATGTCGCCCAATGCCACGTCCATGAGTATCAGGTCAGGCATCTCCGATGTTGCCATTTCAACACCTTCCGGGCCGTCAACAGCCGAGGCAACGAGGAACCCCTGGCGGACAAGCCGCCTGGACAGCATATCGCGGTTCATTTCATTGTCTTCAACGAGAAGGATTCTTTTGTTCATATCACAATTCCCATGAGCATTCGGGCTAGATCATCCCGCATCGAGATGGGATCCATCTCGATGCGGAAAGATGATCGGTCATAATGGTTGAGAGCATTGCCTTTGCACATAACCGGTACCCACTCATGTGCGTGATGCTCCAAGCCTCAATCATGCCTTGGTCAGGCTGCTGCCTTTTGGCCAATGCCGAGAGCGATGCGGAGCGGATGCGGTGAGACGGGAGCCACAAGTCCCGCTTCAGGTTTCGCGTCATCGTTGATCGGCAAGCGGACACGGAAGCAGCTGCCAAGCCCGAGCTTGCTTTCCACAAGCAGATCGCCCCCCATGACCCGACAAAGCTTGCGGCTGAGCGCAAGCCCGAGCCCCGTTCCGCCATACTTGCTTGAACTGGCGTCGCCCAGCACGGTGAAGTGCTCAAAAAGGGTTGGCAGCTCCTTGGCATCAATTCCGATACCGGTATCCTTGACAGAAATTTCCAGAATTGGCGCATCGGGATCGGAGAGATCCTTTTTGGCTGCGACCGAGATCAGGCCGTTGCTCGTAAACTTTGTGGCATTGTCAAGCAGATGTGAAAGCACCTGTGTGAGCTTGAAATGATCAACTCGGGCCAACTCGGACTGTAGCTTCACATCGAGATTCAGGTGATTTCCGTTGGCCTTTGCTGCGTCCATGAAGGAATTGACTGCGTCGCGCACAAGCCCAGGGATCGGAACATTCTCAACATAAAGCTCCATCATGCCAGCGTCGATCTTTGACAAGTCCAGAACCTCATTGATCAACTTGAGAAGATGTTGGCCTGCCGAATGTATCTTGCGCAGGTCAGAAAGCGACTCGTCGTCATTTTCAGCTTCCGCATCCTCCATCAGGATCTGGCTGTATCCGATGACGGCGTTCAGAGGTGTGCGCAGTTCGTGGCTCATCTTGGCCAGGAATTCGGCTTTTGCCGCCCCGGCGCGCTCGGCTTCGTCAGTCGCTTCACGCAATTCGGCCGCCGTGGCCAGGTGAAGACGCATTTCTGCTTCAAGCTCGGATTGAGACGCATAGACCTTGGCATAATAAAGCGCCATCATGGTTACATACAGTGCCACCGCCACGATTGAGACAATTCCCAGACCCTCCATGGCGGTATCGGACATGTCGCCAGAGACGGGCGGGGCGACCATTGCAATGCCGACAAAGACCAAAATGTTGGCCATGAAAAGGCTGCAGACAACGATCCGCATCTGGACCGAAGTCCCGACATAGAAAAACGCCAACAAAGGGATCGTGAGAACCCAGGGAATCGTCGGAGATTTGATGCCGCCATAGTAATAACAGCTCCAAAGGATGCAAAAAATCAAATTTTGAACAGAAACGATAGCAAGAATATTGTAACTGCCCGTGAACCTCAGCAGCAATGGGAATAGCCAGAAGCCCGCAATTGAAGCGGTGAGAACCGCGACTTCAAAGCCCGGTGTCGGATCGAAAAAATAGAGCGCCGCTGGAACTGCGCTGCCAATGATCGGGCCAAAAAGGTGACTGATCAGAAAGACCCGTGCCTGGTTGATACGATCACGATCACCGCGGAGCGAGGGATGGATGAACCAGTCCACGAACACTGTAATACCGCTGATAATTGAGTTTACATTCATGACCCACCGGTTTTCTCATACACTATCTACTCAAATGTATTCGATATCTCCGATTGATGGTCCAAAAAATACAAGGAAAAATGATTTTATATGGTTAATTTTGTATTTATGTCTACGTACAGCACTACACTAAATCTTAAATAGTATCGCACTATGTTTGTGTCCAATCGCATTGTTGGCATTTCAGCCTATCCACGGCTGACATGGCAGGGGACACAAAGTGAACAAGATATTCGCAGTCATTGACTGGTTCATACCGACCGCGTTGCGCTTCGAGCGATCCGAGCTGAGCCTCGCACGCAACTTCGTGTTCACGCACCTTTGCGGTCCGCTTCTCTCGCAGTCCATTCTGATCTTCCTGTACATGTCCGACAAGCAGGGTGGATGGCCGATGTGGACGATCTTTGCCTGCGTCTGGGCCTTCTGGTTGCTGCCGCTTGTTCTCAAGTACACTGGGAACCTTTACCTCAGCGCTTTGATTTCCGTTGAAATGCTGGCGTTTGTGTCCCTGTTCGGGGCCTTCTTTTATGGTGGTGCCAGTTCACCCTTCTTGCCATGGTTGATCGTGAGCTTGCTTCTTGGCTTCTTCTATCTGTCGAAAAGACCTGCCATCGTCATCGGCATTTTCGCCGTCAATCTGCTTGTTTTCTTCTGTGCCTTCGTGACCTTCGACTTTTACCAGCGGGTTCCTCGCGAAGAGCTTGCCACCGTCGGCTGGATCTCGATCTTTTCGGCCACTGTCTACATGGCCTGGATGGCGGTTTACTACGCCAGCATGCTGTCGATGCGCACCGAACTTGTGAGAGAAACCGAATATCATCGCGCCACCATGATGCGGCTTCGCGAGGCCAAGGAATTGGCTGATGAAGCCAACCGCGCGCGATCAATCTTTTTGGCGAAGATGAGCCACGAATTCCGCACCCCTTTGAATGCCGTCATCGGCTACAGCGAGATCGTGCTTGAAAATGTTGAGATGCGCGAAGAAGTCGCTCAGAAACGCAACGATCTGTTGAGTATCAATGCGGCGGGCAAGCATCTTTTATCCCTTCTGGCGGATGTGCTGGACCTTTCACGCATCGAGCGCGACAAGACAGACGTCAACGTACACTCTGCGGACCTGAATGTTTTTGTCGATGACGTTGTTTCAAACACGCGCAGCCTGATCACCGCTAATGGAAACAAACTCGTCATCGATGCGGCCAGCAAGCTTGGTGCGATCTCGACCGATGTTACCAAGCTCAGACAGGTAGCTCTCAACCTCGTGAGCAATGCCGCCAAATTCACCAAGGATGGCATCATCACCATCGCGGTCCGCCGAGAACGCAGCAATGTCGGCGACTGGATCAATATTCAGGTCCGCGATACGGGTATTGGGATTTCCAAGGAAGACATGACAAAGCTGTTCTCCAACTTTCAGCAGGTTTCGGCGGCGACGGCCAGCAAGTATGGTGGCACTGGGCTCGGGCTTGCCCACAGCCAGAAGCTGTGCGGCTTTATCGGCGGGCGCATCTCGGTCGATAGCGAAGTTGGCAAGGGTTCGACCTTTACCATTCGTGTTCCTGCGATTGTCGAGAATGAGAAGTCCATTACTGCCGAAGTGCCGCAGCATGCGATTGCTTCATTCAAGCCTGCTGTTGTGTGAGAGTTGACATCATGACCATAACGTCCGCATTGCAAATGCACCAGGATTTGGCGCTCGTCGAGCCGGTGCTTGCTCAGGCCGAGCCCGAGGCCCAAGTCTTACCTCATCTTCTGATCGTTGATGACGTCGAGGACAACCGGACCATCCTCTCGAGGCGCTTCATACGCCGCGGCTTCCAGATCAGCGAGGCCAATTGCGGTCGGCAGGCACTGGAGATGATCGCCGGGACCGATTTCGATCTGGTTCTGCTGGACGTCATGATGCCTGATATCGACGGTGTCGAGGTTCTGCGCGAAATCAGAAAGACCCGGCCATCCGCCGTGTTGCCGGTCATCATGGTGACTGCACGTTCACAGAGCGACGATATCGTCCATGCTCTGGACTATGGCGCGGACGATTACATCACGAAGCCAGTCGATTTCGCCGTCGCGCTTGCAAGGGTCAAAACACAGGTTGCGCGCCGCCAGGCTGAACTCAAAGTCGCAATGGCTGCCAAAGCGTTGCAGAGCAACAACGAGCAACTGGAACAAAAGGTCGAGGAACGCACCTCCCAGTTGATGAAACTCAATGACAGCCTGCGCAAGGAAATTTCGCAGCGTGAGAAATCCGAAGAGCAAACACGCTACCTTGCTCATCATGATGCCTTAACCGGACTCGCCAATCGCGTTCTGTTTCGTGAGGTTCTCGAACGCGAGATTGCCAACGTGTTGTCGAACGACAACGTTTTGAGTGTCCTTTTTGTGGACCTGGACGGCTTCAAGAGCGTCAATGATACACTCGGTCACTCGGTTGGCGATTCTCTGCTGAAGATCATCGCGATCCGATTGCGCAATCTTCTGTCGGATAGCGATACGATTGCCCGCCTTGGCGGAGACGAGTTCGCCATCCTGCAGGTCGGACGTCCGCAACCTCACGCATCTTCAATTCTCGCATCTTCCATCATCGCGACGGTTTCAGAAGTGTGCCAACTGGCCGATCACGAGGTAACAGTCGGAGCAAGTGTCGGTATTGCCATCTGCGACAATGCACGGACAGACTCTGCCGATCTCCTGCGCAATGCCGACCTTGCCATGTACCGTGCCAAAACAGAAGGCAGAGGAACATACAGGTTATTTGATCCTGAAATGGATCAGAAGGCTCAAGCCCGGCGACAGCTTGAACTCGATATTCGCCGGGCGATCGCGGTGGGCGACTTCCACGCGCATTTCCAGCCTATCGTTGATCTCGGGAGCAGGCGCATCGTGAGCTTCGAAGCACTGATGCGCTGGACCCATCCAACACGCGGCCACATTTCACCCGCCGAGTTCATTCCGGTTGCCGAAGAAACCGGCATGATCGTGCAACTCGGGGACTGGATGATAAGGGAAGCGTGCAAGGAAGCGGTCAAGTGGCCGGGTGAGGTCCGCGTGGCCGTCAATCTCTCGCCCATCCAGTTTGTGCGAGGCAGCATTGTCTCGAGTGTCGTCAACGCTCTCGCGACGTCCGGGCTGGCTGCCAACAGGCTAGAACTGGAGATCACGGAATCGGTGATTTTGGAGAAAACCGATCGAAACGTCGGCATCCTCAACCAGTTGCGGACGCTGGGCGTGCGGATCTCCATGGACGATTTCGGCACGGGCTACTCAAGCCTCAGCTACTTGCGCAGCTTCCGGTTTGACAAGATCAAGATCGACCAATCCTTCATCCGCGAGATGAACAGTGGTGCCGAGAGCCGCGCCATTGTCGGAGCGATTGCCAGCTTGGGAACCTGTTTCGGGATGAGTACGACAGCCGAGGGTGTGGAGACGCGCGAGCAACTCGATCTCGTGGTCAGCGAGGGTTGCTCGGAGGTTCAGGGGCGCTACTTCAGTATGCCGGTGCCTCCTTCCGATGTGCTGCGACTGCTGACAGAACTCGGCCAGCATGACACGCCAGAGCCGATGGAAGCCCAGCCTTAGGCACCATCGGGGCATCGTCTCACCACAGGTGTCGATTTTTGTCCTGTTGCATCCGGTTCGGAAACAAAACAAAGTAAAGTGTGCAATATCAACGCATTAGGTGCTTTTTTCCCGCAAAAGCCAGCCGCATCTTGCTGACTAAGGTGCGCAGCACACCGGTCTTGCGCCGCCCTGCTCACACTTCTTTAACCATATTGCGCTTTTCTGTCCAAGGTGACGGAACGGTGCGAAACCCAGCGTGTTTGAAACACTCAAGGGATACGCGTCTCTCTCCGGCAAGTTATAATGTTTTCGGAGATGATGATGCGCCTGACGTTTGCTGTCGTAGGAACTGTTCTGTCATTGGCGCTTCCGGCTGCAGCCGCCGATTTGGGTGCCTACCGGAAAAACCCGGCTCCCGTGTTTGTCCCGACTTTCTCCTGGACCGGTTTTTATGCCGGTGCCCAACTCGGGCACACCTGGGGAAACGACTACACAAAAGAGTATCTGACCAATCCCTGGACCTATGTGGGCCTGATCAACTTCTTCAAACCGACAGGATATAGCTACGGTGTTCACGCCGGTGGCAACTACCAGTTCGGCAATTTCGTTCTGGGGGCCGAGGCTGATGTGGATATATCCAACATCAAGGGGGGATTTCGCGATCCTCCAGCTCCACCATTCAATCCGGGCGGTTATGGCCAGACTGAAGTGAACCTGCACGGCACGTTGCGCATGCGGATGGGCTATTCTTTCGGTCGTCTGCTCGTGTACGGTACGGGTGGTCTCGCTCTCGCCAAATTTGACAGCACCTACACCAATTGGGGGTTGGTCAGCGAGAAGATCACCAAGACGGTCCCAGGATACACCCTTGGTGCGGGCCTCGAATACGCTGTCACGGACAACTTCACCGTTCGGGGCGAATTGCGCCACACAGACTACGGCCGGTTCAAGAACAACTCCCTTGTGGCTTTCCCGGGCTTCACAGGCGTTCAGCGTCCGACCTACAACGCCCTCAAGGTCGGTGCGAGCTACAAGTTCTGATCCAGCCAGGATGCCCAGTGGTGACGTTCTGCGGGTTGTCGATCATCCCGTTCCGAACAACATCACAACATGACGCCCCGAACCATAGCACCTTGGCCCTGGAGCCATCGTATCTGCCGCAGCACGTGTGATGGCCGTCTTCAGGGTTGCGCCATCCGTGCTGGTTTTCCGCAAGGGACGCGGCGGCCCGAGTTACAGAACCACAGGTATCTCGTGCGCCAGGGCATTGCGCGCAACGTAGGTACCGGTTTTGTGAGTCTGCAATGCTCTGAACGATGATGATCTGGTCCGCTTTTGCCCGACATAAGCGAAGTCCGAAAACCCGCGTCCTTCCCCGTTAAATACATATTAAGGTAAATGAAGTGTACTCGATTCATTGAATGATTCGGGACCAAGGGGCTTCCCATGAGAATAGGTGTCGTCCTTGCGGGGACAGTTGCAGCCGGAATGGCATTGCATACGCAATCCATAGCGGCGGATCTGCTTCGGCCCTCGATCACACCGTCCATACCATCTTTTTTGAGCGGCTGGTTCGTTCACGTCGGTCCGGCGGGTCTCGTGCTGACCGAGAGCGCCAAGATACGTCTTGGCGGTTCCCCCGTTCCCGGAGCGAGCATCAGCATCGATCCACAACTGACTGCTGCGGTCGAGGTTGGCTATTTCTTCAATCCGAATTTCGCCGTGTCGTTCACCGGCGGCTTTCCACCCACCGTGGATGTCCTTGGCAAGGGCACAGTGGCCGGCCTGGGACGTCTGGGTACAGCCACTTACGGCCCGGCGACCCTGACGGCGCAGTACCATTTCACGGGATTTGGCAATATCCAGCCCTATATCGGTGCCGGACCAACGTTCATGTATGTCTTCAACACGAAAGACGCGGCATTATCCAACGTGAAGTTGGCCAACTCCGTCGGTTTTGCGCTCCAGGCAGGTGTCAACATCATGTTCGACCGCAACTGGGGTGTGTTCTTCGACGTGAAGAAAGCCTATCTGCGCAGCACAACCACTGGCACGCTGGGCGGCTTGCCAGCAAAGGGCAAGGTTGTCCTCGACCCTCTGGTTATCCATACCGGTGTGACCTACAAGTTCTGATCGGGACTGTCGGCGGGCGGCATGCGACACAAGACCGCCCCGATCGCTGGCTGCGACCGGAACTTTTGTCTTGGCAACGATCACGCAACCATCCGTGTCACGGTCGGTTCGTTGATCAGGTCCAGTTCGTGCTGTGCGTCTGCACGCGCCGCTCTCAAACGCTCGACGGCATCGGCAATGTTCTGGCGGGTGTGGCCAGCCATGACCTGCATGCGGAAGCGGGCTGCACCCTTGCCGACGGCCGGATACTCGACAAGATTGGCCAGCAGTCCGAGGCCCGGCAGGCGTTTGCTGACGAGTCTTGCAAGGGCTTCAGACCCCATCTTGACCGCAACGATTGCAGACGGGTCGCCGTAGTAGTCCATGTCGGCTTCACGCAGTTTGCTGCGCAGGAGGTTGACATTGTCGAGGAGATTCTGGCGCAGCTGAGCCCCTTCCGCCGACTGGACAATTTCGAGCGCTTTCAGGATCACGGCTGCCTGAACCGGAGAGAGCGCATTCGAGAAGGTGCAGGACGGGCTGTAGAAGCGGAGATACTCCTTGACGGCCCGGTTGCGGCAGGCGACGAAGCCGCCATTCGAGGCAAACGTCTTCGAGAAGCTGCCCATCACCAGATCGACCTTGCCGATCAGGTTCTGGATGCCGATATGCCCGTGGCCGGTTTCGCCGAGCGCCCCGAAGTCGTGGGCGACATCGACCATCAGCGTGGCGTTATACTGGCGGCAAAGATCCTGCATTGCACCGATATCGGGTGTATCGCTGTCCATCGAAAACAGGCCTTCCGTGACAACCATGATGCCGTTCTCGGTGTCCTTGTCCCGGATTGTTTTCAGCCACCGCTCGCAATGGGCAAGATCGAGATGGCGGAACTGGTAGATGTTGCGGGTCGCCGCGTTCGCGCCCTCCTGCAGGCAGGTATGGGACAGGGTGTCCATCACGATATGGTCGGCGGACCGCACCAGGCCCTTGATCACACCATAGCCTGCGGCCCAGCCGGTCGGGTACAGGATGGCCTCCTCCATGCCGAGAAACTCGGCCAGTTTCCGTTCGAGGGCCACCGACAGGGCCGTGTTTCCGACGAGAGCCGGTGAACCTGCGCTGTGTACGCCATAGCGCTCGAGGGTTTCGCGTGCCACGGCCTTGATGGCCGGATGAGCGGACAGGCTCAGGTAATCCTGCGAGGCAAAATTCACGCCCGTCATCTTCTGCCCGCTGTCGTTCTTGGCAGAAACCTCAGCCCCCACACCCGCTTCCGTGGAGCGCGAAAATGGCCAGACACCAGAACTGCGACGGGCATCCTGCCAGCGGTAGAAGCCTTCGACGCGGCTCAGCAGGTCAGCACCGCCAGGGACGCGAAAGTCCCGCATGCTGCCTGTCAACGCAAAAGGTTGGGTGGATGAGGTGTAGATGTCAGACATGACGCACTCCGTTGCAAACCGGCTGTTGGTTGTCGCCGTTGAGACGGAGCATTCCCTATTGAATCTAACGAGGCGTTTAAAACGGGCCCGGTTGTCGATCTCACGTATCCGGAAGCGGGCTTATCGATACACAGCGTAAAACAATGGAAAATTCTAATGGTGAACCAATTGTGGACCACCCTGGTTTGCCGGAGGCCCTCGCTCCTGAAAGGGCAGGGTCACATTCACGCGTGAATGAACAGGATCTGATCCTGGCTTGCCTGCCATGCCAGCTCTGGTAGCGTACCGGCATCTTGCAACGGGAGTCAGTCCATGGCCGCCACATCAAAAACACGCGAACGCATGGCGACGTCTGGCGACGATACCCTTCCCGGAAAAGCAGGGCGCAAAGGCAAGGGAGCAGGAAAAATACAAGCAGGACAAAAACAAACAGGAAACAAGAAGCCATCTGCCAAGGCTTCGGGAAAGGTCGAGGCTCCTACGGCATCCGCCCTTGCCAGCTTCGACATCAAGACACCTGACCTGCCAGAGGGCGTCAATGAGGCCGCCTTTGGCAGCGGCGATTTCCCCTACACCAAGAAGATGAAACGCAAGGCCTACGAGGCCGAACTCGAAGCGCTCCAGATCGAACTGCAGAAGCTGCAGAACTGGACCAGGGAGACAGGCGCGCGCGTGGTCATCGTGGTCGAAGGGCGCGATGGCGCCGGCAAGGGCGGTGCGATCAACCGTTTCACGCTGCACATGAATCCGCGCGGGGCGCGGGTCGTGGCGCTGTCGAAGCCATCTGACGTCGAGAAGGGCCAATGGTACTTTCAGCGCTATGCAGCGCTGATGCCGACCAGGGGCGAGATCGTGTTCTTCGACCGCTCATGGTACAACCGCGCAGGTGTCGAGCCCGTCATGGGGTTCTGCACGGAGGAGGAGCACCAGAGCTTCCTGACCGAAGCGCCCGTGTTCGAGGGCATGCTGGTGCGCGACGGCATCCACTTTTTCAAGCTCTTCCTGACCATCGGTGCCGAGATGCAGGTCAAGCGCCTGCATGCACGATACCATGATCCGCTCAAGCGCTGGAAGCTCTCCCCCATCGACTTCGAGGCCATCAGCCGGTTTGGTGCCTACTCGGATGCTTTCGAGACCTTGCTGGAGCACACTGACACAAAGTCCGCACCCTGGACCGTGATCAGGGCCAATGACAAACTCAGGGCACGGCTCAACGCCATCCGGCATGTCCTCAATGCCCTGCCCTATGCCGACAAGGACGACGACGTCGTCAAGGGGGTGGACCGCAAGATCGTGCTGAGTGCGCAGACCTTTCTCAAGCGCGGCGGAGAAAGCTGACCGCCATCGGGCTCACGGCGCTTTCAGCCGCTTGCCTTGAGCCTCTTGCCGACCTCGTACAGGCCCAGCATGGCCAGCGCGATCACGAAAGGCGCGATATAATAGATCAGCCTGAACAGCAGCAGCGCGCCCAGGACCTGCTCGCGCGGCAGATGTGCGAGGGCGATCAGGACCACGGCCTCGAAAGCCCCGACCCCGCCGGGGAGATGGCTGGCGACGCCGACAACGCAGGCAAAGACATAGATCGCCAGAAATGTCTCGAAAGCCAAGCCATGGCCCGCAGGAAGCAGGACATACAGCACCATCGCGGCAGCGCAGACATCGGCTGCGCCCAGGAGAATCTGGCCCAGACTCATGGTGGCGCCAGGCAGTTCGAGACGCCAGCCGCGCACCTCGATGGCGCGATGCCCGCCCCCGACCCAGAACAGATAGCCGATGACGATGGCCAGGATGGCAGCTCCGGCACCTTGCATGATCATGGGCGTCGCCCGCGCCAGCACGGCAACAGCCTCAGCCGCGTACATCAGCGTGATGCCCAGAACGCAGGCCATGCCGAGCCAGAATGTCAGCCCCACAATGACCGTCAGCTTGGCGACTTCGGAGGTGCGGACGCCGCGCCCGGAGTAGATCCAGTAGCGCACGGTGCCCGCCGTCACGAGGGGAAAGCCAAGCGTGAACGACACGGAAAAGCTGGTGTAGGAGGCGAGAGCGGTGGTCCTGTAGGGGATGGAAAGCCCCAGTTTCCTCAACGCCAGCGCATCGTAAAACGTCAGGACCGCGTAGCTCAGGACCGTGAAGGCCAGCGCCAGCCAGAGCCGGTCACGCGGTGTGTCCGCCAGCGCCGACAACACTTCGGAGAGGCTGATCTCCTGCAAGATCACATACAGAACGCCGATCGAGGCCACGAAGATCGTGACACTCGCGGCTGGGCCGAGCCACCACCACCGTTTTTTCGGCAGGGCTGCCGGCATCATCCATCCTGATCAGGTTGCACGAAGCCGTGCCATGAACTCAAACTGTCTTAGCGTAGACCAGCAACGTCTTGAAGAGGCCGACCTTCTTGACGGCGCGGCTTTTTTCGAGTTGCGCGATCACAGGCTCGGCAGCAGCGAAGGCGAACGAGCCGGTGTAGAACAGCACGTAGCCACCTGGTCTGAGCTTGTCGACAAACAATTCCATCACCTCGAGATCCGTTTTCGCACCATAAGCATCGTTCTTCTCGCTGCGGAACTCGCAGGAATGGAACAGCGTCACGACGTCGAAGTCCGGCAGGAGTTTCGCGTTCGTGGTGTAGATGTCGCCAAAATAGCAGGTGTAGTGGTGCAGCAAGGCGGGCTCATCCTTGGCCAGCCGCATGAACGCATCATAGTCAGGCGTCGAGGCATTGATCGAGAGAACCGCATTGTCCAACTCAGGCTCGGCGCAACGGATGCCGACATAATGATGCCCGCCTGAGCCGAAATGGAAGATGGTCTTGCCGGTGATGGCATTCTCTTCGAGCCATTCGACGAAATGCACGTCACATGGGCATTCCGCGACGCGCAAACCCCAGAAACCATCCCAGTCATTCAGTTTCATCGTTCTCTCCATCTGGCACGGGCCAGGACATTCTCATCAGATCATAACAAGTCAGAGCATCATGCAGCCTCAAAACCGGTGCCCACCCTTGTGCGCAATGCTCTCAGGCGGATAACGTTTCGGTGCGACAGGCTTCAGGGGCCGGCCCGCGGTTGTCCCCGTCTCCGCCGCGCCAGATCGTCAGCGGGCAAAGGCGGCGAGGCAGCAGAGGAGCGGCGGGGCTGCTGGTCATGGGTGCTGGTTGCTGCCGCTTCAAGCACGGCGGAGCTTCCCGCCGACACGATGATGGCATTTGGCAGTCCGGCACGCAGATCGGCGAAAACCGCGGCAGCATCAGCCTCGTCAAGCGCATGCAGCGCGTCATCAATCAGGACGATGTCTGGCCTCAGCACATGCAGCCGCGCAAAGGCGAGGCGCTGGCGCTGGCCCTCATGCAGGGCCTTGTCCCAATCGGCTGTCTCGCCAAGGCGCGCGGCAAGGTGTTCGAGGCCGACGCGTGACAACGCATCGCGCAGGGTTGCATCATCAGGGCTTTCGCCGTCTTCCATGTCGGACAGCACGTTTGCCAGCTTCGTTTCAGCCCAGCGCATGCGCCATGCGGCCACGCCAATCCGTGCATCAGACGCCCTGGCGATGACACCGCTGCCCCAGCTCCACTGATCGGCGACCGATCTCAGGACAGCGCTGGCGACCTCATGGGACAGGTTGGCAAGGTGCAGGCTTTCCCCCGCTTTCGCAGCGAAGGAAAACGGCCCGCCCAGCAGTCGTCCATCGCGGTCGAGCAGCACAAGATCGTTGACGACAAGCTGACCGGGCAGGCTTGCGATCTGGACAGGGGCCTTGCGCTGCTCCGCTGGCAGGCTCTCGAGCCGGTCGATGGCTTCCGCCAGTTCGTTGACGCGCCGTGCGGAGGCCAGCCATTCGGCGATACGCATGAAATTCTCGAGCAGCCAGTTGAACGCCACCTGCACCTGCACGAAGGCCGCGGCGACCTGGACCACGCCGCCGAGCGACAGCTCGCCCGAGAGGTATTTCGGCGCGGCCAGCAGCAGCGGAACCACCGGCACCAGCGCGCCATTGCCGTTGGTGATCCATGTGAGCTTCACGCGTTCACGGATCACGGCCAGCCAGCGCTGCGCCAGCGTGTCATAGGTGCTGCCGATGGCGCGGCGTTCGCTGAACTGGCCTGAGCCGATGGCGATCATGTCGGCGGAATCGCGCATCCGCATCAGGCCGAAGCGAAAGCGGGCTTCGGATTCGTTGCGGCGCGCATAGAGCCTCGGCAGCTTGCGGCCGGCCACCAGCATCAAGGTGGTGACGGCAATGCCATAGCACAGCGCCGCGAGCACGAGATATGCCGGGATGGTGATGTCGCCCGCGCCGCTGCGAACCGTCAGGCTGCCGCCGATGGTCCACAGGATGCCGACAAAGGTCAGCACGGTGATGATCGCGGACAGCAGCCCGATGGCAAAATCAACCAGAGGCTCGGTGGCCCAGCGCACATCATCGGCGATGCGGTATTCCGGGTTTGCAGGCTCGAGTCCGGATGGCGACAGGCGCTGGAAGCGCCGCCTTGCCACCCACATGTCGATCAGCCTAGCGCTGACCCACTGGCGCCAATGCACCTGAAGGGTCTCGCGGGTTTTCAGCACCAGCACGCCCGCGCCTGCCGACCCAAGGATGATCAGAGGAAGCGTGGCCATCGCCATGCCGGCCGTCGACGCGTTCTTCTGTTCCAGAGCGTTGAAGAACCAGCCGTTCCACGCGTTCATGCCGACATTGACGCCGACATTGATCAGGATCGAGAGGGCCAGCGCCAGTGTCCAGAACCAGGCCATCCGCCCAGTCGACCCGCTCCACCAGCCGCGCGACAGGCCCATGAAGGAACGAGCGGCGTCGATGTCGCCCTTCATCCCCCCCTGGTTGCTTGTCATTGGGTCTGGCGCTGACTCGACCATCTGTCCTCAAAACCCGGATCGCTCGCTGGACCCATGACGATCCCGGACGGGCAATGCCGCCGGAGAGCAACTGGAGACAGGATGACGCACTGACTTGACGGTAGGCAGATCGTGGTGAACTTTGCCTGAACGCAGAAGCTGACCGTGCGTTTCGGATCAAAAAAACCGCCTGCAGCAAAAAATTGGTTCGTTCTTGACTTGTTCTTGCTGAAAGGCGCCACTGATCCTATAGCTTGTGTCTCATGTCTTGGCTGGTGTCTTGACTGGTGTCTTGGCTGGTGTCTTGGCTGGCATGGATTCTCGCAGCTCGGATCGTGCAGCTTGGGGCGTATCGGGGTATGGTTACACGGGTTGCCACGGTCGCTTTCGAGGGCATTGAAGCGCGCGTTGTCGATGTACAGGTCCAGGTCAGCGCCGGAGGGGTCAATTTCGTCCTTGTCGGGCTGGGTGACAAGGCGGTGGCCGAAAGCAAGGAGCGGGTGCGGTCGGCGCTGATCGCGTCGGGCCTTGCACTGCCTTCAAAACGCCTGACGGTGAACCTCGCGCCTGCCGACATGCCGAAGGAAGGCAGCCATTACGACCTGCCCATCGCCCTTGGCATCATGGCGGCCATCGGCGCGATCCCGCCTGATGCCCTCAACGGCTTCACGGTGCTGGGCGAACTGGCTCTTGACGGCACCATCACTGCGGTCACGGGCGTGCTTCCGGCGGCTGTGGCCGCCAACGCACGGGGTCACGGGCTGATCTGCCCGGCCGCCTGCGGCCCCGAGGCCGCCTGGGCGTCTGCCGACCTCGAGGTGCTGGCCCCGCTGACGCTGGTCCAGCTTGCCAACCACATGCGCGGAACCCAACTCATGGCCAGGCCCGTCGCCGCCATGGCGAAGGCGCCGCCCTTCCTGCCCGACCTGCGCGACATCAAGGGCCAGGAGATGGCCAAGCGCGTTCTGGAGGTCGCGGCGGCCGGTGGCCATGCGCTGCTGATGAACGGGCCTCCTGGTGCCGGCAAGTCGATGCTGGCCAGCCGCCTGCCGTCGATCCTGCCACCGCTGTCTCCGCGCGAATTGCTCGATGTGTCGATGGTGCATTCGGTCGCCGGGCTGATCGAGAACGGCGCACTCACCGACCGCCGCCCCTTCCGTGCGCCGCACCATTCCGCGTCGATGGCGGCGCTCGTCGGCGGGGGCCTGCAGGCCAGGCCAGGCGAGGTTTCGCTGTCGCATCGCGGCGTGCTGTTCCTGGACGAGTTGCCCGAATTCCAGCCACAGGTGCTCGACGCGCTCCGCCAGCCCATCGAAACCGGCGAGGTGCTGATCTCGCGCGCCAATCACCGCGTCACCTATCCGGCGCGGTTCCAGCTGGTCGCGGCCATGAACCCATGCCGCTGCGGGCGCGCGACCGAGCCGGGCTTCGCCTGCAAGCGCCAGCCAACCGAACGCTGCATGGCCCAGTATCTGTCGCGGATTTCCGGCCCGCTGATGGACCGGATCGATCTGGCCATCGATGTGCCAGCCGTCACAGCCGCAGACCTGATCCTGCCTGCGCCAAGCGAGGGTTCGGCGGAGGTGGCCATCCGTGTCGCGGCAGCGAGGGAACGCCAGCGTGCCCGTTTCGAGGCGCTTGGCCATGCTGGTATCTTGACCAACGCCGCAGCCCCCGCGCAGATGCTCGACGAGATCGTCAAGCCGGATGCCGCCGGCCAAAAGTTGCTGCGGGACGCAGCAGACGCGATGAAGCTGACCGCGCGCGGCTATCACCGGGTGCTCAAGGTCGCCCGCACGCTGGCTGACCTTGATGGCGAGGAGAAGGTGGCACGCCTGCATTTCGCCGAGGCGCTGTCCTACCGCTCGCGGGTGAGCGAGAATGTCTGAGATGTGAAACAGCCGTTGCGCTGTGCCTGCCGATCGCCTTATACCGGCATGGCGCGGGTGTAGTTCAGCGGTAGAACGCCAGCTTCCCAAGCTGGATGTCGTGGGTTCGATCCCCATCGCCCGCTCCAGTCCTTTTCCGTTGCCAGACCCCGTGCCCTTGCAACAAGCGTCTGCGAGGGGCATGTTCCTTGTGTCGTCGATGTTTCTGCCGTCCGGCAGGGCTG
>JANMHN010000013.1:0-12446 GCA_031375185.1 Allobosea sp. | reverse complement strand
GGCCCTGAGCCGCCAGTTGCAGATCCAGATCAAGCAGCCCTTCTGGCTGGATACAGTCGGCCAGTCCGATTTTGTCGAGATCCGCGTCAAGCTCGACAATGACGTCATCCGCGTCATCGCGAGGCGCAGCGCGGCCTATGCCTCCAACAGCCACATCTTCCTGGCCTGGATGCTGGCCACATCGCTGGTTCTGCTGACCGTTGCGGTGCTATTCCTGCGCAACCAGATCAGGCCGATCCTGTCCCTCGCCGATGCGGCGGAGAGCTTCGGCAAAGGCCGCGACATCGAGTTTCGCCCGCGTGGCGCGACCGAAGTCAGGCAGGCAGGCCATGCCTTCCTCGAAATGAAGCGCCGCATCGAGCGCACGCTCGGTGAGCGCACCACGATGCTGAACGGGGTCAGCCACGATCTGCGCACCATCCTGACACGGTTCAAGTTGTCGCTGGCCTTGCTCGACCGGACGCCAGAGATCGAGGCCATCGAGAAAGATATCGACGAGATGAGCCGCATGCTGGAGGCTTATCTTGCCTTTGTGCGCGGTGAGGCCGGTGAAATCCCCCTCGCCACAGACATCCGTGCCTTGCTGGAAGAGCTGAAGGCCGATGCCGAACGCCTGGGGCATGCGACGGAACTGAGCGTTATCGGCGATCCTGTTGTGGTGGTCCGGCCGGATGCCATACGCCGCGTTCTGACAAATCTTGTCTCCAATGCTGCCCGCCACGGCGACCGGATCGGCATCACGGCCACACATGATGCGCGCTATCTGATCTTCACGGTCGATGATGACGGGCCGGGCATTCCGCCAGACCTGCGCGAGGAGGTGTTCAAACCTTTCGTGCGTCTCGACATGGCCCGCAATGTCGACGAGGGCGGATCAGGCCTTGGCCTGTCGATCTCGCGGGACATCGCCCGCAGTCATGGCGGCGACATTGCCCTGCTGGACAGCCCGATGGGCGGCTTGCGCGCCATGGTGCGTTTACCAGTCTGACCAGGCACCGGCCATGTCAGGATGTCAGGCCACCTTGCCATAGCTGCCGAACCTGTCGATCACTCCGAGCATTTCAGCCTCGTCCAGAATGACAGGCTCAAGCCCGCTGGCCAGAATGTCGAGATACTGCCCGGCCAGGTTCTCGACCTCCTGCGCCAGCATCCATGCACCGGCCAAGGTTGCACCGAGGGCGATCACGCCGTGGTTGGCAAGCAGCGCTGCCTTGCGCCCCTCGAGAGCCCGCACCGCATTGTCAGCCAGTTCATGCGTCCCGAACGTGGCATAGCTGGCACACCGGATGTCGGCACCGCCCGCCAGCGCGATCATGTAGTGAAAAGCCGGAATGCCGCGCCGGGTGGCGGAGAGGGCCGTGGCGCGCGGCGAATGGGTGTGGACATGGGCCTTCACATCGGGCCGGGCCGCATAGATCGCAGCATGAAACCGCCATTCGGAGGACGGCTTGCCACCAGACAGCACCGTCCCGTCGACGGCCATATGCACAAGATCGACAAGCGTTGTCTGAATATAGGGCAAACCGGATGGCGTGATCAGGAAGCCGTCACCCAAGCGGACCGAGACGTTGCCGGATTTGGACGGAGCAAAGCCCGCCTTGTCCATCGCCTGCGCGACGGCAATGACCTCATGATGATAGCTGAACTTGCCGCCCATGTCAGTGCCCGCCAAACTGTACCAGCGTGCGCACCGGCACACCCAGCTTGCGGATCTTGTCTGCGCCACCCAGCTCTGGCAGGTCGATCACGAAACAGGCCGCCACGACCTCTGCCCCCAGACTGGTCAGGAGCTTGACTGCTCCCTCCGCCGTGCCTCCCGTCGCGATCAGGTCATCGACCAGAATGACACGCTCGCCGCGCAGCACGCCGTCACGGTGCATCTCCATCTCATCAACGCCATATTCAAGAGAATATGCCACGCTGATCGTGGCATGTGGCAACTTGCCCTTCTTGCGGATCGGCACGAAGCCGGCAGAAAGCTGGTGCGCGATGGCCCCGCCAAGGATGAACCCGCGCGCTTCTATGCCGGCCACCTTGTCGATCTTGGCACCCGCGAACGGATGCACCAGTTCGTCCACTGCACGGCGAAAGGCACGTGCATCCCCCAGAAGCGTGGTGATGTCACGGAAGAGGATGCCCTTTTTGGGATAATCGGGAATCGTCCGGATGGCGTCGGCAAGTGTCATGTCGGCCAATACACGTTTGAGCATGTCGTTTTTGTCATGTGGCGTCCATGATCACGGCATGGTGCGAACGCTATGAATACCCACAATAGTTGCAGCATGCTTTTGGGCAATAGGACTTCTGCAGCATAACTCCAAGGATAGAACGGAGATGTCGATGTCTGACACGGGCCTTTCCAGACCTGATGTAACCAGGGTCAGTCTCGCCAGCCTTGATGTGCCGTTCGGAAGGCTCGTCCTGTTCTTCGTCAAGGCCGGACTTGCCGCCATCCCTGCCATCCTCATCATCATGCTCACGGTAGGCCTCATCGGCACCTTGCTGCGCGGTCTGTTCCGTCTCGGGTTCTGGGGCATGCACGGCGGATATGGACTTTATTGATCAGCTCTTTCAAAAAGCCGTCCCGACTGCTGAGCAGCAACCAGCAAAAAGGCCCCGTAAGGGGCCTTTTGTCATCAACTGACGCTCAGATCAGTGTGAGCCGGGCGCGTATTCGGGCAAACGGGACCAGATGCGCTTTTTCGTGAAATAGAGCAGGCCAGCAAACAGGACCAGAAACATCAAGACCTGAAAGCCGATCCGCTTGCGCTGTTCCATGTGCGGTTCGGCAGCCCACATCAGGAACGCGGTCACGTCCGCAGCATACTGCTTGGCCGTTTCTGGAACCTGGGGTTTGCCATCCGGACCTTTGGGGTACTCAAGCTGCCCATCATTGAGCATGTTCGGCATGGCAAAGATGTTGCCGGCCTTGTACTTGTTCCAATTCTGGCCGGGCTGCAATTCCGTGCCCTTCGGGGGCTCCTCATAGCCGGTCAGCAGGGCCTTGATATAGTCAGGGCCGCCCTCCTGGTACTGCGTGAAGATATCCAGCAGGAAGAGCGGAAAGCCGCGCTCGTAATTGCGCGCCTTGGCCATGACCGACAGATCATAGGGATAGGCACCATTGTTGGCAGCACGAGCGGCCTGCTCGTTGGGGAAGGGCTTGGGGAAGGCATCGGATGGCCGACCCGGACGCTCGAACATCTCTCCCTGCTCGTTGGGACCGTCAGGTATCTTGAACTCGGCAGCCAGCGCGGTGACTTGCGCCTGCGTGAATTCAGGACCGCCCGGCTGGGACAGGTTGCGGAAGCGCATCAGGCTCATCGCATGGCAGGACGAGCAAACCTCGCGATAGACCTTGTACCCACGCTGGAGCTGAGCCCGGTCGAACGTACCGAAAGGCCCGTCGAACGACCAGTCATGCACAGGTGGATTGGTTCCTCCGCCTGCAGCATGTGCAGGAGCCCATGAACCAACCCCGAATGCACCGATGACGATGGCTGCGGCAACAGCCAATGTGGAGCGAACAGATTTCATCAGCATCAGCCCTTGGTGTTCGGTTCTGCCGTGGCCGCAGCGCCGACAACACTGCCCGATCCACCACGAAGTTTGCCGAGCACCGATTCAGCGATCGAACCGGGCAGCTTCTTGGGGGTTTCAAACAGGCCGAGCAGCGGAAGTGCGACCAGGAAGTAAGCAAAGTAAAGCGTCGTGAACACCTGGCTCAGGAACACGTAAGGCTGTTCTGCCGGACGCGAACCCAGCCAACCCAGCATGACGCACACCACGCAAAAAGCCCAGAAACACTGCCGCGCCAGAGGACGATAGCTCATGGAGCGCACCTTGGAGGTGTCGAGCCATGGCAGGAAGGCCAGGATCACCACTGCGGCACCCATCAGCAGCACACCGCCGAGCTTGTCCGGCACAGCGCGCAAGATCGCGTAAAATGGCAGGAAATACCACTCTGGGACAATGTGGGCAGGCGTGACCGACGGATTGGCTTGGATGTAGTTGTCCGCATGGCCGAGATAGTTGGGAATGTAGAAAATGAAATACGAGAACACCGCGAAGAAGCAGACCAGCGCGAACGCATCCTTGATCGTGGCGTAGGGCGTGAACGGGATCGTGTCCTTCGACGGGGCCTTCACTTCGACGCCAGTCGGGTTGTTCTGGCCTGACACATGCAGAGCCCAGACATGCAGGATGACAACGCCAAAGATCATGAATGGCATCAGGAAGTGCAACGAGAAAAAGCGGGTCAATGTCGGATTATCGACCGAATAACCGCCCCACAGAAACGTCACGATGGTCTCACCGACAAGCGGGATCGCTGAGAACAGGTTGGTGATGACAGTCGCACCCCAGAAACTCATCTGGCCCCATGGCAACACATAACCCATGAAGGCTGTCGCCATCATCAGAAGGAAGATGATGCAGCCCAGGATCCACAAGACCTCGCGTGGAGCCTTGTATGAACCGTAGTACAGGCCGCGGAAAATGTGCAGATAAACAGCGATGAAGAAGAACGAGGCGCCGTTGGAGTGCATGTAACGCAGCAGCCAACCATATTCGACATCGCGCATGATGCTTTCGACGGAGTTGAACGCCATCGAGGCATGCGGTGTGTAGTGCATGGCCAGCACGACGCCCGTGATGATCTGGGAAACCAGCATCAGCATCAGGATGCCACCAAAGGTCCAGAAATAATTCAGGTTCCGCGGCACCGGATAGACAACAAAGCTGTCATACATCAGCCGCGGCAATGGCAAGCGCGCATCGATCCACTTGGCAATGCCCAGCTTGGGAACGTAAGTCGAAGGTCCGCTCATGGTTCTCTTCTTTCTCTCGTCTCAGTTTCAGCCGATACGGATTTTGCTGTCATTAAGGAAGGCATAGGGCGGCACGGGCAGGTTTGCCGGCGCGGGGCCTTTGCGGATGCGGCCCGAAGTGTCGTAGTGCGAGCCGTGGCACGGGCAGAACCAGCCGTTGAACTCGCCGCGGACCTCGCCGGCAGCGGAGCCGCCTGGAATGCAGCCCAGGTGCGTGCAGGAGCCATACAGCACCAGCCATTGTTCCTTGCCGGCCTTGACGCGGGCCGAGTCGGCCTGCGGATCCGGCAATGAAGCAAGATTGACCTTGGCTGCCTCGTCGATTTCAGCCTTGGTGCGGTTGCGCACGAAAATCAGCTTGCCGCGCCAGAACAGCTTGATGCCCTGTCCTTCCGCAACAGGCGTCAGGTCAACCTCGATGGGCGCACCGGCCGCGATGGTCTGCGCGTTGGGTGCGAGCTGGCGCACGAACGGCACCGCAAGACCAACAGCGCCGATGGCACCCATGGCACCTGTTGCGAGGAAAAGCATGTCGCGGCGGGTTGGTTCGCCTGCTTGCGCTGTTTTTGCCTGGGCCACTGTCCTGCCTCTTTCACATCACATCAGACAGGGCCAATAGCCCATGTCATCTGATTGTTCTTCACTCTTTACCCGTATGTGGCGAAATCTGGCCGCAATGCAATGCGACCACGCGTCGCCTGCGTGTGCAACCTCACACTTTCGCGTAAAATCACCTCTTGGCGGCTGTCTTGCATGGCTCCAAAGTGAAGTCCAGATACGAAAGGACGCAGGCAAACTGTAGATAGATGATCGGCATGGCTGACCGTGCGGACGTCAACATCTCATTTGACCAGTTCGGTGGCCGCTTCCTCGGCATCCAGCCCCAGAAAGCCGCCGGACTGGCGCGCCCAGAGCCTCGCATAAAGTCCCCCGCGCGAAATCAGCTCCTGATGCGTTCCCTGGTCGACGATGCGCCCCTTGTCCATCACCACAAGCCTGTCCAATGACGCGATGGTGGACAGCCGGTGCGCGATGGCGATCACGGTCTTGCCCGCCATCAACCCCGTGAGTTGCTCCTGGATGGCGGCCTCGACCTCCGAATCCAGCGCAGATGTGGCCTCATCAAGCACGAGAATAGGTGCGTTCTTGAGAATCACGCGCGCGATGGCGACGCGCTGGCGCTGGCCGCCGGACAGCTTCACGCCACGCTCGCCCACGCGCGCATCATAGCCCGTCCGCCCCTCGAAATCATGGAGGCCAAGGATGAACTCATGCGCGGAGGCAGCCTTGGCGGCCGCGATGATATCCGCATCGCTCGCATCTGGCCTGCCATAGGCGATGTTCTCGCGAATCGAGCGGTGCAGCAGCGAGTTGTCCTGCGTCACGGTCGCGATCACGCCCCGCAAGCTGTCCTGGCTGATCTTCGAAATATCCTGCCCGTCGATCAGGATGCGCCCACCCTGCAGATCATAAAGCCGGAGCAGCAGGTTGATCATGGTCGATTTGCCTGCGCCGGACGGGCCGATCAGGCCGATCCGCTCGCCAGGCCTGATGGTCAGGTTCAAATCCTCGAAAACACCGCTCTCCTTGCCGTAATGGAAGCGCACATGGTCGAGCACGATCTCGCCGGCACCGATCGCCAGATCAGGCGCACGGTCCATATCCACAAGGGCATGCGGCTTGGCGATGGTTTCCATGCTTTCCTTGACCGCGCCGATCTCCTCGAAGATGCCGCGCACCTGCTGGATGACCCCGCTCGACATTTGCACGAGGCGGAGCACCAATCCGATGCCGGCCGCCACCTCGCCGGGCGTCATCGCGCCCTTGGCCCAGAGCCAGAGCGAGACGCCAGACGCCACCACGATCAGCACGCTGTTCATGGCTTGCAGCACGACGCTGACCATGGTGATCAGGCGTGTCAGATCAAGGAAGGTGCGCACCCAGTTGCCGAGGGCGTCGCGCACCGACGAACGTTCCACATCGCCGCGCGCGAACAGTTTGACCGTCATGATGTTGGTGTAGCTGTCGACGATGCGACCGGTGGCTGCTGAGCGCGATTCCGAGTTTTTTTCGGAGCGGGCCGTGGCACGCGGCACGAAATAGATGATCAACCAGACATAGGCCGCCATCCAGACAAGGATCGGCAACATGAGCCAGATGCTGACCGTGCTGAAGAAGCCGATGGCAACGCCCGCGAACACAAGCACATACCACATGTCGTCCAGCACCTCGACAGTGGCGCTGCGCACCGACTGGCCGGCCTGGATGACGCGTGAGGACAGACGCCCGGCAAAATCATTCTGAAAATAGCTCAGGGAGTGGCCGAGAGTGTAGACGTGGCTGCGCCAGCGGATGCGGTTGGTGAGCTGGGGCACGATCACCTGATCGACCACCGCATGATTGGCAAAATACACGATGGGCCGCACCACCAGCAACATGAAGGCGAACAGGGCCAGCAACCAGGCATGGTCGCGGAACACCACCTCCGGCGGGTTCTTGGCAATCAGGTCGACCATCCAGCCAACCATGAGATACAGCGACGCCTCGATGGCACTGAAGACGAAGGCCGTGACCAGCATCACCAGCAACCAGCCGCGCACCTCGCGGATATGGTGCCAGATGAAACGCCACACCGTATCTGGCGGTGCCTGGCGCTCGTCGAACGGAGCAAACACATCAACGCGTGTCTCGAGCCAGCGGAAAAGGCGGCTTAGCATCGTGGCCTCTCCCTGTTTCGGTCCGGCATGACATGTCTGAAGTGGGACCGCCTCCTAACCCGGCATGAGGGCACAGCCAAGGAAAAACCCGATCACGCTTTGGTGCTTGGCCCGCATGCCGGCCCTGCAACTCCTTGCGAGCAGCCTCTTGACGCGGCTTGACGCAACCCCTCCCCCGCGCACATCTCGCCGGATGATCCGCCTCGCCCTGTTCCAGCCCGACATTCCGCAGAACACCGGCACGATGGCCAGGTTGTGTGCCTGCCTCGGGGTCGCCATCGACATCATCGAGCCCTGCGGGTTCGATGCCAGCGACCGCAATTTCCGCCGCGCCGGAATGGACTATGTCGAACGTGCCGCCATCACCCGTCATGACAGCTTCGCGGCCTTCGAAGCCTGGCGCGCGGGCGCACAGCGCAGGCTTGTCCTGATCGAAACCGATGGCAAAGTGCCTTACACGGACTTCACATTCTCAAGCCGCGATGTATTGCTGGTTGGCAGGGAGTCATCCGGTGTCACGGCACAGGTCTATGCCGCAGCGAACGTCAGTGTTTTCATTCCGCAGAAGCCGGGATTGCGCTCGATCAACGTGGCAGCGGCCGCTTCCATGGTTCTGGGTGAAGCCTTGCGCCAGACAGGCGGGTTGAGTGAGCTGTTGGGACAACGCGGATGAACGAGACAGTTTCCAAGCTGAAAACGCCTGGTGAAACGGCTGCGGACCTTGCAGCAGCCAGCCTTGAACAGGGGGAGGCAATGAAGCCTCGCGCCCGCGCCACGTTCGAGGCGCTGCGTGACCGCATCTGCGCGGCCTTCGAGCAGGTGGAGGCCGACAGCACCGGTCCGTTCCATCCCGGCGCGCCTGTGTCTCCGGGCAGCTTTGTCCGCACCCCGCACGCGCGCACCAACCATGACGGCACGCCCGGCGGAGGCGGCGTGATGTCGATGATGCACGGCCGCGTCTTCGAGAAGGTCGGCGTGCATGTCTCGACCGTGTTCGGCACCTTCCAGCCGGAATTTGCCGGGCAGATTCCGGGCGCTGCCGACGATCCGCGCTTCCATGCGACAGGAATTTCATTGATTGCCCACCCCTGGAATCCGCATGCGCCGACGGTCCATATGAACACACGCTTCGTGGTGACGACAAAGCCATGGTTTGGCGGCGGGGCTGACCTGACGCCGGTGCTGGTGCGCAGGCGCAACCAGGAAGATGCCGACACACAGCATTTTCACGCCGCGATGCGCGCGCCATGCGATGCGCACGGGGTCGATTATCCCGCCTACAAGAAGTGGTGCGACGAGTATTTCTACCTCAAGCATCGCAACGAGCCGCGCGGCATCGGCGGCATCTTCTATGACTATCGCTGGACTGGCGACCCCGACAGCGATCTCGCCTTCACCCGCGATGTCGGCCTCGCCTTCCTCGACGCCTACCTGCCGATCCTGAACCGCAACATCGCGCTGCCATGGACCGACGCCGACCGCCACGAGCAGCAGGTCCGCCGCGGGCGTTATGTCGAATACAACCTGCTCTACGACCGCGGCACGATTTTCGGCCTCAGGACCGGCGGCAATGTCGACGCCATCCTGTCGAGCATGCCGCCGACGGTGAAGTGGCCGTGATCACGTCGTCGCAAAGCTGACATCACCGCGACATGCCAGCGGTCCATATATCGGGCGTCCCCCAACCAAGGAGCCTGACATGAGCTTTTCCCAAGGCGATACCGTCAACGTGAAATCCGGTGGCCCGGCCCTGACCGTCCTGTCGGTGTCTGGCGACCACGTGACCTGTCTGTTCTTTTCCGAAGAGCTTGGCGAGTTCAAGCAGGCCGTGATCCCGTCCTTTGCCCTCGAAATGTTCGAGGAAGATTCAGACAATCACGAAAAACATGCCGCCCATGATCACGACGAGGATGAAGACGACGAAGACGCCCATAAGGCCGCTTGAACCATCACCCGTCATTGCGAGGCAAAGCCGAAGCAATCCAGCGCTGGTCGCCGCGAGGCTGGACTGCTTCGCTGCGCTCGCAATGACGGGTTGTTCTGTGGCCTCTTGACGCCGCGCTGTGAAACGCGGCCATTGGCGCATGGCCACCAAGTCCCCCAAGCCCGCCCCACAAGTTCTCACCACAGAGCGCCGGATCGCCAAGACCGCTGCCGAGAAGGCGACGGAATCGCTGCGCGAGAAGATTGTCGTGGCGCTTGTCGGCTTCGTGCTCACCGGCGTGATCGGCACGGTGCTGACCACATGGATCCAGCAGCGCGGCTGGGCCTGGCAGAACCGCGTGGCCAAGATCGACAAGGACACAGAGAACACCATCGCGACCTACCGCTCGACCTCGGACCTGATTAACACGCGCTGGCATGCCACCTTCAGGATGGTGCGGGCGCTGGAACGGGGCACGACCGGCGAGGCATGGACGGCCACCCGCGTTGCCTTCGATGCCGCCGACCGTGACTGGGCACTGAAATACACCAACGTGGCACGCGAGATCGAATTCTTCGTCGACACGCCCTTCGGCATCGAATCCAGCGAGATGATGAAGCGCGTCTGGGGCCTGGCCTGTGACAGCTATGCCCTGCGCGGCACCCCCGGCTCCGCCATCGACAGCCGCTCGGCGCGAGTTGTGCTCGAAGTGGTCAACCATTGCCACGGCATCACCAAGGACGAGCTTGAAAAGCTGGCCGATGCACGCGGTGACGACAAGCTGCCCGTCAAGCTGCCGGACCCGAAGGTCATCGCTACCCTTTATGGCCGCCTCGAACATCTTTACCGGACCAACGATGCGCTCCGCTGCGTGATCTTCGAGCGGGCGCTGGCCGTGCGCGAAAGTGTCTCGTCGGAATCATATTGGGGCACCTTCTTCGGCGTCGGCACGCCGCGCTACACACCAACTGCGAAGGATCAGGCCTGCGCGGGGGCCTGATCAGCCCGCCATCGCTTGCCGCAGGCATCTCGCCTGCAAGGCGGGGTCGTCAGGAAACCCGAGATCGGCCCAGAGCCCTGTCGCCCGCTGGATGATGGCCCCGACATCAGGCCCAGGTGGCACGCCGAGCGCCAGCACGTCCTTGCCCTTGAACGGCATGGCAGGAACCGTGAGCGCGGCAAGAGCCTGCGCTGCCGCACTCCCAAGAGCGCCAGCCATCACGCCAAGCGCATCACGTACCGCCTGCGCGCCAGCCTGCAGCCCTGCAAGGCGGACAGCCCGCTCATCCAACCCCCCTGGTGCGGGCCATCCGGCCAGCAAGGCTGCGACATCTTCCAGCCTTTTGCGCTCGTGGCTACCAAACTTCAGCTTCAGATCAAGCGCACGCACATCGCCTGCCGTGCGAACTCCAACAGCGGCCAGTCGCGCCATGGCGTCGCACTGAGGGAAGGCGGCTATGGCTGCATGGAATGCAGGCACATCCGCCGTCACATCTCCCAAAGCCGCCTCCCAGATGCCGCTTTCGACAAACACAGGCACGACCTCTGCCGCACCATCTGCGATCAGCAGCTTCTTCAGCTCCAGCCAGATGCGTTCGGATGACAGCCTCGCCATGCCGTCCTTGAGGGCCTCGCAGGCTTTCAGCCCCTCGGCATCCAGGTCACCCGCGCCATAGGCGGCATGGAAGCGGAAGAAGCGCATGATCCTGAGATAGTCCTCGGTGATGCGTCTGTGCGCGTCGCCGATGAAGCGGACCTTGCGCATGGCCAGGTCCGCCAGCCCGCCCGCATGGTCATGCACCTTGCCATCGCGCGAGAGCGAGAGCTGGTTGATCGTGAAATCACGCCGGACCGCGTCTTCCTCGAACGTATCGGCAAAAGCCACGACAGCATGCCGTCCATCTGTCTGGACATCGCGCCGCAATGTCGTCACCTCGAAAGGTATCTTTCCGACAACGAGCGTGACCGTGCCATGCGCGATTCCGGTCGGCACGGTCTTGATCCCGGCTTGTCCCGCACGCGCCATCACCTCGTGCGGTTTCAGCGAGGTGGTGAAATCGATGTCTGTGGCAGGGCGTCCCAGCAGGGTGTTGCGGACGGCGCCGCCCACGATGCGGGTCTCGGCATTGCCGCCGTTGAGCAGTTCCATCAGCAATGCAACTGGCGGACGCGCCAGAAGCTCTGCAAAGCCATGTCGACCCCCCGTCATGCCTAATCCGCGAATTTGCCGGGCACGAGCTTGCCGTTCTCGAGATGGGGCGCGACGTAGGAACCGCGATGCGTCTCGGCCATCTGCCCCGCATAGATGATCGACGCGATGCCCAGCAGAATGCCGACAACTGTCAGGATGAATTTGCGTCCGGACCAGTGCGCAATATCCAGCGGATTGCGCTTGGTCAGAACAAGCCAGCCCGCGAAGACGGCAAAGGGCAGCCCGAACAGCAGGATTTCATCAATCAGCGTGCGCAACATCAGACGGTCTCTCCTGTCGCCATCGCTCCGGCCCCGACCAGGCGGTCATGCAGATTGCGCAGGATTCCCGCCGTCGCGCCCCAGATGTAGCGTTCGCCATAGGCGATAGCATAGTAGCTGCGATACTTCCCCTTCCATTCCCGCCCGTCCCGCCGGTGGTTGACGGCGTCCATCAGGAACGCCAGCGGTGCCTCGAACACCTCGTCCACCTCATGCGGGTTCAGCGTCAGCGCGAAAGGCTGTTCGATCACTGCCACGACCGGAACGATACGGTAACCCGTGCCGGTCAGGTAGGCGTCCAGAAATCCCAGCGGCGTGATGCAGCTGCGGTCAAGCCCGATCTCCTCCTGCGTCTCACGCAAGGCCGCATCGAGCGCGGACGCATCCGTCCCGTCGATCCGGCCGCCGGGAAACGAGATCTGTCCAGAGTGGCTGCGCAGCGCTGCCGAGCGCCGGGTGAACAGCACGGTGGCGCCATCGGGGCGCAGGATGACAGGCACAAGC
>JANMHN010000010.1:0-13418 GCA_031375185.1 Allobosea sp. | reverse complement strand
CGCAATGATGCTCGCGATCCCTGCAACCGACGTGTTGATGCCGATCCAGGTGCTTGAAATCCCCATCCGCTCCATTTCAAGTGACAAGAGCGGAACCGTGAGGCTAAGGCCGACCCCCACCAGAGCAATGATCAGGATGGCAGCGGCGATGCCGAGATTGCGCTGGTTCACAGCTCTTCGCGGACCCACGCGCCGCGTTGCTCGAAATAGAACGGCACCTTGAGGAAGGGCGAAAAGCCCGTCGCGATGCGGCTGCTCAACTCGTCCAGCACCACCCGCGTGACGTTGGGCAGTTCGATCGCTTTTGTCTCCTCGAATGTCGTCCAGACGAGTTGGTCAAGTTCGGACTCCGGACCGACCACGCCGTCGACCCGGTGTGCAAGGGCGGCATGGTCGATGGCGAAAAACCGCGCGTCGAACCGCCTCGGGCGTCCTGGCGGCGTGATGGCGCGGGCGATGAAGGTCAGGGCCTCAAGATCGGGATAGACTCCGTGGCTGGCAAACTCAGCCCATGCACCCTCGGGCGGTTTGTCAGGTGTGCCCATGTCCCTCACGCCGAACAGAAGGCCAGTTTCCTCGAAGGTTTCGCGGATGGCGGCGAGCGCCAGCGCACGGGTGCGGCTCACGGTCGGGCGCTGGACGCGCGCCATCAGCCTGGCCTCACAGCGCTCGTCCAGGGTGCCCGTCACGTTCATCTGCCGGTCGCCAGGCTCGATCCGTCCGCCCGGAAACACGAATTTGCCCGGCATGAAGGCATGGCCGGGATGTCGGCGGCCCATCAGCACTTTCGGTTCTGGCCCGGTCCGGTCCAGGATGATCAATGTAGCGGCATCTTTCGGACGCACATTGGGCCAGCGCCGCTCGCGCGCCTCGTCTTTCAGCCTTGAGAAGTTGTCATCGGCACCGGGATTGTCGTTCACGCAGTGCGGTCCTTGGCTTTCGTGCCCTGCTGCACCCTGGTCAGCAACGCCTCATCATCGCCGCCGAACCCGTGCATGCGCCGGGCCCACTGGTAACCGACCACGGCGCCCTTCACGGGCTGCATGAGCGCGAGTGCCAGCATCACGGTCAGGGCAGGCCAGATCGCCATGTGAAGCCACATCGGCCAGTCGCCATGTTGTTCGGCCAGCACGACACCAAGCAGGACGATATGCGCGACAATGGTGATGGTGATGTAGGGCGGAAAATCATGCGCCTGTTCATGGAACAGCTCTTCCCCGCAGGTCTCGCAGACCGGCATCACCTTCAGGTATTTGCCGAACATCGCGCCTGTGCCGCAGGCGGGACACTTGCAGGCAAAGCCGCGCC
This sequence comes from Allobosea sp., assembly GCA_031375185.1. GTDB lineage: Bacteria > Pseudomonadota > Alphaproteobacteria > Rhizobiales > Beijerinckiaceae > Allobosea. The sequence goes on along the minus strand of JANMHN010000010.1, from coordinate 12,110 downwards.
TGATGGCAGGCCATGCGTCTCGCGGGCCAACCGACATTTGCGATGTCGTGATGTCGAAAGGCATTGTCAGCGCCTCCTCAAGGAGCCTGCGCGGCCACCCGTGAACTGGGCCTTGCCAGCGGCACGGGCTCCGCGCCCCTTGGACATGTACCCGCCCGCCTCTGAACGCAAGGGCTTGCCCTTGCGGCCTTCGGACACAATCTCGAAACGCAAGGCTCCGGCCACGGGCGCTGCTTCGACCAGTTTCACGCTGACCATATCTCCAAGCCTGAAACTCTCGCCGGTCCGCGAGCCCGTCAGTGAATGGGTGGCCTCGTCGTAGGCATAGTAATCGGCACCGATGGTGGCTGCAGGCACGAAGCCGTCTGCCCCAGTGTCACTCAGCTTCACGAACAGGCCTGATTTCGTCACACCGGCCACACGGCCCGCAAAGGTCGCGCCGATCTGGCCTGCGAGGTGATGCGCCACCAGCCGGTCCACTGTCTCGCGCTCTGCCGCCATGGCGCGCCGCTCGGTAAGGGAGATCGTTTCGCCGATCTTGACCAGTTCCTTGCGGGACAGATCGGGCGGCAGGCCGCCTGAGCCGAGCTTGAGATGGCTGATCAGCGCGCGGTGGACGATCAGGTCGGCATAGCGCCGGATGGGTGAGGTGAAATGCGCATACTTGCGCAGGTTCAGACCGAAATGCCCGAGATTCTCCGGCGAATACAGCGCTTGCGCCTGGCTGCGCAACACGACTTCATTGATGAAGATCTCGTGTTCGGTGCCCTTTACGCTGCCCAGGATGCGGTTGAACAACGCGGGCTGCAACGCGCCGGCCTTGGCGAGTTTTTGTCCGATGGATGCCAGAACCTCGCCAAGCCCACGCATCTTCTCGATGCTTGGCTCATCATGCACCCTGTAGATCAGGCCTGACAGCGCCCGTTCGAGGCTTTCCGCCGCGCAGACATTGGCGAGGATCATGCACTCCTCGATCAGCTTGTGCGCGTCGAGCCGCTCGGGGATCATGACGCGGAGCACCCGGCCCTCGGCATCGAGGATCAGCTTTCGTTCCGGCAGGTCGAGATCGAGCGGCTGGCGCTCTTCCCTGGCCTTCTTCAGCGCGTCGTAAGCCGCCCAGAGCGGCTTCAGCACGCTGTCCAGCAGCGGCCCCGTCACATCATCCGCATGGCCGTCGATGGCGGCCTGCGCCTGTGGATAGGCCAGCTTGGCCACTGACGTCATCAGGATGCGGTGGAAAGAGTGACGCAGCTTGCGCCCGTCGCTGGTGATCGTGATCCTGACGGCGATGGCCGCACGTTCAACATTTGCGCGCAGCGAGCACAGATCGTTCGAGATGCGTTCCGGCAGCATCGGGACGACCCGGTCGGGGAAATACACCGAGTTGCCGCGTTCCAGAGCCTCGCGGTCAAGGGCTGATGCAGGCAGGACATAGGCCGATACATCCGCAATGGCGACGGTGAGGATGAAGCCGCCAGGATTGGCCGGATCATCATCGGGGACAGCATGCACCGCGTCGTCATGGTCCTTGGCGTCCGCCGGATCGATGGTGACGAGCGGCAGGGCGCGCCAGTCTTCGCGCCAGCTCTCAAGGCTTTTGGCTGTGACGGGCTTCACGGCTTCGGATTCGGCGATGGCGGCGGCGCTGAACTCCTGAGGGATGCCATGGGCATGGATCGCGATCAGGCTGATCGCCTTCTCCGAATTGAGCGATCCCAGCCGCTCCTTGATGCGCCCGCATGCAAGTCCGACATCAGCGCGCCCAAATCCAGCATGGCCGGAACCCGCCCTGTGCAGCGCAACCGTGACGAGATCGCCATCCTGAGCGCCATTCTCGTCCCCGCTCTGGATCAGCAATTCCTTGTCGCGGCTCTTCTTGTCCACCGAAACGACACGCCCGCCGCCTTGGGGATAGGCGCGGTACACCCCGATCACGGACGGCTTCGATTTGGCGATGATCTTGAGCGTGCGCGCCTCGTAGGTGTTGTCGCCCCGCGCATGCAGTTTCGCCAGAACGCGCTCGCCCACGCCGGGCACCGGCGTTCCAGGCACGCTCCTGCGCGGGCTCGTGACAATGATGCGCGGGGAGGGGTGCTTGTTGTCCCACTCGGCGGGCATGGCGATGAGTTCGCCGTCGTTGTCGCGGCCTGTGATGTCGATCAGCATGACGGGCGGCACGTCGCCTGCGTGCTCACGGCGCTTTTTCGGAATGTCGCTTTCAGCGTCGAGTTCGCGCAGCAACTGTTTCAGCCACATGCGTCCGCCCTGCGGCAGGGAAAACGCCCGTGAAATCTCGCGTTTGCCAACGGCGCGGCCAGCTGCGCGTTCGTCGTCGATGAAGCGGACAATGTCTTCGCGGGAAGGAAAGGGAGCAGGTTTCACGTATCCGGTGTGACATGTTTGGGTTGGGCGGGAAAGGGCGGCTTTGGTTGTCACCCCTTCCGGAATGGCTGCGTCACGAGCTTGTCGAGCCGCTGCTCTGACACATCGCGGAATTCGTCGAGACCCACGACCATGCCGTCATAGCCTGCCGCCGGGCGATGGGCATAGGTGCCGAACAGCCGGTCCCAGATGGCGAGATTGAAGCCGAAATTGCTGTCTGTCTCAACGCGCCGGGTTGAGTGGTGGATGATGTGCATCTCCGGCGTGACCACAAACCAGCGCAGCACGCGCTCCATGCGTTCCGGCAGTCGCACGTTCGAGTGATTGTAGAGCGCCATGCCGTTCAGCACGATCTCGAACACGATCACGGCACCTGGCGGCACACCGAGGATAACGATCAACGCCGCTTTTGTCGCCAGCGACACGATGATTTCGACAGGGTGGAAGCGGAAGCCGGATGTCACGTCCAGCTCCGTGTCCGCGTGGTGCATGCGGTGAACACGCCAGAACAGCGGGAGACGGTGGAACATCACATGCTGCGCATAGACCATCAGATCGAGCACGATGAAGCCGATGATGCCCGCCACCCATGACGGCAGGCCCAGCAACGCAAAAAGCCCGTAGCCATGCGCTTGTGCCCAGATTGCCACACCCACAGCAGAAGCCGGGAAGACGATGCGAGCCACGATGATGTCGAGGGCAAAGATGCCCATATTGGCAGGCCAACGCACGGCGCGGCCCTGTTTGGCATCACGCCAGGGATCAAGAAACTCCCACAGCGCCATCGCACCGAAGACGCCGAAGAAGATTGCAAGCCGGATGCTGGCTTCGCTGAACCCGAAGAAGGAAATGCCATTCGCCATGCGTGTTATGTGGCGGGCATTGCCGTAAGCGTCAACACGACACGATGTCCCGCAGGGTTTTGCATCTGTCCTGCGCCCTCGCGCGTACAATAATGCAGACGGACATGATGTGTGAAACCGCACAGGTGGTAACGGCAATGCTCGACAGACGGATCTTCCTGGCCTCCACACTTGCAGCGCTCACGGGGCCAGGCATCGCCGCTGCTGCAACCGGCAGGTCGACCGCCTTCGATTTTTCGTTCGACGGCATCGAAGGCGGCACGATCAACCTCGGCGATCAGCGCGGCAAGTTGCTCATGGTGGTCAACACCGCCTCACGCTGCGGCTTCGTCAACCAGTATGCGGGGCTGCAGTCACTGTGGACACGTTATCGGGCGCGTGGGCTGACCATCATCGGCGTTCCAGCCAATGATTTCGCCGGGCAGGAGCCCGGTTCCAATGACGAGATCATGGGCTTCTGCTCATCCACCTTCGGCGTGACGTTTCCGCTTGCGGCCAAGACCAGCGTGCGGGGCGAGGCGGCCCACCCCTTCTACCGCTGGGCCGCAGAGCAGAGGCCGGGGGACATACCGCGCTGGAATTTCCACAAATACCTGATCGGCCGCGATGGCCGCATCACGGCGGTGTTCCCCACCTCCGTCGAGCCGACGGACGCCCGCGTGATCACTTCGATCGAGCGTGCCCTGCTGGGCAGCGCTGGTGCAATGTGACGCTGCAAACGGGCATCATGCCCGTTTGCTTGCCAGTTCAGCGCCTGCCTTGAGACTGCGCAGCTTCTCCCAGGCAATGTCCGGATCGACGACGCCGAAGCCCGCAAAGGTCGAGAACCCACAATCGGTGCCCGCGATCACACGCTCCTTGCCCACGATATTGATATAGCGCTCAAGCCGCTGCGCCACCAGTTCGGGATGCTCGACGAAATTGGTGGTCGAGTCGAGGCAGCCGGGGATCAGCACGAAATCATCGGGTGCCTTGATCTCGTTCCACACCGTCCATTCATGCGCGTGCCGGGGGTTGGCACCCTCGAACAACAGCCCGCGCGGCTTGCCCTTGAGCACCGCTGGCAGCACCTTGGCCAGGCCGATGTCACGGGTGTGCGGGCCTTCGTAATTGCCCCAGCAGATGTGCATGCGCACCCGGTCGCCGGGCACGTTGCGCAAGCCGTGGTTGAGTGCCTCGATGTGGACCTCGGCGCGTTTGACGAACTCGTCTTCGCTCATCTCGCGATAGAGCATGTGGCGGCCCAGTCCGAGATCAGGCGCATCGATCTGCAGGATCAGGCCCGCCGCCACGATAGCCTCATATTCGGCGCTCATGGCGTCGGCGATGTCGAACAGGTAGCTGTCAAGATCCTTGTGATAATCCGAAGGCTGGAAGAGCGCGATGACCCCTGGGCTGGCGGAATTCATGAAACCCTCCGCATAGCCTGCCGCCGCCATGCCCGCCTTCATCGCAGCGATGTCCTTGTGCAGCGGCTCAAGGGTCTTGACCTTGATCGGACCGACGCATTTCGGCCGGCGATAGCTTGGCGTGCCGCCCGCCTTTGCCAGTTTTTCAAGGAAACCCGGATAATCCGCCAGGTCTGCCGGTGGCCGGCGCGGCGAGTCGCCCTCGAAGCCCGTCAGCCGATCCTTGATGTAGGTGGCATAGGAAATCTTCGACGTCTCGCCATCGGACGGCATATCGACGCCAGCCGCCTTCTGCTGGGCCATGATCACCCCGGTGGCGTCATGCATCACCTTGTCATAGGCCACATCGTCGAATGGCATGCCCTTTTCGCGTCCGAACAGCAGGTCCGCCACGATTGCGGTACGCGGCAACGAGCCGACATGGGTTGTCTTGATGGTCATGTCCGTTCCTCAGTTCGTCTTCCAGGTCGGCCCGGCTGGGTCGCTTGTGTTCATCACGCGGTAAAGGCTGACCTCACCAGTCATGGTGGGGCTCAGGCTGTGGCTGACGCCAGGCGGCACGGCGCAGGTGTCACCGGGGTTGAGCACGGCTTCGCCGCCATCCCATGCCAGCCGCCAGTGGCCGCGCATCGGCATCAGCACCTCGTGGCAATCCATGGTGTACATGTTTTCGGGAAGAGAGCCGCGTGTCAGCAACTGCACCTCGAAGCCTGGCCTGTCGCGCAGAAGGGCGTCGGCTCCGATCACCTTGGCGGGCTTGCCATTGGCCAGCGCCATCAGATCCCAGTAGCGCGCGACATGACCGGGCACGACCGCTTCGACGGGGAGTTCCGGGTACGCCTTCAATTGCTCGTCCGTCAAGACAGGCATGGGTGTGATGCCGTCGGGCAGGGACTGGCCCTTCTTGCTGTCATAGAGCTTGCCGTTGGAGCCGAGCACCAACCCGTGATTGGCCGCGTCCTCGATGACCTGCGGCGCCCAGATCACACCGCCGCCCGCATCGTCGCCGCCAAGGACGGCCATGATCATCCCGTAGTCGGTGCCGACATTCTCGAAGCCGCGGAAGATGCCGGTCGGGATATTGATGATGTCGCCCTCCTGAAGCAGGACTTCGCCTGTCTTGCCCCAGCGGCCCCAGAAGAAGCGCCACCGGCCCTTGAGGACGAAGAACACTTCCGCCGTGCGGTGGGAGTGCAGCGAGTTGCGGCAATTGGGCGGCTGGCCCGCGGCGCCGATGTTGAAGCCGGGGGTGTCGGAGATATGCACATGCTGGTCAGCGCTTTCCGAGACACCACCACCAATGATGGTGAAGTTCTCCTTCTGGTTCGAGCCAGGCGTATGGGCGTCGATGAACGCTGTCTTGCAGGGCCTTAATTCGCCGTAGCGAACGATGCGTGCGTGCATGTCGATCATGTCATGTCTCCTTGTGATGAGTTGATGTTCAGTGAATGTCTTCGGCCTCGCCCCAGGCGGTCAGGAGCCGATCGATGTTGAAGTCTGGCGATCGCGCGGCTTGCAGCATCGGGGCTTCCTTGCGCGTCACGGTGTCGATGGCGCGCGGCAGTTCGAGTTCGACGCCGGGTTCGATGATGACCGCTCCGTGGCGGTCGGCATGGATCAGGTCGCCAGGGCCGACCGCAAGGCCGAACACGCTGACAGGCGTGCCGAAGGCGGTGACATGCACAAAGGCATGGCTGGGGCCGACGCTGCCGGCGAGCAGTTGAAATCCGGCATCGATGACGCCGAGATCGCGGATCGAGCCGTTGGTCAGCACGCCATCGAGGCCGAAGCCCTTGTGGATCGCGACGTTGACCTCGCCCCAGAAGGCGCCGAGGCCGGGTTCGTCGCCATGGTCCTCGATGACGACGAGGCGTGGCCGCGTTTCCTGTGCGATGTAGCGGTAATAGTCGAGCCTGCGGGAGCGCACCACAGACGGCGCCTCATCGGACGGCCGGTCGCTGCGCAGGCACGCCGTCAGCGCAAATCCCACCATGGCCGGAAGAAGCGGATCGGCCGCGATCACCGTGCCGCGGGTAAAGCCTGTGCTCCTCCTTCGGCCTTCGATCAACTCGATGGCGTTGCAGACAGTCGGGGTGTCGACCGCCTTTAGCGCGGCAAGAATGTCGGGGCTGAGTTGTCTCTTCATCTACTTACTCCGTCCTCGCATTCGCGGCGCAAGGTCGTTGCATTCGTATGCATTGTCGATCCGCCTCATCCGGAAATCAAGCCGCAGCTGCTGGCCTGATCCCGGATCTGGAGTTGTGGCTATCCGGTCTTGAGCAGGATCTGCTTCCAGATCGAGGTTTCGTCGAACAGGACATATTCCCGCCTCAGGCCCCACGGGCCGAATTCGGCGTGGCTGATGCCCATGATGTGGACTGTCGCGCCTGTCGGCGTGCCGAAACCACCCCAGCCTTCGTGGCTGCCGGTCACAGACCAGCGGATCGCAGCGCGCGGGCTGAACTCAGGGTCGTCGCGGCCAATGACGTGGTGAATCTCGAATTTTGCGTTCGGGAAGGCGGCGCGCAGCCCCATCCAGAACTGGTCGGCGTCGCCCCAGCCATGCCCTGTGATACCGCCCGGCAATTCAAGCTGGCAGGCCCGGTCATACTCCGCCGTGATGCAGGCCATGTCAGCGCCCATGATTCGGGTCAGGATGTCGGCATAACGCTGGCCAGTCGGGTGGTCATTGCCACGGCTGTTGTAGCCTCCGTCGACGTCGATCTCGGGCGTGAACGGGCGCACGCACCTGTCAGGCCCGCCTTCGCGCGCGATCAGGTCGGCGGCATAGGCTTTCGGATCCCAGCCCATCTGGCGCACGATGGCACCCTGGTCGCGGATCAGCCATTCATCGAAGATCTGGTTGTTGCGGGCCGCGCAGTCCGCCAGGATACGGTATCTCAGCTTCTTGCCGGTTGCCTTGCCATACATCCCGTCGCGGCTGTGCGTCGCGGTCGACGTCAGACGGTGTGAGGACAGGAAGCCGTCGGTGTTGTTGCCGCACCAGATCACGTCTTCGCCCAGCAACGTCCTGTCCGGGAACTCGGCCAGCGTCGCCATGGTCGCGGCGATGACATTCTGGTTGCCGATCACAAGTGATGCGGGAGATCGCACGGGGATGGTCGGAGCATAATACTGATGCAGGGTCGCGATGCCGCGATCCTCCCAGATCTCCTTGGTGATCCCGATGATGTAATCGGGAAAATCTTTCCAGCGTTGGTCGAAACCTTCGATTGGCATGTCATCCGTCCTTGGTCAGTTTGGGTTCAGCCTGCGGTCCAGCCGCCGTCAACGAGCAGGCTGGTTCCTGTGATGAGAGAGGCCGCATCACTCGCAAGGAATGCCGCCGCCCCCATGATGTCCTCGATCTCGCCGACCCTCCCCAGCTTGATCATGGACATGATCCACGCCATGCGTTCGGGACTGGCGAAGGTCTGTGCCGTCAGTTCGGTGCGGATGAAGGTCGGCCCGATGGTGTTCACACGGATGGCATGCTGGCCCCACTCGATCGCCATCGCCTTGGTCATGCCTTCGACAGCATGCTTGGAGGCGGCATAGACAGCCCGGTCAACGCCGCCGACATGGCCCATCTGCGACGAGATGTTGATGATCGAGCCGCCTCTTCCGCGCGCGATCATGGTCGTGGCCACTGCGGCGGTGGCGAAATACGCCGCGCGCAGGTTGACGTTCATCACGGCGTCGAAATCGCCTGTCGTCGTGTCCACAGCAGGTGAATGACGCGCCATGCCCGCCGAATTGACGAACACATGCAGGTTGGGGATTTCGGCAACAGCAGCGCGGGTCGCATCGACATCGCCGATGTCCAGCACAAGAGCCTCGGCTGAATGACCTGCGGCGTTCAATTCGGCTACCAGCCCGTCCAGCGCCTCCCGCCCGCGTGCCGCGCAGATGACATGCGCACCCGCTTCTGCCAGCGCAACCGCGCAGCCAAGCCCGATGCCGCGCGACGCGCCGGCCACGAGTGCGGCGCGGCCATCAAGCCGGAAGGACGGCGTGCGGGGCAGGGACGAAGGCAGGGCCATCACTCCGCCGCCTCGCCATAGGCCACGTTGCGCCCGCCATAGCGGCGCACGCGGATGTTGGCCTGCTCGGCATGGCCGACAAAGCCTTCCAGCATGCACAGGCGCGAGCAGTATTCGCCGACCATGGCGGATGCCTCGTCGGTCAGCACGCGCTGATAGGTGTGGGTCTTAATGAACTTGCCGACCCAAAGCCCGCCCGTGTAGCGGCCGGCCTTCTTGGTGGGCAGCGTGTGGTTGGTGCCGATGACCTTGTCGCCGAAGCTGACATTGGTGCGCGGACCCAGGAACAGCGCGCCATAGGAGTGCATGTGTTCAAGGAACCAGTCATCCCGGTCCGTCATCACCTGCACATGCTCAGACGCGATGAAGTTCGCCTGGTCAAGCATCTCCTCATAGGTGTCGCAGACGATCATCTCGCCATAATCGGCCCAGCTTTTGCCGGCAGCTTCGCCTGTCGGCAGGATGGCCAGCAGGCGCTCGATCTCGTCAAGGGTCTGACGCGCCAGCTTTTCCGAATTGGTGATCATCACGCAGGGCGAATTGACGCCGTGTTCCGCCTGCCCGAGCAGGTCGGTGGCGCAAAGTTCGGCGTCCACCGTTTCGTCGGCGATCACCATCGTCTCGGTCGGGCCTGCGAACAGGTCGATGCCGACGCGGCCATAAAGCTGGCGCTTGGCCTCCGCCACGAAGGCGTTGCCGGGGCCGACAAGCATGTCGACGGGGGCGATGGTTTTCGTGCCGAGCGCCATTGCGCCGACCGCCTGGATACCGCCCAGGCAATAGATTTCGTCAGCGCCGCCCATGTGCATGGCGGCAACGATGGCAGGATGGGGAGCGGGGCCGTTGGCGCTCTGCTGGGGCGGCGCTGATGCGATGATGCGTTTGACGCCCGCCACCTTCGCCGTCACCACGCTCATGTGTGCGGATGCGACCATCGGGTATTTGCCGCCCGGCACGTAGCAGCCCACGGACTGCACGGGGATGTTCCTGTGTCCCAGCACCACACCCGGCAGCGTCTCGACCTCGATGTCTTTCAACGCTGCGCGCTGGTGCTGCGCGAAGTTGCGCACCTGGGTCTGGGCGAAGCGGATGTCGTCCAGATCGCGTTTCGAGACAGCGCCCATGGCGGCCTCGATGTCCTGTTCGGTGAGACGAAAGGCTTTCGGATCATATTTGTCGAACTTGACCGACAGATCGCGCACGGCGGCGTCGCCGCGCGTGGAGATGTCGGCCAGAATGCCCTCGACCGCGACGCGTACCTTGGCGTCATCGTCGTTCCGCTCCGCCTGCGTCCGTGCCGTTTTCAGATGCCTGATCATGGCTTTCCTCGTTCTGTGTGGTTTACTTGTCGTGGTCGGGACGTGGCGGTGTGCGTGTCCCGGTGTCATAGGCTTCCCAGCCATGGCCATTGAATGGATCAACGCCGAGCTGGCGCATGACATGCGGGAAATCGACCATCACCCAGTTGTCGGTGATGCGGCCATCGGCGACTTTCCAGAAATCCATGTAGCGGATCTCGACCCGCTTGCCTGTGGGGGCAATGCCCATGAATTCGCCAGAATGAGTGGCGTGCTGCGCGCCGAAGGCCGCTGCCCACTCGCCCGAAAATAGGCGCGCCTCGTCGATGCAGACCTTGTCGGAGAAGGCGGCCTGGAACGGGCGCTGCCAATTGTTCTGAAACTCCGCAAGGCCATTCTTGGTTCCGCAGCCGGCATTGCCCATCCAGCGGAAGGCTTCATGAAAGAAATCCCCCATGCCATTGATCTTGTGGTCGTTCAGGCCATCGACCATGCCCTCGATGACACGGCGAGTGTCATCGGTCCTGGTCAGGTCATTGGCGCGCGTCAGCGCTGCCTGCTCCGGTCTTGCTCCAGACATGGCATCAGCCTTTCACGGCGCCTGCCGTCAGGCCCGAGACGATCTGTTTTTGGAACACCATCACGAGCAGGAACAACGGTGCCGTGATCGAGACCGCTGCGGCGATGGCCTCGATCTGGTCGGACAGTTTCGTGTCCCGGTTGAGATACTGGCTGATGGCAGGCACCATGGTTTGTGACTGGGCATCGAGCAGCAGAGCGGTGACGAGGTAATCGTTGTAGGCCAGGAGAAACGAGAACAGCCCCGTCGTGATCACGCCAGGCCACATCACCGGCATGATCACGCGCCAGAACGCGCCGAAATGCGTGCAGCCATCAACCCGCGCGGCCTCGTCCAGCTCATTCGGGATGTTCATGAAAAACGAGCGCATCATCCAGATCGTGAAGGGCTGGTTGATCGAGACCAGGACAACAATGATCGCCAGCGGCTGCCCATAGAGCGAGGGTGCATTGGCGCTGAACAGGTTGAAGAACCAGCCCGTGACGGGCGATGTCCAGAGCGGCGAAAGCCACTCGCGCGAGTTGATGAACACGGGGATGTAGCCCGTCACCAGCACCGAATGGGGCAGTGCGCGAAACACCAATGCTGCGATCAGAAGCCAGAAGGCGAGATTGCTCTTGGTGCGCGCCAGCCCATAGGCCGCCAGTGTACCGACCGTGAGAGAGATCGTGACCACGCCGAAGGTGATCATCATGGAATTCATGAAATTCCGGTAGAATTCATACTGCACCCAAACGGCGCGGTAGTGCTCGAGCGTGACCCCGATCACAGGCTGGGCCAGCATCCCGATCAGTGGAATGGGAGACAGGGCTGCATTGACGAGGCCGATCACGGCAGGCAGCACCATGAACAGGAACACGGATGCGACGATCAGGAAAGCAGCGACCATCAGGAGCCAGCCGACCACCATTGATCCGTTGATGGCGAGCCTGTTGGCAATGATCTTGCCGAATTTTACGGGCACCTGATAGACGGCGATCAGGGCCGCCAGTCCGATGAGCAGGCTCATGACGGAAAGCCCGCCCGCATTGGCCCGCGTGACCGGGCCGAAGATCACGTTCAGAGGGTTGGATGACAACGCGTCAAGCGGCAGCTTGAAAGACATGATCGCCACCCAGAACAGCGGAAAGATGGCGACCACTGCCCACAGCGCGACAAATCCGGCTGTCAATGCCTTGAGGGCGAAGGGTGGCTGGAGTGCTTTTGTATCGGCCATGACCCAACTCCTAGCGAGAGACGCGGTTGTCGCGCCATGTGCGCATGAGCAGAGGAATCAGCAGCAGCACGATCCCCACCATGGTCAGCATCGAGGAGGCCGATGCGCGGGTGATGGAGCGGTTGCCGGTCTCGTCAGGCGTCAGGAAGCTGAATGTCAGCCATTGCAGCGAAATCCGGTGAGCTTCGCTGGAGAAGCCGATGACCTCCTCGAAGACACGGTACGAATCCATCAGATGAATGAGAGCGATGAACACGATGAGCGGCATCAGGTGAGGAATGACGATGTGGCGCAAGCGCTCGAAGCGCGATGCACCGTC
>JANMHN010000468.1:0-3089 GCA_031375185.1 Allobosea sp. | reverse complement strand
GTTTTGCCCCATGCCATTGCCGGGATCATGTGTTTTGTGCTGGCAGCGTGTGCCTATGCGCTGTCGCGTTCCTGAGGAAGTTGCATGTCCGTCCGCCGTCTAGCCCCTGATGCCGTGCAGCCCGCCGCGTTCGCTTTCTCCAAGACGAACGACAATTGGGCTGATGGTCAGATCGCCAAATACCCAAAGGGCCGCGAGGCCTCGGCCGTCATTCCGCTGCTCTGGATGGCGCAGGAGCAGGCCGGCGGTTGGCTGCCGCAGAAGGCCATCGAGGCCGTCGGGCGCAAGCTTTCCATGCCTTACATGCGGGTTTTCGAGATCGCGACATTCTACACGATGTTTAACCTCGCCCCCGCAGGCGAACATTTCGTGCAGGTCTGCGGCACGGTGCCCTGCCATCTCAGGGGCGCACGCGAGATCATCAAGGTCTGCGAGGACAAGATCGGACCGCCATCGACCGTCACTGCGGATGGCAAGCTGTCATGGCTGGAGGTCGAATGCCTCGGCGCCTGCTGCAACGCCCCGATGGTGCAGATCAACTACGACTATTACGAAGACCTGACGCCCGAGACCTTCGCCACGCTGCTTGACGATCTGCGCGCGGGCAGGGCGGTGAAAACCGGCCCGCAGGTTGCCCGTTCATGCTCCGAACCGCTGGGCGGGGGAGAGACCTTGAAGGACACAGCGCTTTATGACGGCAGTGCCGTTGGCCGGGGTGATTGGCAAAAACGCATCGCGGCGGATCGTGAAGCGGTGAAGCAGGCGGCTGAAGCGGCCAAACTGGCAGCGGCCGCCGCCGCTCCGCCGGCTTCGCCAGCGCCAGGTGCCGCGCCAGCGACCGCGTCTCCAACGCCAGCAAGGCCCGCACCGGGTGGCACGCCCAGCAATGTGGCGCAGGACACGCCCGCTGCCGGCGGTGCCGCCATCAAGGGCTCTGCTACCGACCAGGCCGGTGTGGTGCCGAAGCAAGCCGTAAAAGCCAGTGCCGATACCGACGCGCCAACGCTGCTAACCCAACCCCGCGCTGGCAAGGGTGATGACCTCAAGCTGATCTGGGGCGTTGGCCCGAAGTTGGAGAACCTGCTGAACCGTCGCGGCGTGTGGCATTTCGACCAGATCGCCGCCTGGACCGACACTGAACTTGCATGGATCGACACCAAGATGGAAGGCTTCAAAGGCCGCGCCGTGCGTGACAAATGGATCGAGCAGTCGCAGAAGCTGGCAACCGGCTGGCGGCCTGATAGCGCCGCTGGCGGGAAGCTGAAGGGTAAGTGAGGACGTCATGACTGAAAAAGTGACGAACGAACTGATGTACGAGGTCCTGAAAAAGATTCAGGGAGACGTGCTTTTGTTGAAGGAAGGCCAGCGTGAGGCCCGCGTCGAAGTCGCAGCCGTGCGCGGCCACATGCTTGCGATCCAAACCGATGTCGCAAAGCTTTACAGCAAGGTGACCGGCATCGAACTGCGCCTTGAACATATCGAGCGCAGGCTCGACATCATCACCGAACCGGCTTCCTGAGGTATTTGACGATCATGCTCAGCGACAAGGACCGCATTTTCACCAATCTCTACGGCCTGCAGGATGTCTCCCTGAAGGGCGCGATGGCGCGTGGCCAGTGGGATGGTACCAAGTTCATTCTCGATCAGGGCCGCGACTGGATCATCGACGAGATGAAGCGCTCGGGCCTGCGGGGGCGCGGCGGGGCAGGGTTCCCGACCGGCATGAAGTGGTCTTTCATGCCGAAGGTGTCGGATGGCCGCCCGAGTTATCTCGTGGTCAATGCGGATGAATCCGAGCCGGGCACCTGCAAGGATCGCGAGATCATGCGCAATGATCCGCACACGCTTGTCGAGGGCTGCCTGATTGCCTCGTTCGCCATGGGTGCGCACGCCGCCTACATCTACATCCGCGGCGAGTATGTGCGCGAGCGCGAGGCGCTGCAGCGCGCGGTCGATGAAGCCTATGCGGCAAAGCTGATCGGCAAGGACAACATCAACGGCTATCCGTTCGAGTTGTATGTTCACCACGGTGCCGGAGCCTACATTTGCGGCGAGGAAACCGCGCTGCTCGAAAGCCTTGAAGGCAAGAAGGGCATGCCGCGCCTGAAGCCGCCTTTTCCCGCCAATGTCGGCCTTTATGGCTGCCCCACCACTGTTAACAACGTGGAATCGATCGCTGTCGCGCCATCCATCCTGCGTCGCGGCGCAAGCTGGTTCTCTGGCATCGGCAACCCGAACAACGTCGGCACCAAGCTATTCTGCGTCTCAGGCCACGTCAACAAGCCGTGCAATGTCGAAGAGGCGATGGGCATCCCGTTCCGCGAATTGATCGACAAGCATTGCGGCGGCGTGCGCGGCGGCTGGGACAACCTCAAATGCGTCATTCCCGGCGGCTCGTCGGTGCGCATGGTGCCAGCGGCGCAGATCATCGACACGCCGATGGATTTCGATTCGCTGTCGAAGCTGCGCTCAGGGCTGGGAACGGCAGCGGTCATCGTCATGGACAAGTCCACCGACGTCGTGCGCGCCATCGCCCGCATCAGCTATTTCTACAAGCACGAGAGCTGCGGCCAATGTACGCCCTGCCGCGAAGGCACCGGCTGGATGTGGCGCGTGCTCAACCGCATGGCCGATGGCCGCGCCCAGAAGCGCGAGATCGACATGCTGCTGGAGGTGACCAAGCAGGTCGAAGGCCACACCATCTGCGCACTCGGCGACGCCGCCGCCTGGCCCATCCAGGGCCTGATCGCGCATTTCCGTCATGAGATTGAGGAACGGATCGACCAATATGCGGCGAACCCGCATGCTGAGCCGGTGCTGATGGCGGCAGAGTAAGAGGCATGGCAAACGAACCTGAAAACATGACGCTGGTCATCCTGCGACGTCTTGATGAGAAGATGGACCGGCTGATCGATGACGTTCGTGACCTGAAGGTTCGCACGACCGCTGTCGAAGAAAATTTGGCTGGCGTTCAGCGCCGCATTGATCGTGTGGAGGCACGGATCGAGCGGATCGAGAAGCGCCTCGATCTTGTCGACCACACATGAGGCTGAAGACACGATGACAAAACTCCTCATTGACGGCATCGA